>CAILVI010000250.1 GCA_903837595.1 uncultured Thiodictyon sp.
CCCCTCCCCGGCCCTCCCCCACACGGGGGGAGGGAGAGGTGGAGCGCGCTCCCGGCGCGACTTTCACGGTAAAGCCTCGACCTCCAGTGCGAAAAGCTGGAGCAGCGGTGGCAACAATGACCAAGTGCCCGCGCAGAGACACGCCGAAGCCGCTGGCTGACGACCCGGTGCCGCAGGCCGGCGCGGACAGCCGCAAGAGCCAGACGATTTTATGTTGCTTACAACGCGATAGATGCCGATAATCCCCTGACCTAGCGACGGTACGTCAGGTGTTGGGCATGAGCGTCTCTCTATGGATTATTTCAGCCTTCCAGTTCGCCGAACTCGCTCCGGGCGAGTCGCGGCGGGCTGCGTTGCGCCAAGCGGTCCAGGTCTTGCTAGCTGGGACCGGGCTGGGATTTTTATCAAGGTCGTAACGCGCTATTGAAGATGCCGTGCAGAGACACGCTGGAAACGACTCAGTACGCTCTTTCGGGCTGAGGTCGAGCTATTGAAAGCAGCCGTGGAGAGACACGCTGGAAACTCGCGTGAGATCGCCTTATATTTGCGGGTCTGCTATTGAAAGCAGCCGTGCAGAGACACGCTGGAAACGGAGACCGATCCCACTCGACACCGAACACGCTATTGAAAGCAGCCGTGCAGAGACACGCTGGAAACAGACCGAATGCCATGATTGTTCTCCTGCGCTATTGAAAGCAGCCGTGCATGGAGGCCGTGATCATCGTTGCGGCCACTGAGGCATCGGGCGCGAAGCACAGTGTGCCCCGCTGGGAGCGCCGCACCCCAGTGCGGCCCGGCCTCGCCGTAAGCTGCAGCACTGGGGGTGTTTGCGAGGTCTCGCCGCACTGGGGTGCGGCGCTCCCAGACGGCCTGGAGGTCGACCTAAACGCCGGGACGGCCGGCAAGATGATCAAGGCCGAGCAATCAGTGGTGTTTGCACGCCGGACCCGCTAAAGCCTCGACCTCCTGTGTGCTGGTGGCAGGAATGACGATGGTCGTCTTGTGTTGTGCTATGGGAAGCAGCCGTGCAGAGAGGCCGTGCTCATCCCACTGATGCATTAGGCGCGAAGCGCCGCATTCCTGGGAACGCCGCACCCCAGTGAGATGGTAAAAGTATTCGGTACGTATTGCAGTCGTAGCCTGGATGCAGCCGCGGTGGAATCCGTGGCCGGTATATGATCAAGGCTACCCCGGCCATCGCCTCCCGGACCGAACCATCGCGACCCGGAGGACCGCTCTTACCCCGACACTTGAGAATGATTTAACCCATCCGGGCGATGCTTATCAATTGCCAGAAAGAACGTGGGATTTAACCTGGTTTTTGCTCCCAGTTGTACTAGACTTGTTGCATGGCAAGACCGCTTCGCGGCGAACCCCCAGGCGAACTTAACCAGTCCATGCCGCGGATAGATCGCCGCGAGGCCAATTGTCATGGCGACACCCGCAAGGGATTTTAGGAGGGTGCAGAGGCGAGACGCGCCGTCGGGTGGTTCAGCCATGGCGGGTGAAGCTGATGTCGCACCACTGGGGTTTCGCCGGAAGCCGCGCCAGACTGAAATCGTACCAACCGGGCGTGGGGCCGTAGGCGCGGAGAATGGCCCGGCACGGATGAACACCGCGGCGGTACGTCGACAGTCTGTCCGCGCACGTCTGCGCTCTGTAACCGCACCATTCCAAGACTCACCCAAAGCACCATAAGACGAGATATCTCATCGTGTTACATAGGGTTCACATGGTGTTGCGCTCCAACCGTACGGTTGCGCTCTGAAACCGCACGGTTGGACTCTGGAACCACACGTCTGAGCCCCGCCGCCGCACGGTCGAAACCTTCGTCCCTCTGGGTGAGTCTTGGAATGGTACGACTGGATCATGGAATGGTACCGGTGCATCCCGAAATGGCACCCGCGCGTCCTGGAAGGCAATGGCTCCGTTCTGCAATGGTGTGATTCCAGGGCGAACGACCCGCCGCGATCCTGGGCACAGGCGAGGGAGCGCCGCCAGCACTCCAGCATCGTCTGAAAGGAGAATGCCAACATGGCAAAAGTCGATTTTCTCCCCAATAAAGACAGTGACCTCGCGGTTGCGGTGGCGCGTGCCACCTCAACCTTGATGTCTGACTTCCAGACTTATGGGGTCAGGCAAGAGGATGTGACTCCCGTCATCGCAGCAGCCGCGGACTTTGAGGCCAAGATCGCCTTGGCCAGCAAGGCCGCTGCGGCATCCAAGGGGGCGACGACAGAAAAGAACGCCAGTCGTCGTCATCTGGAGCTTGAATTCCGGGCGCTGGTCCGGCAGATCAAGGCGCATCGCGGTTATACCCAGGCACAGGGTGATGTGCTCGGGATCGAAGGGCCTCAACACCTGGTCGATCTCACCGCCGCCAAACCCGACTTGGCCGCGATCGATCAGACCGCCGGTGTGCTCGTCTTGACTTTCACCAAGCGTGAGAGCGACGGCATCAATCTCTACTGTAAACGCGAAGGCGATGAGGACTGGGTCTTGCTGGCCCATGTGATGGCCTCGCCTTTCGTGGATGACCGCCCGTTACTTCATATGGGCGCGCCCGAGTTGCGGCGCTACACCGCGGTATACCGGCTGAAAGACAAGCAGGTCGGGACTTTCAGCGATGATCTGGTTATCGCTTGCGCACCTTAGCTGCCGGGGATGGGCTTGAGTTGTGCTATTGAAAGCAGCCGTGCAGAGAGACGCCGCAGCCGCCGGCTGAAGGGCCGGCGTGGACAGCCGTGAGACCGAGACGGTTTTATGTTGCTTACACCGCGATAGATCCGGATAATCCCCTCACCTAGCGACGGTATGTGAGGTGTTCGGCATGAGCGTCTCTCTATGGATTTCTTCAGCCTCGCAGTTCGGCGAGCTCGCTCCGGGCGAGTCGCGGCAGGGTGCGTTGCGCCAAGCGCTGGCGCAGGCGATCCAGCGTGAGCTGTTCGGAGATGCGGCGGCAGCGGCGGGGCCGTCTTATGACCAGGCGCTGCTCGCGTTCGCGAAGGCGCTGTCCGCGGGGTTCGTCGCGCCGGACTCAAGGCCCGCGGCTCAGAGCTTGTGGGCCGCCCTGTTTCCCGCGAACGTATTGGAGAGCTCCGCCGCCGCGTCGGAGAAAGACGAGGTACCGAAGACGGTCAGCGACGCTTTCTGCCTCGGCGTTCACGCGTTGTGCGCCGCGCTGGCGCTGCAGTGGGTCGAGTCACCGAATGGGGCTGATGACGACACGGCGGAGGACGACCGCGGGGCGGATGACGAAACCCTGACGCCGGGCTCCGCGGGCTGGCAGGCGGATTACCCGCATGTGTTAGGGGCGCTGACCGCCCTGCTGCGACAAGCCGCCTGGCACTGGCTGCGCAATGACCGCACCGACGAGACGGCCAAGGCCGAGGACCTGCGCCTGATCGCGGCCGTCCTGCTCGACACGCTGCTCGCGGTATTGGGCGACTGGTTCGCCGTTCGCACCGGCGAGACCAGGTCCCGGAACGGCCGACCCTATACGCAAAAGTACATTGCACTGCTTCAGCCGGCGCTGGCGCAGCGCATCGAGCGCCTGCTGACCGCGCTGCCCTTCAGGTTCACCGTGCAGCCCTTGAAGCAGCCGGTCGCTTACCGGCCCGGCGACCCGGGTCCGGCGGAGGGCGACGAGCAAAATTATTTCCGCGTCGATCTGATCGGCTACCGCCGCAGCAACGCCTTTCTGCGCCGGCTCCAGGCCGACGCCACCGAGGCAGCGCAGCGCGCGCCGGAGTTCCTGCGCTATGTCGAGGCGGTGAACATCCAGCAGGCGGTACCCTGGCGGATCAACCGCGACCTGTTGCACTGGGCGCGCCGCCTGATCGCGATCGGCGGCGGCAAGGCCGAACCGGACCCCACCGCCAAGGGCGACACGGACGCCCCGGCAGAACTGCGTGCCTGGGTGCATGAAGCGTTCTACGCCCCGGTCAAGTCCGGCACGCGCGCCAAGATCGAGCGTCCCGGCGAATTCCTGGACAGTCCGCTGGCAGACCGCGTGGTCAAGGCGCTATGCCCGGCCGAACCGGACGCCGCGCCGGTGATCTTCTATCTCCCGTGGAAGGCCGATTACCGCGGGCGCATCTATGCGGAGACACCCTGGCTGACGCCTCAGGGCGGAGACCTGCAGCGGGCGCTGTTCGAATTTCCCCGTGGCCGGGTGCTCTCCCCGGCGGGTGTATGCGCACTGCGGCGGCATGGGGCCAATCTCGTGCGGCGCCGGCGCCTGCTGGAGGACCTGAAGATCGCCGGGCGGGAGGTGGTCACTCTGGAGGAGCGCGAGCGCTGGGTGGTGGCGCATGAGGCCGAGATCCTGGCCAGTGCCGGATCGCCGCTGACCGAGCCATTCTGGCGGCAGGTGTCCGGCAAGCCGATGCAATTCCTCGCCTTCTGTCTCGCCTATAGGCAGTGGACGCGGGACCCCGCGGCCCCAGTGCACCTGCCGGTGCAGATCGACGGCACCTGTAATGGCCTGCAGCATATCGCCGCGCTGATGGGCGATGCCGAGCTGGCGCGCGCGGTGAATGTGCTGCCAAGTGCGGATGGCCTGCCGGGGGATATCTACAGTGAGCTGGCCACGGCGGCCGGGGCGGCCCTGGGGTGCCTCCACCTGGGGCGGGGGGATGCCGTGCATCGCCGCGGACTCGAACTGGCCGACGCCTGGCTGGCCGCGTCCCCGCTGCGGCGCGCCTGGGTGAACCGCGAGACCGCGAAGAAGGTGGTGATGACCATCCCGTACGGTGCGAGCCGGGGGGCGCAAGCGCCCCATGTACTCGAGGCGATCGCGGACGCATTCGAGCAACAATGGCTGAAGGCACCACCGGCGCAGTCTGAGCTCGATGAGCTCCTGGCCTGGAAGGAGCAGGACCAGGCCCGCCGCGTCTTCGTCGCCACGAGCACCAAGGGTCTGTTCGCTGCATCGCGCAGGGCGGCCTTTCGCGGCACCGACGAGCTGGCCACGCTCTCGGCAGGCACCGAGTGGCAGCAGAAACGCACCTTTGCCGCCTATGTCGCGCTGGCGATCGTCGGGCATCTGCATGCCGTGCTCGCGGCACGCTATCCCTCGGTCAACGCATTTTCCGGTTGGCTGAAGAAGACCGCCAAAGCCGCCGCGGGCACCAAAGACTGTGCGGGGCTGCCACTGCTGTGGCAGTCTCCGCTCGGTTTCCCGGTCTGCCAGGACAAGTTCGCGCTGAAGGGAACGAGCGCCACCGCGCGTCTCGGGTCGAAGGTGGTACGGATCGACGTGCAGCGGCTGGCTGGCACCGTCGATCCGCTCAAGCAGCAGGACGCCTTGCTGCCCAACCTGATCCATAGCCTGGACGCAACCCACCTGGCAATGACCCTGCTGGACGCCCAAGCACGCGGCCTGACCGAGATCGGCAGTATCCACGACTGTCTGTTGTGCCATCCGAACGACGCCGCGGCCCTGGGCCAGGTGGTGCGGCGCAGCTTCGCCCGCCTCTATCAGCCGGGGCGGCTGGACCTGCCCGACCCGCTGATCCGCTGGCGGGATTGGATGGCCCTGTTGGTGGAGCTGCGGGCCGTGCCCCGGCGCGGGGAGTTGCTGGCCGCGCTGAACTACCCGGGCGAGCAGGCCGAACGCGATCTCGATCACGACGCCGGGCGCGGGGACCGGGACGCCACCAGGGTCAAAGACGTGCTGGCGGCCATCCGCCGCCGTGATCCGTCCGAGCGCTTTCTCGCGCGCATGCTGCTCGAATACGCCGTCGGCATGCCCACGCCGGAAAAGGCGCCGCTGATGCCGGAACCACCCGGTGAAGCGGCACTACGCCTGGGCGACGGCACCATTTCCGATTATTTTTTCTCCTGAACGACCATGGCCAAGCACCCGACCCGCCTCGTACTCTCATTCATCGGCAAGACCGATCTGGACTTCCTTGAGCCCCAGGGCGACAACCTCAGTCCTATCCGGCGCCTGTTGCGGGGGCTTGCCTCGCTTCAACCCCACATACCGCCGGCCCGCACGCGCCTCTTGCTGCTTGACGACGACCGTGCCGGCAGGAGTGATCGCGCCCACTTCTGCGAGGCCCTGCGTGGCCAGGTGCCGGGGCTCGGGCTGGACGGGCTCACGGTCGAGCGCCACGCGGTCGTGCTACCCGACGGGCCGACCGATCTGAACGCGCTCTACGAACAGGTGTGGGCGGCCATCCCGATCTCTGGACCCGAGCGGGCCGACGAGATCGTCTTTCACGTCAGTTCGGGCACCTGGGCGATGCAATCCACCTTGCTGCTCGCCGCCAACTGCCTGCGGCTGGACAAGGTGCGGCTGATCGAGACCTCGCGCGAGCAAGGTGTGCGCGAAGTGCGCCCGCCCTATGTGCTGGCGGCACGCGACCGACGGCTTAATGAGCGAACGCGTGGAACAGTGCCGCTGTCCGACAAGGCGCGACGGACGCTGCTGCCCGATACCATCGTAGACGACCCGCCGGTGCAGGCCGCCTACGCGGCGCTCCACAAGGCGGCCAGCAACCGGAAATTACCCCAGCGGCTGGTGGTGCAGGGGCCGGCGGGCAGCGGCAAATGGCATGCCTGCCGGCAATTTGCCATCTGGCGCGGGGGCGACGTGGCCCATTGGCTGGAGCCGGCGGCGCCCCCTGAGTTGCCGGCGGGAGCCACCCTGCTGATCCACCGTCTGGACACCTGGCCGCCGGCGGCCTTGCGTGGCCTGGCGCTGCTCGCCGCCGAGCGGCCCGATATGGCCGTTGCGGCCACGTTCCGGACCGATCGGCCGCCGGCCGTCCCGTTGGCGGTGCTGGTACGCGATGGGCTCCGGGGGGCGGCCCACGTCGAACTCCCGGCGCTGGGCTCCCGCGCGGATGTCGTCGAGCTCGGCGAGGCCCTGGTCCGGCAATTGGGTGCGCTCGATGGCAAGGTCAAAGAGCGCCTCCAGTATGAGCTGTTGACTGATCTCTACCCCCACAATCTGCACGACCTCAAGTCGCTGCTGGCCACGACCGCCGTCCGCAGTCCGGGTGCGCACCCGCAGCGGACGGCCTATGTGCAGGCCAAACAGCTGCGGGACACGCGGGAACTGCTCGCGGAGGCGTGCCAGGTGTTGGCCGGAATGGACTTCGGACCGAACCGGCACACACTGGACAATGTATTGAAGGTGATCCGCACCGTCATCGTCCGCCGCGCGGTGGCCGAGGGACGCAGCCAGAAGGAGGTTGGCGAGTTGCTGGGCATCAGCCCGCAGACGGTCTCGGCGATTCTCAATGCACCGCTCGATCTGCGCGGCTGGAGCACGGTGGTGGAGGGGTTGGATGGGCCGCCCTGAGCACATCCCCGAAGTGCGCGGGGCGCGCGATCTGGCGGCCTTGTGGCGTGACCTGCCCGCGGGGGTGCTGCGCTATCCCGCCGGCGCCTTGCCACCTGGCCTCGGACTGACGGTTCTTAGCGACACCCTGCGGTCGCGGGCCTGGCTGGAGCATTGTGCCGCTGGTGTGGATCAGATCTGCGCCAAGTCAGGCCACTCCTGCGCTCAGCCCGACGGCCGCTGCCGCGCCGATGCACTGTTTCCCGTGAATATCGGGGGAGGTGCGCTGAAATGGCGGATGGCCACGCTCTCGGTACAGTGGCGGCCCACCCTGGGAGAACTTCGGCTCGTCGCGCTTGGAGCAACCGCCCGCCGTGCGCTCGGCTGGGCGGCGCGCTGCCTGCGTGAGCGCCATCGCCTCAATGGGGCAAGACCACTCGCCGTCGCGACGCTCGCCGACCTGGAGCTCACCGGTGCCACGCGCTGGCACTTGGCATTCGTCACCCCGTGGCTGGTGCGCAAGAACGCCCGCTCGGCGATCCTGAGTCCCGATGCCGCCGCGGTGGCGCATGAACTGTGCAAGGCCATGCGCACCCGTGCCCACAAGCTGACCGCCCTGTGCGCACAAGAGGGGGTCTGGCAGCGTTTGGGCGGGCACCTCGCCCACCATGTCGCCGATGCCTTGTTGCCGAAAGGGCTACGCGTCGAGCAAGTGGATATCGAAGCAACGCCGCTGGCGATGGGCAGCCGTGGCAACGCTTGCGTCTTCGAGTCGTTGACCTGGAGCGGCCACGCCATCCTGAGTGTGGACGCGGCCGTGCTGCCCTGGTTGAGCCTGCTTGCGACCTGCGGTGGCGGCGAGAACGCCGATAAGGGCTTTGGCGGGATCGAGTTGATCCCACTGCAATGAACTGTCTGTCTGGAGGGGATAAAGATGGCTTGGTTGTGGATCATCTCGGTCGGTGTGAGCGACGTGCAGTTTCCGGTCTGGAGCAAGGACGACTACGGCCAGTGGATCGGTCCGCAGCGCTTCGAGGTCGGGCGGGCGGGCGTGCGCGCCGTGCATGAAGGGCTGCTGGCCCTGATGCGCCACGGGCAGGTCCGGTTCGACAATACCCTGCCCAAGGCCATCAACCGCGACCTGGCGCGTGAGCTGCGGCTCGTATTCGAGCAGGAGGGCGAGGACTTTCTGGCATCGATCCAGCACCTCCGGCACACCCAGGACCCGGCTTACCGCATCTGCGGCCAGGCGGACACGCTACCGAACCAAGGCGAGACGCAACTGCCACTTTACTGTCCGAAGGTGGAGGCGCTGCTGCCCGTCGCACGCGAAACATTCGCCGGCAACCCAGTCACCGTCCTCGTACTGAATACCCGCCGCGCGGACGGTTTCACGGAGGCCCCGTGGGAACCCGTTGGCTCCGGTCCACTCGTGGCGAAATGCCTGGCGGAGCGGCTTGGGCTGGACTGGGTCGACGGTCAGGGCCAGGTGCCGGGGCGACTCGTGCCAGGCACCAGCACCTGGGTGGACATCCTGGCCGGTGACGAGGCGATGGAAGACAGCTCCGCGCAGGAGCAGGTGGTGAGCCGCCTGAGCGCCGCCATCCAGGCCTGGAACCCGGCCCCCGGCGCCGCCCGGCAGATCGCGGTGACCACCAGCGGCGGTATGCCGCCGCTCAAGCCGCTCATCGAGCGGGTGCCCGCCACCTGCGTCGGTCAATCCAATGTCAGTCTGCTCGACCAGCCGGAGCGCGGGCCGGCCACGGCGGCCCCGTTGAACTACGACACCCGCGTGGCGGAACGGGAGACGCTGCGCTTTCACTGTGCCGAGGCACTGCGCAATGGCGAGTACGCGGGTGCCTATGGTTTGGCGAGCCGGGCCGCGAATCTGCCGTGGGCGAGGCAGGTCCGCGACGGGCTGGGGCCGCTGCTGGAGCTCTCGGGCACCCGCTTGACTATCAAAGGTCGCCAACTTCCACCCTTCGCCCTGACGGCCTGCCAGATCGAGGTCTTCCTGTGTATGGGAGATGTCGCCGGGGCGTTGAAACGGCTGGCTACGCTCATTGAATCGTCAACTTGGGAGCTGATCGCAGGGGACGCCCGCATCCGTGAACTCGGATTGCAACCGGACCGCGGTTATGACTGTCTGGTGGGCGCCTTGCTCCCGGAGCACATCTTATTTACTGAGGGGCTCCTTGAACGAAACTCCAAGGGGCGGGACCACCATCGCGTGCGTAGGTTGATGTGGAGCTGGCCTCACTGGCTCAAACAACGCGTCGGCGGACAATCAAGCGCGGCCAAAGCGCTTGACGAGATGCGGCTGGCTTACAATGGCGAGCCGCAAAGATTCAGGAATCTTCTCGTGCATGGCCCAAGTGAACTTGTCGATCTGGACGACGTTAAGCGGTGCATGAAAAATTCCGGATTGATCGATGCCGTCGACAAACCGTTCGGACAGAATTTTCTCTCCGCTACCAAGGCGTCAAGCCTGTTGACTGCTCTCGGGGAGACTGACCTGACTGCGGCCGTCTCAGGACATTTGAAGGACGTATTGAACCGGGTGATCGAGGGATAAATGGCCATGGTCAAGCTCGAAATCAGTCTCAAGCGTGTGCAGACCTTCATTTTCGAGGTGCCACGACTCAGGGCCATGCTCGGCGCCAATGCCCTGATCGGGCAGACGATGCGACACGAATTACCCAAGTTGATCGGTTCAAGGGGGAAGCCTCTGGACTGGCCAGCGGGCTTGGGCGAAGAGTATCCGGATGACCCCCTGCACGCGACCGTCGATCCAGACGATCCGGCCGCACTCTATGGCAAGGGCATCCTCGCCCGCGACGGCGGGCATTTCATCGCGGTCTTCGAGAACGAGCCGGCGGCCCGGGACTTCCTGCATGCAGCGGAAGAGCAATTGGCGCAACGGCTGCCCGGTGTGCTCTACGAGGTGAGCCTCGAACGGAAAGCCGGTCCGCGGGAGACCCAGTTGATGGACCTGCCCGTATTGCAGGTCTGCCAGGAGACCGGCAGAGGGCCGGCATCGGAACAGGAAAAGGAACGCTGGCAGGCGCGCTCGGTCACGCATCGCCAGCAGTGGGGGGACAGGTTCTACGCGGGCGGCACCAAGGACATCATCGGCCTGATGCGCTCCGCCCTCTATCCGGACAAGGCCCGGCATTGGAGCGAACCGGATGACCTGGCGCAGCTCGCCGCCGGCGGCTATCTGGCGCTCATCCACGCCGACGGCAACGGCATTGGTAAGCGCTATAACGCGTGGAAGAAAAAGGCACCGAGCGACGACCCGATCGACCAGGAGGCCCACGGCGAGGCCTTCTTCCACAGTATGCGCGTTGCCGTACGCCGGGCCGTGGTGGCCGCCCTGACCGGCACCTTCACCACGCAGAACGGGAAGCGCCCCTATGAGATCCTGATGCTTGGCGGCGACGACCTGCTGTTGCTCTGCCGGGCCAATCAGGCGCTCGAATTCGGCGAGCGCTATGCCCGCGAACTCACCGAGTATCGACTGGCCGACGGCCCGCCCCTGAATGTAGCGATCGGCATCGCCATCGCGCAGCAGAGCTATCCGCTGCATCGGCTGCACGAATTGGCGGAGAGCCTGGCCTCCAGTGCCAAGCGGCTCTATCGGGCACTGCCCGATGCCGACAAGACCTCCGTCATCGATTGGCAGGTGGTCACCCCCTCATGGTTCGAGGGGGTCGCCGAGGCCCGTCGGCAGGGGGAGCAAGTGGCTTATACCGTCGGCGACAAGGAAGAGACCCTGCTCCTGACCGGCCGGCCCTATCGGGTCTCTGGTGCGGGCGGTCTCGAAGGTCTGAGTACCGCGGCCCGCAGACTCGACGCCCGCGAGGAAGGCAAGGCGGCACGCTCGCCACTGCGCGGTCTGCGCGGCGCCTGCGAGGGTGGCCGGCTGATGGGAGAAATGGCCTTCGCCAGACTCCCGAAAGACGTTCAAACGCAATTGGGCTGGGCCGAGGGAAAGCTCTGGGAACCCCTTGGAGTAGGCAGCGGCGCGATGTACGCGACCCGTGCACTCGACATCATCGGTATCCGTGAGATCGCCGGCCTCGGGAGCAAGAAAAATGACTGAGCTAGCCGCATCGCCACTGTTCATCCGGCTCGAGGTCGAGGCGCTCGAGGACCTGCATACCGGCACCGGCACCGGCAGCGGCGACATCGATGCGCTGGTGCAGCGTGACCGCCATGGTCGGCCAGTGATCCGTGTGAGTCACTTCAAGGGACTCCTGCGCGAGGCCGGCATGGACCTGGTCTCCTTCGGTAAGGCAACGAAAGAGGAGTTGAACCATCTGCTCGGAACGCCGGGCAGCACCCGGGGCGCCCTGCGCATGACCTCCTTGCGCGTGAGCGCAGGTGGCGCGACCTTGGTCTGGGGTTCGACCAAGCGCGTCGATGGCGGTCGCGCCCCGGAGGAGGATACGCTGCGCTTTGTCGAACACGTGGCGGCGGGTACGCGTTTCCTTGCCCAGTTGCGGCTGGCGGATGCCAGCCTCCAACCGTTGCTCGAGCGCCTGCTGAACCGCGTCGACCGCATCGGCGGTGAGCGCAACCGCGGCAGCGGGCTGGTGAAGCTCGATTGGCAGCCGATCACCATCAACCCCGGCCAGTCACTGACAAACGCCACCGGCACGCGCCTGCGCCTCGTACTGCGCAATCTGGAGCCACTGTGTCTGCCGGCCACCGGGCATCCCGGCAACCTGATCCGCAGCCACTCCTTCATCCGCGGTCAGACGCTGCGGGGGGCGCTGATCGCCTGGGCGATCCACAACGGTCGGCCGGACAGTCTGGCGCTATTCGAGCGGGTGTCGGTGGGCGATGCGTTGCCATTGCCTGAAGGCACCTCGGTGGTCGATACCGTCCTCCCTATCCCGCTGTCCATCCTGACTGAAAAGCCGCGGGCCGATGGCCCGGACATCCCCTGGTGGGCCGGCCGGTCCCCTGCCGCCCCGGAGTTCGACCGCCTCGACAAGGAGCCGATGACGGACGAAAAGCCCAAGCGTCCCGGGGCGCACGAGTATCTGTGCCGCTCCGGGGACACCGGACCCTGGTTGCGCTATAACCCGACGATGAGCGTGCGGTTGCGCAATGCGACCCCGGAGCGTGACTCGGGCAAAGATGCCAACCTGTTCAGCATGGAAGAGATCGCTGAGGACACCCGCTTCCAGGCAGAATTGCGCTTTGACGATGAGGCGACCGCCCGGGATTTCCTCGGTGCCTTCGCGCCGCTGCTCTGCGGTGGCGATTGGCTGGGGATCGGCCGGGCCGGACAGCCGGCGATCGTCGAGTCGGTTGGCGTGGTCCAGGGGCAAGACCCCGGGACCACGACCTTCACCGACGACTGGACACTCACCCTGGTGAGCGATCTGATCGTCCGCGGGGAGTCCCTGGGCTTTCTCGATGATCTCGATATCGATCGGCTGTGCGCCTTGGCCGGGGTCGAGCAACAGGCGGCCTGGGTGATTGATAAGAAGGCGGTCGAGTCGGAGGCGATTCACGGCTTCAACGCCGTCAGCGGATTGCAGCGTGCCCCGGCCCTGGCACTGCGTCGGGGCTCGTGCTGGCGCATCAAGGGACCCGGCAGCGCGATGCTCGCCAGGTTGCTCGCCGACAAGTCGGCCCTCGGCGAACGCGTGCGCGAGGGTTGCGGGCGGTTTCTGATCGATGCGCAGCCGGTTGCGGAGATCGGCAGGCGTAAGCCACCGAAGGCCGATCCGCCCACGAACCGGAGGGAGGAACTGCTTGCAATTGCCCGCCAACTGTCAGGCAAGATCAAGACCGGGGGTCCCAGCCTGAGCCAGTTGCAATGGTTGAGGGAGCGTGCCCTGGCCGCGGAGACTGACGGTCAATTGGATGCCTTGTTGAATGAAATCACCACCGCTCCGCAGCGCCGTCCGCAAGGGGGCAAGGCGTGGAGCGCCTTCCAACCTTTGAAGCTGAAAGAGGAGCTCGGACGGCTCAGCAATCCGGGCGAGAAGCGCCAACTGATCTCCTACCTGGTCCAATGGCGCGTCCCATTCGAGAAGGAGAATCGCGGATGAACGGTGACTATCGGACCCTATTCGTTGGCACCTTGGTGCAGGAGTCCTTCCTGAGCGTCGGCGGCACCGATGACCCTGACACGACCGTGGACAGCCCTTTTTGCCGGAATGGCTTGGGCCGCCCGACGCTGCGCGGCACCGGCCTGGCCGGCGCCCTGATCGCGACCCTGCGCCGGTCGCTGGGGAGTCAGGTTCCCCTGACCATCTCCGGCAGCCAGGATGGTCGCCAACCATCGGTCTGGCGTTTCTTCAATAGCCATCCGGCGGCCGGGACCAGGCCGGCCTATCGGCAGCACGTCGCCATCGACTCGCGCACCGGCGCGGCGGCCACCGGTGCGCTGTTCAATGTGGAGACCCTCCCCCCCGGGACCCGCTGGCCCTTCCTGCTCGAAGTGGATACCAGGCGCGACCCGGACGCGGCGCAGCAGGCACGGGAGGCGCTTGGCCACTGGGCCGCCGGTCGCTGCCTGCTGGGCCGCGAGGTGGCGCGCGGCCTCGGCTGGATGCGGCTGGACGACCTGTATGAATATCGGCTGACTGACGCGTCTCTCGATACCTGGCCCTGCGCCAAAGCGGCCGATGATTATCCGGCCTATATCGAAAAGCATTTCTCGTCGCTGCGTGAGCGGGTCGATGCAACGGCGGGCCAACTGCCAGGTTGGATCGAGATCACCGGCTCGGTGAGCGCCGGAGCGCACGAGGACGATTACGGCATCGACAGCCTGTCGATCGGCGGTCATGCCACCGAGGAACTGGCGGCCGCCTGGGACGAGCGTTTTCTCGCGCCCGACGGGCAGAAAGACCCGGCGGAGGCGTTCGACCCTGACTTTGCCATCGTCACCTTTGAGCAACGAGACGCCGATCAGAAGGTCAGGCGCCTGCCCTACATCCCCGGGTCCAGCCTGCGCGGCCCGCTGCGCCATGCCCTGGAAAGATTGCTGAGGGCACGGGGGGAGGATGACCCGCAGGTGGTCAAGACTTTGTTCGGGACCGTTGAGAAAGGCGCAAAGCTGCTGATCAGGGACGCACTTCCCGAGGAAGGTCCGGTTCAGCTTGCCTGGCTCCAGCATCACGCCGAGGACGAGTTCGCGGGCGGTGCATACGGCTCCGCCAAGTTCGACCGGGTGGCGGTAATGCATGGGAGCTTCGCCTGGAAGATGGTGATCGAAGGCGCCGACCCCGGGGAGCGAGCGGCACTGAAGGACCTGCTCGACTTGGCCAAAGCGGGACAGATTGGCATAGGCGGCAGCCAGTGGCGCGGCCATGGCTGGCTGCGTTGGACGATCCCCGACCTCAGCTTGCTGGAGGAACTGAAATGACTGAGAGCCAGTGCATACTCGTCGTCAGCCACGGCACGGAAGAGTTCCGCGGTGTTGCCGACTTCATCAAAGAGAAGGGGCAGGAAGACACGCCGCTGCTGGCGTGGGCCGACCCGGACCCGCTTAGCGTCGACGTGACGAACGACACGGGCCGCCGCAGCGGCTTTGAGCCCTTGGTCCGCGGGATGCCGCCATGGCTCGCTGACCTGCCGCTCGCCGAGGCACGTCTGTTCTGGGCCACATCGGCGCTGCATGTCGTTGCCCGCGATGGGGGCGGCTGTGTCTGGGCGCGGATCGAAGAGCATACCGAAGGCCGCAGTGAATCCCGTGTCGCGTGCTCGAAAATGCCAGTTCATACCCTGCGCGACCTCCACCGTTTCGGCTTGGAGCACGGATCGGCCATTAAGGAATTGTTTGCCGTCGAATATCGGCAACAGGGCCGGCTCGTCGCATGGCGTCTGACCATCAAGCCACAGGAGCATACCGATGCCTAAGGGTACCATCAAGAAACTGCATGCCGATAACGGCTTCGGTTTTATCCGCTCAGCAGACCGCCCCGAAGAGTATTTTTTTCACTGCAGCGGTGTTGCCCGTGGGCATCGATTCGACGGTCTGCAGGAAGGGAATGCCGTTGAATTTCAGTTGCGTCCCGGCCGGAAGCCGGGACAGCAAGAGGCGTTCGACGTCAAGCCGGCTGGGACCATATCGACCGCTTCTCCGGGAGCGTCGCCGCCGGGGAATCGTGAGATGCAGGCTAACGCGCGCACCGTGCTGCCCTATGGGTTTGTCCACATAGACCTGGGTCAAACGGTAACCGGGGCACCTGTCTGGCACGATGGCTCCAGCGGCGGTGATCTGCTCAGCGGCGAAATCCTTTGCGAGCTCGAAGCCCTGACGCCGCTGCTGCCCGGTAATATGAGGTACGAGGTCGGTCATGCAGATCGGGAAAAGCTCGATAAACATGCCTTCGGTGCCCTGGATAAGAAGAAACAGGTCGCGGAGCCGCTGCGCCTGCCCGACGGTCGCGTAGTCATTGCCGGCACCGCGTTGAAGGGTATGATTCGCCACAGCCTGGGCGCGTTGACTGCGGCGCCGATGGAGCGGGTGGCAGAGCACCACTTCAGCTACCGCCCGAATCTCGATTTTAATAAATTCGGTGTCAAGGAAAAGTACGTGGTCCGCCCGGCACTGGTGAGTGCACATAAGAATGGCGGATGGGAAATCGAGGTATTCGCCGATGCACGTGACGCGTTATTTGTCCGAAAAGAGGCGGAGGCCATTATCCGCTGTGCGTCATCCAACGGCATCATCTCAGGGCAGATCAAGGGGGTTGAACGGGAAAGGAATCATCTGATCCGGTCAAGCGCGTCCGTGCCCCTCAACCATCGCCTTGCGATCTATAGGGGCGGAATCGACGGAGAAGGTCTTCTGGCGGCGGCTTTCCAAAAAAGGGACAACGAAGACGCCAAGGGTCGTTATGTTTGCAAGAAACATGACCCGACGAATTGTCGGGGTCCCTTCACCTATGACCTGGCTCTGGTTCCTCACCAAGCCGCTTGTCGGCTGGAACTCACGGCCCAGCTATATCAGCGCTATCTGCGGGATCAGGATAAGGTCCTGGCGGACAACAAAGTCGGTCATTTGACTGCACATCCTCTGGATGTCGAGGTCGAGCAGGTTGCCAAGAGCGTAAAGAAGCACGCCGAATTTTCACCCGGACAACTCATCTATGTGGAACTTGAGACCAACGCCGCGGGTAAGGTCACGAAAGACTCCAAGGTGGTCTCCTGCGGGCACCATTTTCGTTACCGTTGGGCGTACACCTCATCGGTACGTAAGCGAAATGGACCGCGTGCCTGCCTGACGCCAATGGCATGCGAACAGCTACCGGTCGGCGCGCAGGAGTGCAAAGACATCGCACCAGAGGAACTGACCGGAGCGAGACTGCTATTCGGCTATGTCCATGACAATGATACGAACCGGATCGGCAAAGGTGTATTCGAGCGCCTCGCCGGCCGGATCGCGTTCAACCACGCAGTGAGCGAATTCCTCGGCGAGGCAAGCAACGGCTATTGCATACCATTGAAAATCCTTGGCCAGCCTAAACCATCGGCGTGGGAGATGTATCTTCGTCAACCCGAAGAAAATAAAGCCCTGGTGACCTACGGCGATCATCCGAATGATGCTGGTGGGGAGCTCGCCGGACGCAAGTTTTACCGGCATCAGGCAACCGTCGCGACCAAGGATATCGAGGCAAGCGGCGACGACATCACATCCGATCAGTCCACCCTGGCCCGTTTCATCTGCGCGCCCCAGACCAGGTTCAAGTTCGCCATCCGGTTCGCGCGCTTACGCGCTTGGGAGCTGGGCGCATTGCTGGCAGTGCTACAGCCCCATCTGCTCAAAGTGGGGGCGAAGGCGGAACACTATGCCCATAAGCTCGGACTCGGCCGGCCGCTGGGAATGGGCAGCGTACGCATCACGCCAGATCGGCTGCGGGTGCGGCTGGAGAAGGACATCGGATTTCTCAGCGACGATGAACGAAATAGGTCCGTGGAAAAGGCGCTCAAGGACCTGAATGAAAAGGTTACACGCGCACAGATAGACGCCTGGCTTGCGGCGCATGAGTTCGCGGACCGTGGTCGACTCGGATACCCCGTCGATCCGACCGCGCTAACGACATATGCGTGGCACACCAATGTGCGTCGTGAATACAGCAAATTGAGACGGGAAGAGGGAGCAGATTGGCGCCGCTTATCAAGTAAGATACGCGATGCAAAAGGCTAGGTCTGTGTCGTGATAGCGTTGACCGGCCGGTCTGTTTATGAGGGAGTTTCTGTTTTCTGTCGCGCCGCGCTTGTTTTGCACCCGCTGGCCGGAAAGGCCCGCGCTCAATAAGGCGGCCGGCCGATGATATTCCCGGCCGGGCGGTACTGACACACCCACACCTGTTCATCATTGGCGCAGACGCGATAGGCGCAACCGACCTGGGTGGTCGCACGCCAGACCATCTGGGTGTAGTGCCCGCAGACCTGGCCCGCGGCGCAGTCGTTGGTCGCGGGCCGATAAAAGCGCCGTTCCCCGGCCCAGGAGCCAGCCACCTTTTCAGGCTCGATCGACTGCGGCTGTTGACGACCGTCGGAGAAGCGCAGTGGACTGGCCCAGTAGAGGTTTTCACCCAGGGGGCCGGCACTGTGCTTCATGGCGCACCCATTGCGGGTGGCCAGCGTATCCGCCCACTCCTGGGCGCTACCCGCCAGTGCGGCAGACCATTGCAGCGGCGCCACCCCGACCTCGGCACGCACCCGGTTATGGGCGGCCAGCATGGCGTCGCGCGGCACTGCTTCGGCCTGGAGGGCGAGTGGCGGCATGGCCAGCGCGAGGCACAGGGCAGCGGCGAGACGCGGGCGCAGTCGGTGCGCGGCCCGGCGACCAGGAACACTCGTAACGATTGGATAGGTCATTGCTATAGTCCACCTTATTGGTAAGCGACGCCGCCCTTGCTCGTCGTTCCAGCCACCAGCAGACAGGTCGAGGCTTAAGCCGGTCGACATCGGATCTGCGCGACCCTGGTCCGGCTAACGGCCATGGCAGCAAGACCAGCCACCGGGGACGATGAAATTCCCCGTGGGAGCGGCTTCAGCCGCGACGAGGCCATGGTAGCTTGCGAGGTTGCGTCGCGGCTGAAGCCGCTCCCACCGGGTTCCAGCCTGACTTTCACGGTAGAACGTCAAGGTGGCGACCCGCCTTCGGCCATCCTAGCCAGAGCGTGACCACCCGGCAACGTAAACCCGCGTGCAAGTCGCGGACTGAAGCCTCATCCGCGGTGTGCAGATCCGGTGCGGCGTTCCCCAGCGGCCAAATCCGCTTGCCACCACCAGCTGCTCCCGGAAGAATCGCGTCACCCGTTGACATCAAGAGGCCGAGCACACAAACCATGAACACGACGCCCGGACCGCCCTGGCTGGAGACGCTCGGGCGCTGGGCGCCCGGGGTGACGACGCTCGCACGCTACCGGCCCCGGGACCTGCCCCATGACCTGATCGCCGGACTGTCGGTGGCCGCGGTGGCCCTGCCGGTGGGGGTGGCCTATGCGCAGCTCGCCGGGTTCGATCCGGTGATCGGGCTGTATTCCAGCATGTTGCCCCTGCTGGTCTATGCGCTGTTCGGCACCTCCCGCCAATTGGTGGTGGGGCCGGACGCGGCCACCTGCGCCCTGATCGCGGCCAGCGTGGCCCCGCTGGCCGGGGGCGACCCGGCGCTGTATCTGTCGCTCTCCATGGCGCTCACCCTGGTCGCGGGGGTGCTCTGCATCGCCGCCAGCCAATTGCGCCTGGGGGCGCTGGCGGACTTTCTCTCCCGCCCCATCCTGGTGGGCTTCTTAAACGGCATTGCACTGCACATCATCCTCGGTCAGGTCGGTAAGCTCTGCGGCCTCACGCTCGACGCCCCGGGCATCATCCCGCGGACGCTGGAGTTCCTCCATCAGTTCGGCGCCACCCACTGGCCGACCCTGGCCCTGTCCGCCGCCACCGGGGCCGTGCTGATCCTTTTGCCCCGCTGGCTGCCACGCCTGCCGGTGGCCCTGGTCGCCATCGTCGCGGCCGCACTGGTGGTCGCGCTGGGCGGCCTGGACGCCCAGGGGGTCGCGGTGGTCGGCGCGGTACCGGCCGGTCTGCCGGCCTTCGGCCTGCCGGCGTTCCCGCTCGACCTGGCCCCTGAGATCCTGGCCAGCGCGGCCGGTATCGCCCTGATGAGCTTCACCAGCACCATGCTGACCGCCCGCAGCTTTGCGGCCAAGAACCACTACGAGATCGACGTCGACCGTGAATTCACCGCCTTGGGCGCGGCCAATATCGCCTCGGCCCTCACCCAGGGCTTTGCGATCAGCGGCGCGGACTCGCGCACCGCCATGAGCGACGCGGCCGGCGGGCGCACCCAGCTCACCGGCATCGTCTCGGCGGCGGTGATCGCCCTGGTGCTGGTCTTTCTCACCGAGCCACTGCGGTTTGTCCCGATCGCCGCGCTGGCCGCCGTGCTGATCAAGGCCTCGGTCTCCCTGATGGACTTCGCCTCACTCAAGCGCTTCTGGCGCCTGGACAGACACGAACTGGGCCTGTGCCTGCTCGCGACCTTTGGGGTGGTCTGGGTGGGGGCCATCAATGCCATCCTGATCTGCGTGGTCCTGGCCCTGCTGCGCTTCGTGAAATCCACCGCGCGACCCCGGGTGGCGCAACTGGGGTTGATCAAAGGGCAGGCCGGTTTCCATGACACGGACGAGGAGCCGGCCGCCCAGACCATCCCCGGGCTGGTGCTGTGGCGCTTCCACTCCGCGCTGGTCTTCTTCAACGCCCCCTATTTCAAGCGTGAGGCACTCAAGGCCATCACCGCGGGCGGGCCGGCGCTCAAGTGGTTCGTGCTCGACATCCTGCCCATCACCGACATGGACGTGACTGGGCTGGACGCACTCCAGGAGGTGCGCGACGAGCTGCACCTGCGCGGTGCCGAGTTGGTGATCGCCGGCCAGGGCCGGGCGGTCATGCGCGAACTGGACCGGCTGCAACTCCCGCAGGACTTCCTGGCGGACCGTTATCTGCCGACCCTGCGGCAGGCGCTTCGCACCTACCGGGCGGAACTGGGGGGCGGAGCGGCAACGCCCGCGAAAAGCGGGGACATGCGATGACGATCGCAAGCACCCCCGGGAGCGCCGCACCCCAGTGCGGCGAACCTCCCAGCCGGGATGCGCTCGCAGCAAAAAAAGCGCCCCCCAAGCCCCGCGGCTGGTACTCCCGCGGCTACCTCCCCCACTGCGACTCCTCCCAGGTCATCCAGTCGATCGCCTACCGCCTGAACGACTCACTCCCCACCCAAGTCCTGGAGCGCATGCAAGCCGACATCCGCCGCGAGATCACCGATCCCAAGACCCGTGACAGCGCAGTGCGCCGGCTGATCGAGGACTATCTCGACGCCGGCCACGGTTCCTGCATCCTGCGCGAACCAGCGGTGGCCGAATGCATCCTCGACACCTGGCTGCACTTCGACGGCACCCGCTACCGCCTGTTGGAATGGGTGGTAATGCCCAATCACTGCCTTGTACTCATCGAATCCCTGCCGGGGATCGCCTTGGCGACCATCGTCTTGTCCTGGAAGAATTTCACGGCGCGGTTCATCAACCGCTTGCGCAGTCCCAGCGGGGCGGGCACAGCGGTCCATGGGCGGGTCTGGGAGCGCGACTATTGGGACCGCTACATCCGCAATGACCAACACCTGGCCGCGGCGCGGCATTACATCCGGATGAATCCGGTGAAGGCGGGGTTGGTCAAGACACCGGAGGACTGGCCCTGGGGAAGTGCCGGAATGGGCTTCACCGGCGAACCTTAGCCGGGAGCGCCGCACCGCAGTGCGGCCCGCCCTATCGACAACACGTAACCCCGCGGTCGTGTGCGAGGCTTCGCCGCACTGAGGTGCTGCGCTCCCAGTGCAGCCAGTGCCGCACGGGTCATCGAACGTTGCGATGGCTGATGGGGCGGCCGCACTGGGGTGCGGCGCTCCCGGGGCGGCGGCAGGTGCCGCGGCGGCGCGAACGGCTTAGGATAGGCGGCCGACCCCGAACCAATGCGCGACCGCCATGCACCAGCCACTGATCCTCGCCTCCACCTCGCCCTTTCGCCGCGCCTTGCTGGAACGGTTGGGGCTGCCCTTCACCACCGCGGCCCCGGCGGTCGATGAGACCCGCCGGCCGGGGGAGCCACCGCAGGTGCTGGTGCTGCGCTTGGCCGAGGCCAAGGCGGCGGCGGTGGCGGCGCAGCACCCGGATGCCATCATCATCGGCTCCGACCAAGTCGCCTGTATCGACGACCAGGTGCTCGGCAAGCCCGGGGGCCGGGAGCGGGCCATCGCCCAGTTGGAGCTGGCCTCCGGGCGCACCCTGGTGTTCCAGACCGGGCTATGTGTGTTCAATGCCATCACCGGGCGCACCCAGACCGTGGTGGAGCCCTTCCATGTCCATTTCAGGCGCCTGACCCGCGCGCGCATCTGCGCCTATCTGGACCGCGAGCAGCCCTACGACTGCGCCGGCAGCTTCAAGTCGGAGGGGCTGGGCATTGCGCTCTTCGCGCGCCTGGAGGGGGAGGACCCCAGCGCGCTCATCGGCCTGCCGCTGATCCGGCTGATCACACTCCTGGAGTCCGAGGGGCTGGACCCCTTGAGCGACGCCGCCGGCAATCCACTCTGAACCGCCCGCGCCCGGCCGCTGGGCGGTGACCGTGCCTTGACGCTATTGCGGCCACCCCGAGAACATTCGTCGCGGCCTGGGGGCCGCTCCTACCCGCGTAGGAGCGGCCTCCCGGCCGCGACGGGTGAGCCGGAGCGATGGTGACCGCCCGTAATGACAGAGCAATTGCTTCCAAAGCGCTGATCGGCGAAGATTTCGCAGCGCTCGCGACTGGCCGACGGCCAACCATGTCACACCCTGGGGGGGAATAACGAGCATGAGTCACGCTGAACCAATTCTCACTATTCGACTGACGCGCCGCTGGCGCCCAGCGCCGTTACTGGCCGGTGCACTGACGGTGATCACCGTGATGTCCCTTGGGGGCTGCGGCGGGGGCGGCACAGAGAAGGAGGCCGTCGTGGACAAGCGCCCGATGGGCTATGGCTCCACGGGGTCGTTCCCGGTGCCCTCCGAGATCGAGCCGAACGTGAATTTTTGGCGCAACGTCTACGGCACCTGGGGCCGCGACAAGGTCGCCTTCCACGACGACGAGCACATGGGCGTGATCTACGAGGTCGCGCAACTGCCCGGCCTCATCTCGCCGGGTGGCTACACGTCGGAGCAGCGGGCCTTCGTCGCCGCCCGCCAGGATTATTACCAGGAGATGGTGCGTGATATGGAGCGGCGCCTGGCAAGTAGCCAGCCGCTGAGCCCGCCGCAGCAGGTGCTGCTGACCAAGTTCGAGCAGGACGGCGGCGCCCGCGGCGTCTACGGGGCGGCCGAGCGGGTGCGGGCGCAGCGCGGCCTGCGTGATCGCTTCCGCCGCGGCGTGGAGATCAGCGGCCGCTACGATCGCGCCTTCCGCGAGGTCATGCGCGCCCACGGATTGCCGGAGGACCTGGCCTATCTGCCCCATGTGGAGTCTTCGTTCCAGGCCAATGCCGTCTCCAGCGCCGGGGCCACCGGGGTCTGGCAGTTCATGCCGGCCACCGGCCGCATCTTCATGCACGTCAACGGCGCGGTGGATGATCGCATGGACCCGATCATCTCCGCCCAGGGCGCCGCGGGCTATCTGTCGCAGGCCTACAACCGCCTGGGCAGTTGGCCGCTGGCCATCACCAGCTACAACCACGGCCAGGGCGGCATGTCCAATGCCAAGGGCCAGTTCGGCCAGGACTTCGGCAAGATCGTCAAGAACTATCAGGGCAAGGCATTCGGGTTCGCCTCGCGTAATTATTACGCCGAGTTTCTCGCCGCCCGCGAGGTCGCCGGCCATCCCCAGCGCTATTTCCCGGAAGGGCTGCGTTACGAATCGCCCTGGCCACACGAACGCCTGGTGTTGGCCAGCAGCATGCCGGCCGATCAGGTGGCAAGCCATTATGGCGTCTCCACCGGGAGCCTGGCGAGCCTCAATATGCACTGGCGCGAGGCGGCCGTCAGCGGGCGGGCGGCGTTGCCCGCCGGCAGTACGGTGTGGCTGCCGGCCGGCAGCCAGCAGCGGGCCGGCAGCCAGCCCTCGCGCTACAGCCCGGCGATTGTGTCGCGCGGCGCGCTCGAGCCCACAACCCCGCTCACCGAGGCGGCGGCCTCCATGGCCTTCAAGGCGACAGGCGCCGCGCCGGCCTTCGCCGACCTGCCGGTCCGCACGCCGGCCGCACCGCCGCCGCAGGCCAAGGTCGCCCGAGTGGAGCCGCGCTCCCAGTCGGGGTCGGGCTTCGACGAGCTGCCGGGGGGCTCCCCGGTCGCCCGCGCCACGCCAAACGCCGCGTCGAACTTCGCCGATATGCCAGGCAACGCCCCGGCCGCGCGGGTGGCACCGCCTGCCCCCAAGGTCGCACGGGTCGAGCCGCGCTTTGACCCACTGACCGAGCCCCGGTTTGAGCCCACCCCTGAGCCCAAGGTGGCAAGGGCCTCGCCGCCTGAGCCGAAGATCGCCCGGGTGGAGCCGCCGGTGGAGCCGCGCTTTGACCCCGCGGAGGAACCGCGGGTTGAGCCCCGGCCTGGGCCCAAAGCGGTCAAGGCGACCAAGGCGCAACCCAGGATCGCAGTCGTCGAGGAGGAGGAGGAGGAGGACGAGCAGCCGCAGCCGCGGGCGGGACACGTCAAGGCCGAGCCGAAGGCCGCCAAGGGCGAGACCAAGACCGCCAAGGCCGAGTCGAAGGCCGCGAAGACCGAGGCCAAGACCGCCAAGGCCGACCCGAAGGCGGCGAAGGGCGATCACAAGACGGCCAAGGCCGACGCGCAGGCCGGGAAGGCCGAGGCCAAGACCGCCAAGGCCGACCCGAAGGCGGCGAAGGGCGATGCCAAGACGGCCAAGGCCGACGCCAAGGCCGCAAAGGGCGATGCGAAGACGGCCAAGGCCGACCCGAAGGCGGGCAAGTCGGAGCCCAAGACCGCCAAGGCGGGGAAGGGGGAGGCGGTGGCCGGCAATACCAAGGTCCATGTGGTGAAGGCGCAGGAAACCCTGTATCGCGTCGCCAGCACCAACGGGATCTCGGTCGCCGAGTTGCGTCGACTCAACAAAATGGCACCCAACGACAACAATGTCCGCCCGGGCCAGAAGCTCAAGGTCGGGACCTGAGCCGTCCACCCCGGTGGCCGCACGGCCGCCGGGGTGGCATTGATTGCAACCAGCGTTGGCGAGACATCGCCGCCAACAGGCTTCAGGGATCATATAATTGACAAAAGGGCAGGCGTGCCCTTCATCTGGTACTCTTGCCGGTTCGATCCCGCCCCACGCCCAAGAACCTCAGGACCATCCCCATGAAGCCGATGCCGCTGCTGCTGCGCAAAGACCAGGAACGCCGCCTGCTCGCCGGCCATTGTTGGGTCTACAGCAATGAGGTCGACACCGCGGCGACCCCCTTGAAGGACCTGGCACCCGGACAACCGGTGGAGGTCTTGAGCGACCATGAGCGCTGGATCGGCCACGGCTATGTCAACCCACACTCACTGATCTGCGCCCGCCTGGTCAGCCGGGAGCGCAACCGTCCGTTGACGCCGGCCCTGTGGTTGTCGCGCATCCACGATGCCCTGGCCCTGCGCGAGCGGCTGTATCAGCGCCCCTTGTACCGCCTGATCTTCGGCGAGAGCGACGGGCTGCCGGGCTTGGTGGTCGACCGCTACGCCGATCTGCTGGCGGTGCAGTTCACCACCGCGGGGATGGAACGGGTGCGCGCCGAGGTCCTGGCCGCGCTGGAACAGGTGCTCAAGCCGGGCGCCATCGTCATCCGCAACGACACCTCGGTACGCGAACTGGAGGGGCTGACGCAGGGCGTGGAGACGGTCCTGGGCGACCCCGCGGATGCGCTGATCTTGACCGAGCACGACCTCGACTTCCAGGTCTCGCCGATCACCGGCCAGAAGACCGGCTGGTTCTTCGATCAGGCGGAGAACCGTACCCGCCTGGCCCGCTTCGGGGTCGGTGAGCGGGTGCTCGACGTCTGCAGCTACATCGGCGCCTGGGGCCTGCGCGCAGCGGCCCTGGGGGCGCAAGCGGTGACCTGCGTCGACAGTTCAGCGGCCGCACTGGAGCGGGTGGCGGACAATGCCGAGCGCAACCGCATGGGCGAGCGCATCCACCCGCTCCAGGGTGACGCCTTCGAGGTCTTGCGTGGGCTGCGCGACGAGGGCCGGCAGTTCGATACCGTGATCCTCGACCCGCCTGCCTTCATCAAGCGCCGCAAGGACGAGAAGGAGGGCGTCCAGGCCTATGCCCGGCTCAACCGGCTCGGCATCGAACTGCTCGCGCCAGGCGGGCTGCTGGTCACCTCCTCGTGCTCCTTCCACATGAACCGCGACGCCTTCCTGCGCACCGTCCAGCAGGCCGGGCGGCGCGCCGGGCGCTTTCTGCAACTCCTTGAGACCGGCCAACAGGGACCGGATCACCCGGTCCACCCGGCGATTCCGGAGACCGCCTACCTCAAAACCCTGTTCCTGCGCGTGCTGCCCGGGTCTTGAACCGCACAGAATGGAGTTTGTTTATTCTCAGCGCGTTACCTAGAATTCCCGTTGTCGATTCTAGATCCGGCACCCCGCCGAAACCCTGGGGAACTAATACCATGCATAAGCACTCGATCCGTACCGCCCGCCGCTCAACCCAAGGACTCGCCGCCGCCCTGGCCCTGCTCTATGCCGTGACGCTGGGCGGCTGTGGGGGTGGGGCCAAGACCACGCAGGTCGACTATGCCGATCGGGTCGTGGTGAAAAAGTCCGATAGGAAGCTGCAATTGCTTCAAAAAGGCAAGGTAGTCAAGGAGTATCGGGTCGCCCTCAGCGATAACCCGCGCGGCCACAAGATCCGGGAAGGGGATCGGCGCACGCCGATCGGTGACTATGTGCTGGACTGGCGCAATCCCAACAGCAAATATCACAAGGCCATCCATGTGTCGTATCCCAACGCGCGGGATATGGAATTCGCCAAGTTCCTCGGCGTGGAACCGGGCGGGATGATCATGCTGCATGGGCTCCCCAACGATGTGACGTCCCCGGTCCTGCGGGCCGACTACCGCAGGGTCGACTGGACCAACGGCTGCATCGCGCTCCAGGATAATGAGATCGACGAGATCTGGCGGATGGTCCGGGACGGCACCCCCATCCGCATCACGGAGTGATGCGCCGATCGTGCGCGGCCGACCAGAGGTCGGCGCGCACGGGGGCTGGCCCTCCCGGCCTGCCTACACCACCTCGTGTCAGGGTATCGACCTGGTCGAACAGACCGCCGTCGGCGAAGTGAATTTATCTAGGCCGCCCGCCAACAGCCCTGGACGGCGATCGCCTGGCCCTCTGCTGAACAGATGCCGCTCGGCAGCCTGGCGGTCAAGGTGCTTGTCCACCACACCAAGCCCCCAGTTCGGCCTCCGGGTCGCCCACCCAATTGAGTAATATGCGCTTGCGGGCCAAAAGCCACGCGGACGGGCAGGTTTTTAATCGATTCCAAATCAACCCCGATCATGCGCAGTTTATTGGGGCTATACGATTGCGTTCTGCATAGGTTAGCCGAAGGCGCGCTTAACAAACTCTTAACTTATTCGAATTGTCTGTGACGCGGTTCGTGGTTCGTTATAGCGGATTAGACGATTGTGACATAATCGTGATAAGGTTGCGTCAGAGGTGCGGAAGGTGTCGCAACCCATAGAAAAATATGGCGATTGCTAGGTGAACCCTGGGGGCTCGCCGACCGCGGGGCACCGCATCGCCGTCAGGGGTCGGCGCAGCGTTGCAGACCACGACGCAATCCCAGGTCACTGGCCCAGGACTTGGTGGCAACGCCATGGAAGCGGCCCACCCAGCCCTTCAGGTTCATCATGATAAGGATTGACGTCTTGAATGAGTAAGGCATAATGTGACGACGCTGGCGGGGTGGGCGAGGGGAATGACGCTCAGCCTTGCAGGATTCCGGGAAGCAGGTTTCGTCGGCTGCCATGCGGGTATGCTGGCTTGAGACGCGACGGGCGGGTGAGAAACCGCCGGCGCACACGCAAGGCGTTGCGCTGCGTGGCCCACGGTGCCGCCGTCGACTCCGGCCTGCGTGTTTTCCTTTGCCAGTGCTCGCGATACCGCACACGCGGCGTCCGCGCCCACCTTTGCAGCCATACTGTGGGAATTAAAAGATGCACAAGACAGGCACATTCTCGGTCATGCTGTGGGGCTTGAAAGATTCAGAATGCCGAATGGTGAAAAGCCTCTGCATGCTGTCCTGTAATCGACCCCGGTCCTACCAGATCACCTCCCCCATGCATGCCCATGAAGCCGATGTCTGGATCATCGACGGCACGGACAACGGGGCGAGGGAATCGCTCCAGTCGGCGCAGACCAGGCGGCGGATACCCGCAATCATCATCGACTCCAGCGCGCCTTGCGCTGAATACGATTCACGCATGGAGCGGCCCATCGTCGCCTCGCGGCTGTTAAGCATGCTGGACCTGCTGGTCACGAAGGAATTGAACTTTTTTCCCGAGCTCGTGATCGGCGGGAAGGCCGAGACCAAAGCGTCATCGGCCGGCGGAACGTTCACCGAGGCACTGCATGACACATCGTATAGTAGCCACTATACCGCCCTCGTCATTGATGACAGCGTGACCATTCGCAAACAGGTGGAGCTGGCGCTACGCCTGCACGACGTTGAGACCACCTGTGCCGATAGCGGTGAATCGGCGATGGCGCTGCTGCTCACCCAGCGCTTCGATCTCATCTTTCTCGACGTGGTGCTTCCTGGCGGCGCGGACGGCTATCAGATCTGCCGTTCAATCAAGAAGCTCAGTATGCACAAGAAAACGCCCGTGATCATGTTGACGGGAAGGACCTCACCCTTCGACCGGGTGCGCGGCTCGCTGGCCGGATGTAACACCTACCTGACCAAACCGGTCGAAAACGATACGTTCAAGGCCGTTCTTAAGAAATACCTGAAGGCCCCCAAGCTCTCGCTCGCCGGCTGAGGCCGGCGCCGCGGCGGCGCGGGTGCCATTTCCATCATCGACGACCGCATCACTGCACCGATGCTCGTCTCAGCAAACACCTATGAGGAGCACTGACATGGTAACCAAGGCCTTAGTTGTAGATGATTCGGCGACCGATCTGCTCAATATCAAGGGGATCTTGAGTGATGCCGGATGTATCGTGATCACGGCAGCGGATGGCGCTGAGGCGATCACCAAAGCCAAGGCAGAGAAGCCTTCGATCATCTTTCTGGACGTCATCATGCCGGGCATCGACGGTTACGACGCGTGCCGCACGCTATCCGGAGACCCAGACACCAAGGCGATCCCAGTGGTCTTTGTGACCAGCAAGGGGCAGAAGGTCGACAAGGCCTGGGGACAGATGCAGGGTGCCAAGGGACATATCGTGAAGCCGGTGAATGCCGAAGAAGTGATCGATCAGCTCAAGGCACTTACCTGATCGCTGCCGTTATGGAGGTCGCGCAGATGTCGACGGTTGGCGAACGGGATGCCCCGGCGTTGGAACACCCCGGCGGCGGGGAAACGGATTGGCTGTTGCCGACGCAGGCGCTCACCCGCTTCCGACTCCCCGACGGCACCGCCTTCGATCAGCCCCGGTCCCCAAAGCGACAGGTCCGCTATGGGTTTCGGGTCGCATCCCTAAACCTCCTCATCAAACCACGCATTGGTACCGAAGTCATTGCGATGATGCCGATCGCCATGATTCCCAATGGCCCCCCCTGGCTGTTGGGCATGATCAATCTGCGCAGCAACCTGGTGCCCGTGTTCGATCTGGCCATGATCTGTGGTCTGGAGCGCCGGCACGCCGGGCGTGAGCGATGGATCCTGATCTTTGACAAGGGCGAGAGCGCGGTCGCACTCGTGGTGGATGGTCACCCCCAGGCGCTCTCGCAGATGTCCGCCGTGAGCTATCTGCCCAGCCTACCAACGGCGTTGCGCGGCGCCGTTGCTGGAGGATTTACGGTCGAGGAGGAACTCTGGATCGAGTTCGACCACCAGGCATTTTTCAGCGCACTCAACCAAACGGCGGCCAGCACGCGAGGCTAAGGCGTCTCGCCAACCGCGCGGCACTCAAGACACCGGTCCAACCCATGAGGCCGGGCCAAACACCACGCTTCGATCCGTGTGAACGTGATTCGAATCAAGGAGCTAGTCATGACGCACACCCCGACATCATCCGGGTTTCGGTTTTCTAACCTCAAGCTCGCGAATCAGATGACGCTGATTGCCGGATTTCTTTCGCTGATGATCCTGACGGGCCTGATCGTCTTCGCGGGCCTGTTCAGTAATCGGTCCATGACGACGGCCGCGGAAACCAGCTTTCAGGCCCAGGTCGATGAGTTGCGACGCTCGGCTGATCTGGTTTATCGCGTTTCCGAAACACAGATCGCTAATATCGCCAGTCAATTCGACTACGAGTATAAGGGCAAACTCACGTTCGATGATGGCCAGCAGGTTTCGATCAATGGTGTGGAGACGCCGGTCGTCAAACTGGACGGCATGGTTATCAACACCAACGAAACCGTATTGGATGGCTTCACCGAGCGCACCGGCGCGGTCGGCACCGTTTTTGCCCGTAGCGGCGACGATTTTATTCGCGTCGCCACCACGGTGAAAAACGCTCAGGGTAAGCGCGCGCTGGGTACGTTCCTGGGTAAAGACCACCCCGGATATCGCAAGCTGATGAATGGAGAGTCCTACATTGGTCAGGCCAAATTGTTCGGCAAGGACTACATGACAAAGTATACACCCGTCATAGACAAGAACGGGCGTGTGCTGGGTGCGCGGTTTGTGGGACTGGATTTGAGCGCCACCTTGGCGCAAGTTTACGAGATGGTCAAGAATACTAAGTTCGGCGAGGGCGGTTACGCCTATCTCGTCAATCTCGGCACCGGAGCAGATCACGGTTTGATGTTGGTTCACCCGTCGCTGACCGGGCAAAGACTTCAGGAACTGGTGGACGGTAACGGTGTTAAAGGTACACTGGCCCCGATGCTCGACCAGAAATCCGGAGTCTTCACCTATACCTGGTTCAATGCAGATAGACAGCCGGAACAGAAATTCGTCGCCTTCGACCGCTCGGAACTTTGGAACTGGGTCATCGCAGGTGGTACCCAGCGCGATGAAATTACCCGCGACGGTACGCAGATGGGAAAGATGCTGGGGCTCTTCGGTGTGGGGAGTTCGATCGCCCTCGCCGCCCTGCTGTGGTTCGCCATCTCGCGCAGGATGAAGCCGCTGGAACAACTGCGCCAGGTCGTGCGTATGCTGGCAGAAGGCGATGACACCGCACGGTCGAATCTCGCTACCCGGGATGAGGTCGGCGCACTTGGTAGCGCCTTCGACGGAATGATGGATGAGCGCGTTGCCACCCAAAATGCCATCAAGCGCGAGAACGAGCAACTGAACGATTCGGTACTGGGTCTGCTCCAGGGTGTGGCGCAACTGTCACGCCGGGATTTGACGATCAAGATCCCCATTACCGAGGACGTCACCGGTGCCGTGGCGGACGCCTTGAACCTGCTCACCAAGGAAACGGGCCGAGTACTTCAAGAGGTGTCCGATATCTCCGCGGACGTCACCGTTGCCTCGATGAAGGTGAGAGAGCAAGCCGAAACCGTCATGGCCGCCGCGGCGCACGAACGCGATGAAGTGGGGCAGACCGCCGATGCGCTCGCCGCCACCTCCGTCTCGATGAATGAGATCGCCGATCTGGCGCGGGTGTGCAACGACGCGGCCGACAACGCCATCAAGACGACCCAGCTGGCGCTCCAGACGGTAACCGACACCGTTGGCGGCATCAACAACACCCGCGACATCATCCGCGAGACGGAAAAACGCATCAAACGTCTGGGTGAGCGCTCACAGGAGATCAGTGGTGTCGTTAGCCTGATCAACACCATCGCCGAGCGTACCCACATCCTGGCGCTGAACGCCTCCATGCACGCCGCCTCGGCGGGTGAGGCCGGTCGCGGATTCGCGGTGGTCGCCGACGAAGTGCAGCGCCTGGCGGAAAGTGCCCGCCAAGCGACGGCCCAGATTGCCACCCTGGTCAACAGTATCCAGGTGGACACGGCAGACACGGTCAACACCATGAACGCGGCGATTGCGCAGGTTGTCGAGGGCAGCCGATTGGCAGAGCAGGCGGGCGAGCAGATGCAGAATACCCAGGAATCGACCGCGGAACTGGTCGGACTGGTGCAGCAGATCGCGGCGAGTTCGCAGGAACAGGCCAAAGTCAGTAACGACCTGCTGCATCGGGCCACTGAGATCCGCAAGAGCAGCGAGCAGACGAGCCAGCAGTTGACCGAGCAGGGCGAATACACCAACAACCTGGTGGAATACGCGAGAAGCCTGCTTTCAGCGGTACGTGTCTTCAAGCTTCCGGCTTGAATTCCCACGGTGAACCCTGGCGAGCATCGCCAGGGTTTGCGCGCGAATGCTCTACCATCATTGCGGCGAGAATCGCTATGGGAACTCCCCTGGACACTGATGTATCCGCGACGGCGGACCAGGTCAAAAACCGGCTCTTCGATTGTATCGACGCCTTGACTGAGGCGCTCGTTGCTGATGAGCCCATCTGCGCTCGCCTGCAATCGGTCTCTGATGTGCTTGGGGCCCTCGGCAAGGCCGCCGATGACGAGGGACTTGCAGGGTTGATCGAGGCTGCCGCACTGGTGGCGGACCGGATTTCGGCCGTGGGAGACGATGAGGCCCGGCAAGAGACGGTTTTTGTCCTACTGGCCCAGCTTCCCTTGTTGCTCATGGATTATGTCCTATCGCCCGCGGATCTTGGCGCTGGCGATGCACTCGTGGGCTTCCTACAGTCCGACGACTGGGGAGTTGTCATGGACGACGAGGAAGTCGACTTGCTGCGCATGCTGCTCCAGCCGCCCCCCGACATGGATGACGAGAACTCGCTGTCCGCGCCCGCGAGGCAACGCGTTGATGCACCGATGGCGCCGGAGGTGGCCGCGCTGGCGGCGGCTTCGCCCGCGAGCGCGTTCATCGGCTGCCCTGCCGCGCAATCGGAGGAATCGGCACCGACCCCGCCGGCGGCGACGTTCATGCCGCCTGACACCCAGGTCCAAGCCGTGACCAGCGACATGCTTGCGCCTGCCGTCGAGGCATTTGAAGCGGTCGAACTCGCCGCAGCGCAGGAGCCCCCCGCGGCGCAGCACCGGCCGGTCGCGGCCGATGCCTTGGACGTCTCGGCTGCGCTGCCCAACGATATCGATAACTTATCCTTAACGCCGACGGCTAACGAGGAGGTCGACTCGCTGCGGACGCCGCTCCAGCCGCCACCTGAGCTGGAGGGCGAGAGCCCACTGTCCGCGCCCGAGTTCGCGCTCAATGAGCCGCCGATGGAGCCGGATGTGACTGCGGCGTCAGCGGATTCGCTCGCGACGGCGTTCAGCGCTGCGCTCGACACTGAATCTGAGGAGCCCGCACCGACCCCATCGGCGCCGGCATTCGTGTTGCCTACCACCGCCGTTCAATCCGTGCCCAACGAAATGCTCGCGCTGGCCGTGGAGGCATTTGAGGCGAACTACGTCGGTCTGCTGGAGGCCTTGGCGATCGCCGCGGAGCATGAGCCGGATCGGCGTCGCGACGGCCGGGAACAACTGCGCGATGAACTGGAGCGGCTGGCCGCCGGCGCCGAAACGATCGGTCTGGCGGTACTGGCGCAGCTCCTGTCCGGCATCCACGCGGCACTTGGGGCTTGGCAGCCGGATCCAGGGCCGGCGCAGGACGGCGTCCTGACCTTGCTGGCGACGCTTCCCGAATACTTGCGCGGTTATCTGAGCGCACCCACGGATCGCCCGGCGGCCGAGGCCTTGGTCCGGCTGATCGGCGATCTGGATGTCGGCGCAACCCTGTTCGGCGATCACGCCGAGCTGCTGAGCGCCCTGACCGCGGTCGAACTCGCTGTTGCGCCGCTGCCTGAGGGGCAGCACCGCCCGCTCGTCGCTGATCCTTTGGACCTCTCGCTCGGGCTGCCCGAGGATATCAATCAGGAATTGCTCGAAGGCTTGCTCACTGAACTTCCGATCCAGACCGCGGCCTTCACCGAGGCGGTTCACCGCATTGCGTCCGGTCGTGGTGGTGTGGCCGATATCGAGATTGCCA
>CAILVI010000251.1 GCA_903837595.1 uncultured Thiodictyon sp.
CGGCACTCCGATTTATCGTGAAAGGCCGAGCAAGACAGAGAAGGCCCCAAGCAAACAAGCGCATGTCCATGTCGCTCCGGCCGCTCAGCTTGGAGGCAGGCCATGAGAACAGTCCTGGTCGGTGGCTCCGTCTAGATTCCGATCGTTCAGGTCCTGGTGGGGCACGATCGCCTGCGGCCTTGCTCGGAGGAGCAAGTCGAGGTTCTGATGTCGAGCATTTCTGAAGTCGGGCTGATCAACCCGATTTCAGTCTTCGCCGAGCGGGCCAATGATGGCATCCTGGTCAACAATGGCTATCAGTTGGTGGCCGGGCTCAATCGGTTGGAAGCCTGCAAACGGCTCGGCTGGAAAACGATCCCGGCGGTGATGCTCGCCCTGGACGATCTCCACTGCCAGCTGGCCGAGGTCGATGAAAACCTGTGCGGCAGCAAACTGACCCCGGCCGATCGGGCACTGTTCACCCGGCGGCGCAAGGACATCTATCTCGCCCTCCATCCGGAAACGCGGAATGGTGGTGACCGGGGGAATCAGCATACGGGCGGCGTTCAGAGGCAGAACGACAATTTGTCGTTCTGCCAAAACACTGCTGCCCAGACCGGCGTCGATCGCCGCACGATCGAGCGCGACACCGCCCGTGGCGAGGCCTTGGGCGACGCGGTCCTGACGGATGTGCGAGCTCACCCATCCCCTCATTTTCACACAACCTGAAATAGTCCATTGAAAGCCGGGTCCGGCCCGATGAACTCGGCGAAGCGAGCCATGAGGGGGTGGAGGCGTTGGTCGGGCATGGTGGGGATGAGTTGGAACAGCATGCAGCCCTGCCGGAACAGGGAGTGGGTGCGGGTTTTGGACGTGTTGGACTTGAGCAGGCGATCAAAGCCGAGGCTCTCGCCGGCGGCGCCGAGCAGAGTCAGGAGGACCATGGCGAAGGCGTTCACCAGCAGCAGGCGGTCGCGACGGGTGGGCTCGCTGATGCGGGTGGCGGCCAGCCCCATGCCGAAGGTCAGGTCTTTGATATCGCGGAAGTTTGGTTCGATGGTCCAGCGCTTGGCATAATGATTGACGATCTGCGCGGTCGGCGCATCGGGGTCGCTGGCGGCCAGGCACCAGGGTTCCTTCATGCCCTTGGCGTGAACGCACACGACCGCGCCCACGGGCGTCTGCGCGGCGGCGGTGACTCCGGCGCCGCGCAATTTGCGGGCGCGTCCGCCCTTGCCGACCCACCCGGCCGCGGGCCGCGTCTCACCGGAGGCGTCGGTGACATGGATGTTGCCGCGAAAACGGATGACGAACCCAAAGCCCAGTTCTTTCAAATAAGAGAACAGCTTATGGTCGCCGAAGCCACGATCGGCCAAAATCGTCACCTTGGTGCCCGGGGGCACAACCGCGGCCAGTCGGGCCAGGCACGCGTCTTCGATGGCATTGCGCTGGTCGGTCAATTCGTCCTTCCACACCGACAGCCACAGCAACGGCGTCGCCCGGCCGTGGCTGGTCACCAGATTGAACGCCAAGGTTGTTTGCCCGTCATGGTCGAAATCGGTCCAATCCATGGCCACCACGATCTCGCGCCGGGCCCCGATCCGCTGCGGCACCCAATAGGCAAAACTCTCCCATACATCAATGCCCTGGTTGCTGAGCAAGCGGTCCACCTGCTTGATCGCATGCTTGGTGATCAAGCCCTTGGCCAAGGCCAGGGCCTGCCCGATCATCGCGACCGCCAGAGAGGCGCCGACCATCACGCCCAGCGTGGCGTCGGCCAGCGAGTTCACGCGCTTGACGTGCAGATCGTCGCCATAAACCCTACCAATAAATTCCCGTACGTCCGCCACCTTCTGTCCCAGCCGGTTCCCGATCATCGTCATGGTCGCTCTCGTTCAAACAAGGCCCATGATCTTGTAGAGCATCCCGCGAGCCAGATCTAGATGTTGGTGGTCGAAAATGAGGGGATCCGTGAGCCACCAGCTGTCCAATTACCGTTTCGACACGGCGGCGGGTCTTCATGAGCCTCTGAACTACTTCTTTCGGCCGAGTGTC
>CAILVI010000252.1 GCA_903837595.1 uncultured Thiodictyon sp.
CCCCTCCCCGGCCCTCCCCCAATAGGGGAGGGAGAATTGGAGCGCGCTCCCGGCGCGACTTTCACGGTAAAGTGCGGCGGCGACAGGCGGCATCCGGTCCTGTGGTACCAGGGCCGGACGCTGTCAGTTGGGGTTGTGGCCGCAGGCGGTGCCCTGGGCGCAAGACGGATTCGGTCTGCCGGGGACCACCCAGGTGACCCGGGGCCGGACGGCTATCTTAGGTCTCGTCGCAGGCGTCAGATGCCCCGGCGGTGCTCCACCAGAGCAGTCCTAAGGGTCCACCGACGACCACCACCGCAAAGAGAGCAAAGAGTGTCCAGATCATGTGCGTCTACCTCTTGATTGTGGCATCTCCGCAGCGTCGCGTCGTGCCACTTATGAGTGCCTGCGCCGGTTCTTGGATCGGCTTGAGTCGCGTTGGATTTGACTCCCACGCCAGGCAATGGTGGACGTCTCGCTAAGGCAATTCTGCGGACTGGATCACAGAAACGGGGGGGCGCAGAGCGACGTCGATCGCCGTCTGCACAGGGTCAGTCGGTGCTCGGTGAAACACCATTTCCATGCGGCGGGGGAGGCGGTCGGGGCCCGGCAGCGTCCAGCGTGAGTCCAACCACCGGGTGCCGCTTCGTTGCCGGGCAGCGCGGGGCGCGCGCTGCGGTGTTAGCATTGGGTTTTCTGGCGACCACAGTGAGAATCGAAAGATGGCCTACGAGAAAATCAAAGTCCCGATGGATGGAGCCAAGATTGAGGTGAACGCGGACCTGTCCCTGTCCGTGCCGGATCAGCCCATCATCCCCTACATTGAGGGTGACGGGATCGGTATCGATATTACCCCAGTGATGATGGCAGTGACGGATGCTGCGGTCGGCAAGGCTTACGCCGGACAGCGTCGCATCCGTTGGATGGAGATCTACGCCGGGGAAAAGTCCACGCGGGTCTACGGCGAAGACGTCTGGTTGCCCGCGGAGAGTCTGCGGGCGGTGAAGGAGTTTGTGGTCTCCATCAAAGGGCCCCTGACCACGCCGGTGGGCGGCGGCATCCGGTCGCTCAACGTGACGATGCGCCAAGAGTTGGACCTGTATGTCTGCCTGCGGCCGGTGCGCTACTTTACCGGGACGCCGAGCCCGTTGAAGGAGCCCGAGCATACCGACATGGTGATCTTCCGCGAGAATTCGGAGGATATTTATGCCGGCATCGAGTGGCAGGAGGGGACCCCGGAGGTCAAGCAGATCATCGCCTTCCTGCAACGTGAGATGGGCGTGACCAAGATCCGCTTCCCGGAGACCTCAGGGATCGGCATCAAACCCGTTTCCCGCGAGGGGACCGAGCGCCTGGTGCGCAAGGCCATCATGTACGCCATCGACAACGATCGCGCCTCGGTGACCTTAGTGCACAAGGGCAACAACATGAAATTCACCGAGGGGGCCTTCAAGCAGTGGGGCTATGACCTGGCGAAGTCCGAATTCGGTGCAGTGGAGATGGATGGCGGTCCCTGGTGCCGATTCAAGAACCCCAGGACCGGTCGTGCAATCGTGATCAAGGACGTGATTGCGGACGCCTTCCTCCAGCAAATCCTGCTGCGTCCCAAGGACTATGACGTGATCGCCACCCTCAACCTCAACGGTGACTATATTTCCGATGCGCTTGCCGCCCAAGTCGGCGGGATCGGGATGGCGCCCGGGGCCAACCTGTCGGACTCGGTGGCGATGTTCGAGGCGACCCACGGCACTGCCCCCAAGTATGCGGGCAAGGATCAGGTGAACCCCAGCTCCTTGCTCCTCTCAGCGGAGATGATGTTGCGTCACATGGGGTGGATCGAGGCGGCTGACCTCATCATCAAGGGCGTGGAGGGGGCGATCGCGGCCAAAACCGTGACCTATGACCTGGAGCGCTTGCTGCCCGGGGCGACCAAACTCAGTTGCTCGGGTTTTGGCGAGGCGGTGATTGCCGCGATGTAAGGCGTTGCCGACGCCTTGGGGGGGCGCGGTGCGCCCGGCGGTGGTGGCCGGCCCCCGGGGGGGCCGGGCGCCCGGTCCGGCCCGGGCGGCGCGGCTTGCCGGTCCTTGGGCGCACCGACCTCACAGGCGAGGAACGCGTCTTTGTCGTCGCGTCTGGCGCCATCCCTTGATTCCCGCCAGCAGTGCCATACGTCATAGTATAATGACCTGATTTTCCAGCTCAAACCGCCCAGGGCTCGCGGTTTGGCGCGGCGTCAGTTCGCGCTCCCCAACCGTCAGCCTGGTCGGGCTGGACCATCCAGGTGATGCACGGGCGTGGTCGGTACTGCAACGGGGCGACGATCGGCGTCGCAACAAGACGAAATTTGTTTAGAATCTGGAACCATGAGCGATCAGAACCCGAATGAGGAGCGTGAGTCCGGGCTGGCCGTCCAGGAGGCCCGGCCCAAGCTGCGTCGGCCGCCGCTGTTCAAGGTCCTGCTGCTTAACGACGATTACACCCCGATGGAGTTCGTGGTGCAGGTCCTGGAGACCTTCTTCGCGATGACCCGGGAACAGGCCACCCAGGTCATGCTGCACGTGCATACGCGCGGCTTCGGTGTTTGCGGTGTCTATACTCGGGATATCGCCGAGACCAAGGTCATCCAAGTCAACGATTACGCTCGCAGTCATCAGCACCCGCTGATGTGTACCATGGAAGAGGCATGAGACGGCTAGCCAGATTGAGCGGGAATGGCCCCGGTGGGTCCCGCGCGCGGCGCTGGTGCACACGCAATACCCTGCGGGCATCAAAGCAGATAGAATCGATTCACTTAACCCCGCTTGGACGAGTCCGATGCTGAGTAAAGAGCTGGAGTTCACGTTGAACCGCGCCTTTAAGGAGGCGCGTGAGAAGCACCACGAGTACATGACCGTGGAACACATGCTCCTGTCCCTCCTGGATAATCCGGCGGCGGCAAAGGTTCTGCGCGCCTGCGGTGCCGATGCCGAGCGGTTGCGCCGGGAGATCACGGCCTTCATCGACGAGACCACGCCGCTCATCCCGGTCAGCGAGGACCGGGACACCCAGCCGACGCTCGGTTTTCAGCGGGTCCTGCAGCGGGCGGTCTTTCATGTGCAGTCCGCAGGGAAAAAGGAGGTCACGGGTGCCAACGTCTTGGTTGCACTGTTCAGCGAACAGGACTCCCAGGCGGTGTACCTGCTGAACCAACAGGACATTTCGCGTCTCGATATCGTCAACTATATTTCGCACGGGATCTCTAAGGTCCCGGGTGAGAACGCGGAGGACGAGGGGCACACCGACGCCGACGAGGCGCGCGGGGAGGGCAAGGAGGGGGCCAGCCCGCTGGAGAGCTTCGCCACCAATCTCAATGAGATGGCCCGTCAAGGCCGCATTGACCCCCTGATCGGGCGGGCGGCGGAGGTGGAGCGGACCATCCAGATCCTGTGCCGTCGGCGCAAGAACAACCCACTCTTCGTGGGCGAGGCCGGGGTCGGCAAGACCGCCATCGCCGAGGGGCTGGCCAAAAAGATCGTGGACGGGGAGGTCCCGGAGGTCTTGAGTGACGCGGTGATCTACTCGCTGGACTTGGGCGGATTGGTGGCGGGCACCAAGTACCGCGGCGACTTCGAGAAGCGGCTCAAGTCCGTGCTCGCCCAGCTCAAGCGTTTGCCGCGGGCCATCCTGTTCATTGATGAAATCCACACCATTATCGGTGCCGGCTCGGCCTCGGGCGGGGTCATGGACGCCTCCAACCTGATCAAGCCGGTGCTGGCCTCGGGCGACCTGCGCTGTATCGGTTCGACCACCTATCAGGAGTACCGGGGCATTTTCGAAAAGGACCGGGCCTTGGCCCGGCGCTTCCAGAAGATCGACGTCGAGGAACCGAGTGTCGAGGAGACGATCGAGATCCTGAAAGGGCTCAAATCACGCTTCGAGGCCCACCACCAGGTGACCTATACCAATCCCGCCCTGCGGGCCGCCGCCGAACTGTCCAACCGCTACATCAATGACCGGCACCTGCCCGACAAGGCCATCGACGTGATCGACGAGGCCGGGGCCAATGTCCAACTGATGCCCCCGGCCAAGCGCAAGAAGCGCATTGATGTGGCCGACGTCGAGTCGATCGTTGCCAAGATGGCGCGCATCCCGCCGAAGAAGGTCTCGGCCTCGGACACCGAGTCACTGCGCAATCTCGACCGTGATCTCAAGATGGTCGTCTATGGCCAGGAGGCCGCCATCGAGGCGCTGACCGCGGCCATCCGCATGAATCGCTCCGGGCTGGGGCACGAGGAAAAACCGATCGGCTCCTTCCTCTTCACCGGCCCCACCGGGGTGGGCAAGACCGAGGTGACCCGCCAGCTCGCCCGTATCCTGGGGATGGAACTGATCCGGTTCGACATGTCCGAGTACATGGAACGCCACACGGTCTCGCGGCTCATCGGCGCACCCCCCGGCTATGTCGGTTTCGATCAGGGTGGTCTGCTGACCGAGGAGATCAACAAGCACCCGCACTCGGTCTTGTTGATGGACGAGATCGAGAAGGCGCACCCGGACGTCTTCAACCTGCTGCTCCAGGTGATGGACCACGGCACCCTGACCGATAACAATGGACGCAAGGCCGATTTCCGCAATGTGGTCCTGGTCATGACGACCAATGCCGGTGCCGACGAGACGGCGCGTCGCTCAATGGGCTTTGCCGAGCAGGACAACTCTAGCGACGGCATGGAAGCGCTCAAGCGTTATTTCACGCCCGAGTTCCGCAACCGGCTCGACGCGGTCGTGCAGTTCAGCTCACTGGGTCCCGAGACCATCAAGAGCGTGGTCGACAAGTTCATCTTTGAGCTGGAACACCAACTCCTGGACAAGAAGGTCTTCCTGAGCGTGGATGCGGCGGCCCGTACCTGGATCGCCGAGAAGGGCTATGACCCGCGGATGGGCGCCCGGCCGATGGCCCGCGTGATCCAGAACCACATCAAGAAACCCTTGGCGAACGAACTGCTGTTCGGGGCGTTGGTCGGCGGGGGAACGGTGCGGGTCGGCGTGGCCGGTGAGGAGCTGAGTTTCGACATCGAATCGGCCAAGGCCCTAGCGGATTCACGTGCCTGATCGATCAGAACTGAAAGACGGCTTGCAGGCCGACCAGGTCCCAGTGCTCCGCAAGCCGATTGGGATCGGGGTTTTCGCGCGGGGAGAGGACGAAGGTTCCTTGATGGTGTTGATATTCGGCGCGGACCATCCAGTGTTGGTTGATGTCCCAACTGATACCGGCGGTCAGGATGCGGGAAAAATTGGTGCTGGCCGCAATCAGCCCCCCGGACGCGGCGGCGAAGGCGCGGCCATTGCGGTCTGCGCGATTGGCATAACCTTCCTGGTAGCTCAGCAGCAGCTCGAATGCCGGGCGCGGGCGCCAGGTGCCCTGGACGTAATATCCTTCCGTGACCATCTTGCGGTCGGGCAAAGAAGGTCCATAGCCGTGCCAGTGCATCGGTTCGCGGGCGTATTCGGAACTGAGCGTCCAGTTTTCGGCACTGTATTGGGCCGATAGTATCCAGTAGAGGACATCAGTCGTACCGGGATCCAAGGTGCCGGTTGCATACCGGTCTGGAGCGAACTTGAATCCGGTCGATGCGCCGCTGAGCCCGAGCCGGAGCCGCTCCGCATGGGAGGTGAACCAGAGGCCGGCGATCCAGGAGTTCCGATCCGACTTCAGCCTTCCCGGGTAGTCGCGGCCGAGGTAGGTCCATTCGACATTGGTGTCGATGACCGCCCGACCACCGAGCACGTTCAGGGACAAGGTCCCGAGATCGGTGGTGGTCTCGCTGTAGAGCATTGCGCCGTCGGTAGAAAGGACGAGGTTGCGCACCTTGTCGAAATAGACCACCTGCGGCAGGAAGATGCCGGGATGGGTGAAGGGAACGTCGCGGGTTTCGTTGTAGAGGCCGAGTGGATTCTTGATGCGACCCAGGCGCAGGCCGGCGCGCTGTCGTGGTGAGGAAAACAGGGTGATGTCGGCCAGGGCGAAGTCGATCGCGGGGGTTCCGTCATACATCCCGCCGGCGCGCCGCCCCAGCACCTGGCCAGCCAGCAGCAGCCGGGGTAGGGGGCGCAGTGAGGCGTTGAGGCCAATCTCAGTGAACTCGAACGAGGCCCCGCTGCGCCGCGCGAACCAGCGGTTGGCAGTGGTGTTGAGCGCGGCCGTAGCGGCAAAGCCGTGGACCTGAAGGCTGTCCCAGACGGACTGCGCGGATGCCGGAGCGACGCCCAAGAGGTTGATCAGTAGCGCCGCGACAAAACGCCGACTGCCCATCTCAGCGCACCTCCAGGGTACGGATGCGGGGGTCATTCGCCGCCGCCGACGCGTAGCCGATGGCATCTGGGATCGTGGCTATCCGCTGCAACATTTCAGCTTCGCTCGCAACCTTGGTCGGGGCCTGGCCGGTGCCGGAGAATACCTGGCGATCCCAGGCGCTGCGCAATTGGTAGGGGAACAACCCGAGGATATTCTTCACGAACGCGATGTGTAGTGGGTCGTCGTCCGGCAGGACGAACACCCGGATAGGCCGGCCGTTCGGCCACTGCTGCAGACGCAGGGTAAAGTAGAGTCGCGCCTCGTTGCGGGTTAGAGCGCTTTGGGGCGAGGCCTGGTTGGCGATCAGTTCCTGAACCGACACCGTGACCGGCCACAAGGCAAAGACCAAGCCCATACCCGCAAACCTGAGCCAGTGCTGCGCCGCCTTGAAGCGGCGCGGTCCCCGGTGGACGGTCCTTGGTGGTAGCGGTCTCCGGGTGGTGGCTGGGTCTGATGGGCAGTCCATAGGGCACAGGAGCCTGACATGAAGTAAGTTGTTGTTGGTAGCGCCGCGCGGCGAAACGCTGGCGCACGCGCCGCACTGGGGTGCGGCGTCTTAGGCGATCAGGCGTGCCAGTCGACCAGCCCGGTATAGGCGGTGGCGAGTACGATCAGCCCAAAGACGATGCGGTACCAGGCGAAGGCGTTGAAGTTGTGGTGCGAGATATAGCGCAGCAGTCCCTTGATGGCCAGCGTGGCGAAGATAAAGGAGGACACGAAGCCCACCGCGAAGACCGGGGCGTCGTCGAACGAGAGGATGTCGCGCGCCTTGTAGACGTCGAGTACGGTGGCGGCCGTCATGGTGGGGATGGCGAGGAAAAAGGATAGCTCGGTCGCCGCCTTGCGCGACAGCCCGAAGACCATGCCGCCGATGATCGTCGCGCCGGCGCGGGAGACCCCGGGGAACATGGCGATGGCCTGGGCAAAGCCGACCTTCAGGGCCTCGCGCCAGGTGATGTCATCGATCGAGGCGAAACGCTCCGGAAGACTTCGGCGTTCGATCCACAGGATGAACAGGCCGCCGACGATCAGCGCGCCCGCCACCGTCAGCGGGTTGAATAGGTAGTGCTTGATGACGCCGTGCAGCAGGAAACCAAGCACCGCCGCCGGCATGAAGGCGACCAGGATGTTGAGTGCAAAGCGCTGTTGCGGTCCCGGCTGCCACATCCCCGTGACCACTTCCAGGATGCGCGCCCGATAGAGCCAGCAGACCGCCAGGATGGCGGCAAACTGGATGACGATTTCGAAAACCTTGCTCTGCTCATTGGTGTAATTGAGCAGGTCGCCGACGATGATCATATGCCCGGTGGAGGAGATCGGGAGAAATTCAGTCAGTCCCTCGACGATACCGAGAATCAATGCCTTCAATAGCAGGAGCGGGTCGAACATGGGGGCTTCCTAAAATGCGTGCATGGGTGGGTAAAACGTCTCAAGATCAATGTATTGATCGGGCCTCATCGGGCGGTGACAGGTCCTCGTCGACGGGGTCGTCGATGCAGGGGATGCGGTGATTCTCGGCCAGCCAGTCTCCCAGATCGACGAGCTTGCAGCGTTTGCTGCAGAAGGGGCGGAAGGGGGACGCCGCGGACCATTCAACGGGGCGACCGCAATGAGGACAGGGGACCTGGGTGGGCATGGGGCCTCTCTTAGAATATGCAGCAAGTGAGACGGAACGCGATGTGTTCCGGGGTTTGGGTCGGTTTGCCGCGGGACTCGAGGTTCATGAAGCGGATGCTGAAGCGGTTCTTGTGTCCGCTAATCTCGGGATACAGACCGCCACCCCCCGGCAGCGCCACCCGTACCATCTGCGCCGGGGCCTGGAGGTCGAGCGCTTCCTGGAAGAAGCCGCCCGCGGCCGTCACCTCGCGTGGTGTGGCGCTGCTGCGGGCCAGCGAGAGCATGAGACGGATTGCGGTGTCCGCCGGCCGCAGGTCCTGGAGCCAATAGTCGAGTCGCGACTGGCGCCGCTCCGGGGATTGGACCAGCCAGTGGTGATACAGGGGCAGATCGAAGCTACAGGCGCCACCAGGGATACTGCTGCGCTGGCCCACACTCTTGAGAAAATCATCCTCCCGGGCGGTCTGGCCGATCGGACTCGTCAGCGCCGCAATGCCGTCGAGTGCCCGCTCCAGGTCCCGCGAGACCCGCTCCAGGGCCACCTGGTCCACCCCCGGCTGGCGCGCGACGCGGTTCAGTGCGGTGAGATTGCGTTCCAGCTCCTTGGCGATATCGGTCTTGAGGTCAGAGCGTGCGGTGACGGCCGTGACGTCCAGTAGGGCCTCCACCGCCACCCGGGTCGCCCAAGAGTCGTATTGGAGCATGAAATAGTCCACCTTCTCGAACAGGTGCTCCAGACGTAGAAAGGTCCGAACGCGCTCGTTCAGGGGATGCTCGAAGACGGTCTGTGGGGCCACGGTGAGGTCTCGGGCTGGACGCTTGAGGACGGAACCGACCCGGCGGGGGTCGCCGGAGCGCCCCATCCCGGGAAACTGAGTCCCTGATTCTCCCGGTTTAGGGTGCCCCGGTAAATCCCCCGCAGCGATCTCCCGTCGGCCGGGCCGCGCGCCTCGCTGTCCCCTGCGCTGCGCCGCCTGACGCGGTATCATCGCGCCCTTGGGGCGGGTGGCGCGCCGGCCCCCAACCCACTCAACCGGGCGCGGCACCCGTGCGGTGCGCGTCCCACTCCACCAGGAGGGTCTTGCCATGTACACCGTGTTGGTCACCGGGGGTGCCGGTTTCATCGGCGGCAATTTTGTCCATCTGCTGCTGGCGCA
>CAILVI010000253.1 GCA_903837595.1 uncultured Thiodictyon sp.
GTACGGGCACTGTGTAAGACGCAAACTCGTGGATGAGCGACAGCGTCGGTACAAAAAATTGCGCTAAACTCGGAAGCACGACCCTGGACCTAATGCTATTGACGATCGCAAATTTCGGCCTCGCGGTCGTGCAGATTCTCGTAACAATCTGGCAAATGGCCGCCGGGTCATCGGGCTGCGCGACGGGTCCGACTGCTGCATCGCAAACCGAATGAAAATCAGCGACTAACTCACCAGTCCCTAAGAGCAATGCGATGACATTATATTTATCTCGCAAGTGTTGAGCGATGTTCAGTGCAAGGATCGGTGCGCCAGTCCGGGAGGCCTCATGGCTTACCACCAGGACAGTTGCTTTGGTCGAGTTGAGGTGATTGAGGTCGCCATGGACAATAGGTTGAGCTCCTGGTCTTTTATGATGCACTCCGTAAGTGAAATAATGGTGGCGGGAATTCGTGTCGGCTGCCGCGATATGCGGGTAGTCGCTCAGGTCGAAGCCAGGATTCGGTTTGGCGTCAATATTGGCTCGCGTAACGGCCACCTTTTCATCTGTTGGCAGCGGGCTTCGGATTAGGTGAGCGATACGAAGATAAATTGGTCGCAAAGCGCGTAGTGGTGCGGTGACGCGCCATGATGTGGATGACAGAAGTTCCCCGACCTGCGCTGCCGACTGCTGCACGGTATCCCTGAGTGCAGCGATCTGTCGATCGCGTTCGGCCAGCGCCCGGTCCAATTCGTCGACCTGGTTATCGCGGTCGGCGGCAGCATTTTCCAATGACCGGGCAACTCTTGCGAAGCCAAAATATTGTTTAAGTAAATCGCGATTATTCGGAAAAAGAACCGATGCGTCCAAGCAGGGAAGATCGGCGTGACTCGCGCCGCAAACGGCTAGCAAATAAACAGGATCTTCCAAATGTCCGGGGGTTGGTCTAATGTCACTGCCATGACCGCGCGAGGTGCGAAAAGCGGTCGCTTGCCCGTTAAGGCTGTGAATAACCGAGCCAACTAACATGCGCTGGCTAAGATAATGGATGGCTGGGAAGTACGTTTTCAGCAGTTGCGCGAATTCATCGAAAGCGGGTTCCTTGATGCCGGCCCTACTGGGTTCGCCATTTTCCGAAACAGACATCGGGTGGTCGGGCGACGCGATAAATAACAACCCAGCTGGACGCAGTACTCGTCGCACTTCGGCGAGCACTTGCCTCTGCTCGGCAGAGTACTCAAGATTTCTAATTAAAACAACTGCGTCGAATGAAGAATTCGCGAAATCCAGCGCGGTCGCGTTGCCATGGCGAAATTCGAGATTTGATTTACGGTAAATGGATGAGGCGCGTTGGACTGCTTCCCCTGAAATATCTATCCCGACCACAGATCGCGCCAAGGCGGCCATAAAGGAGGCGCCGTAGCCTTCACCGCATGCCACATCGAGTACGTCCTTTCCAGGCAGATGTTGGGTAATTGCGGCATAGCGATGGTAGTGCTCTAGTCGAATTGGATAATCCGCGGTATGGCCTAATCGTTCGGCGATGAAATTCATTTGCTCTACTTCCCGATTTAATCTTGCCGAGTATTCCGGTGGCGTTTTCTGTGCGATTTATCTCAAGAATCAATTTTCGGGAAGTAACCGACCAAATCCCTTGAGTGTGCCATCACGCCGAAGGTCTCTCCGGAGGGTCGACTTGCGCGAACCATAGTAGCCGGCAATGACAACGGTCTCGTCGCTGCGGAGCTAAAGTGATAGCTCATGCCGTGCCCGGAGCACGGGTCGATAATTCGACCGGTCCGGGGGGGGGCGGTGCCGCCGTGCGGCTCAATTCGGTTGTCGCAGGCGACCGTGGGACAGGTCGTGCGTCCGGCAAAAATCGCGGCGATTCGTGGCGTTTATGGCAGGCTCTTCAGACGACATCGGCGAAGCCCTTGCGTGTCTTTTGGAACCACCAGAATCCACCCCATGCTACCAGCATGCTGATGGCCAGGTAGAGCGTCCAGCCGTACCAATTTGGCGATTGCCCAAATAAGAGCACCTGGCGTCCGCTTTCTATGATGAAGGTAAGTGGGTTGATCTGCAACAAGGCCTGATACCTTGGCGAAAGCGATGAGAGTGGGTAGAAAACAGGTGCCAAAAACATCATTACGGTTGTAACGATGCCGATGGTCTGACCAATATCCCGGACGTAAACTCCGATAGACGCCAAGAACCATGCGGCGCCCATGGTCGCCAGCACCAACGGCATCACAACGAGGGGGAAAAGCACTATCGTCCAATGTAATTCATGCGCGAAGACAACTTGCGCGAGTAGCAGGACCAAGAGACTCACGCTCGCGTGAAAAAGGGCGGAGCCAATTGCTACCAAAGGCAATATCTCGAGGGGGAACACCACGCGTTTGACGTAGTTCACATTCGCGAAAATCAGCATGGGTGCACGATTAGCAACCTCGGCAAACAAACCGTGAACGATCATTCCGACAAATAGCAAGACGGCAAAGCTTGCCTGGCTTTCATTGTCGCTCTGCCCCCAGCGTGACTTGAATACCACGGAAAACACGAAAGTGTAGACCAAGAGCATGAGCATCGGATTAAAGAAGGACCAGGCAACCCCCAGCATGGAGCCACGGTATCGTCCAATTACTTCGCGTCGAACCAGTTGATTGATCAGTCCGCGGTTATGCCAGAAGCTGAAGGCCATTTGTCGTGGCGATGACGAGTGCTCGAGATGCGGATTCATTGGTGTCGGGGCTCGTAGGCGGGGTCATTCGGACGACCCGGGATCGTGCGCATGACCTAAAGTTCTAGTTTAAACCGAAACGGGGGAGGGCGCCATTCCTGGTCGCGGATAAGGAGTGTTGGGCAGGCCGCGCAACGGTTGGATTTTGATCATCGCCCCGGCCGGCCCGCGTTACGCGGCAACCGCCAACAGTTGGGGGGCTTGGCGGGCCGCGCCGTCGCGGTCGTGGGCGGCGGACGCCTGTGAGGTCATCGGCGAAAAGGTCACCCATCGGACGGCCCAGTGCCCGGCCAGCGATGTCATCCTCAAGTCCCTGCGCCACTGGCCGTCAAGCGCAAGGAGGACGACACCCTGCACCGCGCACCAGCCCTGGCGGGGGCGTTCGACGGCGGGCCCGCCCACGCGTGGCTACTCGCTGTCCTGGTCATCGACAAGTTCCTCCACCACCTTCCGCAGTAACGGCAGCGCCAGCGCCCGCTGCCCACGGGGATCACGGCCAGCCGCCAATGGCTGACCCGGAAGGTGCCGGCCGTGGCGCTGTGCTCCTCGCCTCGCTCGTCGCCGGCCGGCCCGCGGCGATCCGTGCCTGCCGGGTCAAGGCCATGGACGAGACCCAGAGCAAGGCCGGTCGCCTGGGTCCGGGCACTCTGCCAGGGGAATCTCAGGGCGACCAGGGGTGACATCGACGACCGAGGTGGAGGTGACATCGTCTTCCCCTACCGATCCTCCCGCGCGGCCATCCATGTGCGCCCGGTTGGGAAAAGGGGCGATCGGGGAGCCGGTGAGGCGCGACGCGACGCGGTGTCGCTAACCGACGGCTACAGCGCCTATGTGCAGTATGCCGTACGAACCGGCAACGCCAATGCTTCAATGCCGGACGCATACCCGACGCCAGTTCGAGCGCGCCCGGGACATGGCGCCTGCGGGCAGGGCCCCGGCCCTGGTGCGCATCGGCGAACTCCACGCCATTGACTAGCTGGTCGATGTGCTTCAGCGCATCGACCGACAGCCCGCGCCCAGGGTCCACCCGCTCACGCCGCGGCCGTTGAAGATCAATTCGCCGACCACCCGCTGCGGTCAGATTCGCACAACCTGCGCTCCTGAGCAGCGACGCCGCGTGCAGACCGCTCACTCAATGGGTGGCCCGATGAATCTGATAAGCTGGAACCAAGTCTGTTATGAATAGCAGAAGACCCCAGAACTCCGGCATTGGCCAAGTCGGTCGCTGTGGATTTAGGGCTCCACCAAGTGCTGGAGAGCCGGCGCTTGGGATCGGCAGTCTCCAAAGTGGTTGATCGGAAATGGGCAAGTCCCTCAGGAAGTCCTTGGTACCATTGGCCTCCATCCCTTCCGGCGGCCCTGAAACAGGGGCGAACTTCAGGTATACTGTGTTCTGGCCAGGCAGTAACACTTGATTACGAAGCATATGGAAAAGCCGGAATTTGACGTTTCGATTGTCTTAAATATTTACCGCGAGGCGGTTTATCTTTGTCGAACGCTCCAGTCGCTCTATGAGGCGGCGAGCTATGCCCAACATTGCGGGCTACGTGTCGAGCTTGTCGTCGTTTTCGACCGCTCGGATGAGCTGACGAGGGCCGCTTTTGAATCGGCATACACGTTTGGGGTCGATCGAGTTACCTGCATCGAAGTTGAACACGGGTCTTTGGGGTTGGCTCGGAACTCTGGGATTGCCGCGGCCAGTGGCGAATTTGTTTGGCTCGCCGATTCGGACGACCTGATGTCATTCAACTGCATAACGTGCATGCATTTGATCGCCCAGTCCGAGCGGCGATCAGTTGTTTTCCCGGAATACTGCATTGCGTTCGGCACTGCATGGTGGGTCCTGAAGTATTTCGACGATTCGTTTGTCACCGCTGCGGATTTCGTCTTTAAGCATCCATACATATCACGACTGTTTATCCGCCGGAGCGCATTCTTAGATGTCCAGTATGCAGATCTTCGGCTTTCCAAAGGCTTTGCTTACGAAGATTGGCTTCTGAATTGCGAGCTCCGTGCCCGCAGCTATCGTTTTTTAATTGCCCCTAAGACGCTGTTTTTCTATCGGCAACGCGAGGGAAGTTTGGTAAGGCAGGCCAATATGATTTCGGTTAGAGCGATTCCTCATTCGACGCTTTTTGAGCCTCGGCGCTTCATCCTCGCCGTCGAGGCTGAGCGCGTAGCGCAAAGTGATTACGAATATCGGCGCCGCCGTGAGCAAGCGCGAAACGTTGTTCCTCGCGATGAACTGTTGAAAGATGTTACTTGTATGGAGCTCGTTTCGGCTGCGGTCAGGATCGATCCTGGCATCGCGGGTGATGGTATGGAGTGGGGGCAAGTGTGTGCAGTAAACTTTCCGCCGGAGCAGCACTGGGGGCAGGCATTCTTCGATGTCTGCAAATGCGTTGGCTGGGAAAAGTTCACCGACATAGCTCTACTTCCAGGGGCGCTCATGGAGGGTGATGAGCGCCTCATCCTTGATGTGTTGGGCGCACTTGAAGCCTTGGAGCCCGATACCAGGTTTCTGGTGATCTCCGGCGAGCCCGGCACGAGGCCCGGTTGGCCAACAAGACTTCCGCCACATTGGGTTTGTCTTGATCTATGCAGGTTTGTCCCGAATCTAACTGAAGATGACCGCGACCAGCTGGTGTTTCGAACGATCCTGGCCTGCGCTGGCAGTCGAGCGCGTATTCATCTGAAAGTGAGTCCGTTCACGCACGGATTATACAACAAGTATTCTCATTGTCTGGGTGAATTCAAGAACATTTGCTATCGCTTTTCCGAGTCCCACTGCTTTCTTGGCGGGGAGTCATTTGAGGTTGGCTACAGCTTTGACTTCATTTCCAACCACCTTCTGGCGCTTTCGCTCATAATAACGGATCACGAGCGTATGGCAATTGATGCCCGGCGGCGTTTCGGTATTTTTCCGAATAAGTGGCAGTGCCTCTACGCCAAGCACGCGACGAAATCGTCGCGTGATGAGGATAGCCCCAAGATGCGGCTCCTTTGGGCATCTTGTGTGTCTTACGCACAGCGCCCGAAGCTGCTAACAGCCGTCGCGTGCGCCGCGTTGCAGTTGGTCCCAGGGGTTTCGATCGATGCCTTCGGCGTCGCCGGTACAGACGTAAACATCGGTGAGCGTTTTCCCGCAAGCGGAGGCCTGACGTTTAGGGGGCCCTATCTGGATTTTGACGCCTTAGAGCCGGCGACCTACGATGCTTTCATTTATACCACGAACTGCGATTGCTTTCCGGATGTCGTATTGGATGCCATGAGTTGGGGGTTACCCATCATCGCGCCAGACTTCAACGGGCTTCGGGACGCCATGGCGGATGGACGTGCAGGCTTCCTTCTACCTGACCTCCGCGATGATGACGCCATCTGTCTCGCCTACGCGCGGGCAATCTATCAGCTCTACCGCGACTGGGGCGCGACATTGGCCATGGGAAAAGCGGCACAGGAACTCATGCGGCGTCGGCATGGCGCCGCGACCTTTAAGCAGCGAGTCGCGGAGATCTTTCGCGCCGAGGAAGCGGCATGACTGGACAGTGCCCAAGTGTCGACAATAGCACCCCGCTGGAGAAGCCACTCGAGCAGCCCTCGCGAGTTGATCAAAGGCTGGCGCGAGAAGATGCACCGCTTACGAAAATAGCTGCGGAGTATGAGATTATGTGCAGCAGAGCGGTCGATCTTCAGCGGGAGGTTGATCGTTTGCGCCAAAAATTGCTTGCGCTTGATGATCTGGTCGCTGGGGTACAGGCGCGCGCGGACGAAATCGCTCTGTTACGGAGCGAAATCCTCAGCCTCTCATCTCGTCGCGGGTACCGGCTTCTCGATATTCTCTATTACCGTCACTTTCGAAATCCGTATATTGGCGGCCCGCTGAGGGCAACGCGACGCGTTATTGGAGAGGCGCTGAGGCGGATTCGTGGCCACTGACACGGGTGGCACCAGATGTTGGTTGAGCCGGTTTGCCTGCAGTTCTCATAACCGTAGCAGTTTTTCAATGTTTGCATAGATATCGGGGATATCTAGCTTATTGACATTGGCGGCCGGGAGGGTCTCGATCGCCTCGGGCGGGATACCATGAGTCATGAGCAGCCGTGTCAGGAGTTCCCTGATGGGTAGAGACTCTCCGCTGCCGACGTTGTAGACCTCTCCGGAGTGCCCGCGGTTCATGATCGTACGGTAGTGAGCCGCCGCCTGTCCGATAGCGATATAATCTCTCTTGCTGTCAAGGTTACCGACCTTGATCCGAGCGATTTGCCCGCTTAGATACGCGCGGATTTGTTCCTGAAGGCGGCCGACAAACAGCTGGTTCGACAACCCGTCTCCCATAAGATTGAACGTCCGGGCCATAACCAGGTCGAGCCTGTGCACGGCTACATAGGCTTTCATCAGATGAGTCTGGAAGACCTTCGTCAGGCCATAGACATTCACCGGGTCAAGCGGATGGTCTTCGGCCACAGGATTCTCGGCGGCGGAAACCCAGCCGTACTCCGCGGCACTTCCGATGAGCAGGGTCCTGCAGGCCAAATTCAGGGCCAGGCAACCGTCCAGAAGATTCTTGGTAGCAGCAACATTGCATCGGTAGTCGGTTTCGTAATCGTTGCTAAAGGTTCCGGCCAGGTGATAAATTCGGTCGGGACGGACAGTCGATAGCAGCGCGTCAATCTGGTCACGGTCGGCGAGGTCGCATTGGTGCCAGTTGGGCCTCGCCGGCACCGCCAGGTCGGCACAAAAGATCTCGTTGCCCGGCTCATCCGAAAGCATCGGTAACAACTGCGAGGCAGTCGCCCCCGATGCCCCGGTTATTAGTACGCGCATCTAAACAAACCCCAGTCGTTGCTTAATTTCGTGATAATTTTCGTTTGCCTGATCGTAATCGTCCGGTCGCCCGATGTCCAGCCAGAAGCCGTCGAACGGCCACGCAACGATTTGTTGTTGTTTTGCGATGCCGTCAATCATCAGGTTATCGAAGCCGTAGGGCTCATTCTCCGGCAACTGTGCGATGACTTTTCTGCTGATGCAGTATATTCCCATGCTTACGTCGAAAGCATAGGCGGGCTTTTCGATGAAATCCGTAATGACGTTACGCTCATCGTATCGCAGTACTCCGAAGTCAATCATGGTATCCCGCTTGTAGGCGGCGACAGTGATGTCATTGCCGTTGTGGACATGGTATGCCAGGAGGTCGCGATAGTTTATATCACACAGGATATCACCGTTCATTACCAGAAACGTGCCAGGCAGGTCATCAATTAAGGTGAGGGGGCCTATGGTGCCCAGGGGCTTGTCTTCGACCGAATAATCGATGGCGACGCCCCACCTTGATCCGGTGCCGAAAAAGGCCATGATCAGATTGGCCATGTGGTTCACGGCAATAGTGATATGGGTAAAGCCCTGCGCTACCAGCTGGCGGATGACCACTTCAAGGATTGGCATCTCATTGCCAAGCGGGACCAGCGGCTTTGGAATGAGCGTCGTAAATGGTTTCAGCCGGGTTCCCTTGCCGCCTGCAAGAATAATTGCTCGCATGCTTCCGTCCTCTAGATATTGTAGATATGCGGTTTGTAGTGGCTCATGTTTGCCGGCTGCCTCAGCCATTCGACCGTTGCTGCAAGGCCAGCGTCCAGGTCGTACTCCGGCCGCCATGCGGTCAGTGTGGTGATCTTCCTGCTGCATCCGATGAGGCGTTCGACTTCCGATTTTTCCGGTCGTATCCGCTCGTCGTCTGCGACGATTCTGGCTGCCGGGTTCAGTATCTCTTTCAACCGATTAGCCATGTCTCCGACGGAAATTTCCCGGCCAGTGGCGATATTAATCTCTTCCCCAGCTGTTCCTTCAGCCTTGGCGATTTCGGCGAAGGCCCGAGCCGTGTCCTTGACAAATACAAAATCCCGGGTTGGAGTCAGGCTGCCCAGCTTGATTTCCGTTATACCATGCACTAGTTGGGAAATGATGGTCGGGATTACCGCGCGGGCTGACTGCCGCGGGCCATAGGTGTTAAACGGTCGCACGATGGTGACCGGCAGGTTAAAAGACCGAAAGAAAGACTCTGCCAGACGGTCGGCGCCGATCTTGGTTGCGCTGTAGGGTGACTGTCCCTGCAGTGGGTGCTTTTCGTCGATAGGGACATAGCGGGCGGTGCCGTAGACCTCGGAGGTAGAAGTCACCAGGAGCCGTTCCACACCCTGCCGCAAGCTGGACTGCAGGATGTTCAAGGTTCCCTTGATATTGGTATCGACGTAAGAGTCAGGAGAATGATAGGAAAATGGAATGCCGATCAGGGCGGCCAAGTGGAAAACCAGGTCACAGCCGGCGACTGCGGTTGCAACGCCGTTGGGATCTCGGATATCGCCGGCAAAAATCTCAAGTTCCTGCAAGGTCTCTTTCGGCAGGTAATCGAGCCACCCCCAGGAGTTGAATGAGTTGTAATAGACGAATGCCTTGACCCGGCAACCTTGGGCCAGTAATGTTTCTACGAGATGGCTGCCGATGAAGCCGTCAGCGCCGGTAACCAGGACTTTCTTGTTGCGCAGATTCATGATGCTCTATCACTCGCGACTTTGCTTATAACGTTTGACAGGACATACCTGTATTTTTCATTCATGGCGTCTATAGCAAGATGGGCTTCGGCATACTGTCGCGCGCGGCGTCCCAGTTGCTTGCGAAAATCCTCATCCCCCTCAAGGCGCAAAAGTTTTTCCGCAATCCCTACGACATCACCAGGCTCACAGAGCAGGCCGTTCACGCCGTCAACGATTACCGAAGGGATGCCCCCGACCCGAGAAGCAATAACCGGCTTGGCGAGCGAGAGGCTTTCCAGGAGGATGATCGGAATTCCTTCGATGCGGGATGGTATTACGACAATGTCCGCACGATGAAGGTAGGGGCGGACGTCGCTTACGATACCTGGAGCAAAGACCCTGTGACTCAGCCCCAGGTCCGCGATCTGCTGCTTTACCGCGCAGTATTGCGGCCCGTTGCCGGTCATAAGAAAGAACAGATTGCCATGGTCTTCCAGGGTCTTAGCCATCTCGACGAATAGGTGCGGACATTTCTCTTCGGAAAACCTTCCAAAATAGCCGACCACGCAGGGGCTGCCGACCAGGGCGGCGTCCAGTTCCGGCGGCATGGGGGGGGCCGGGAAACTCGGGTTGAATTCATGGTAGACATCGATCCCGTGGACGATTGTGTCGACCCGGAAATCGCTTTCACCGTATTTCTCTGTCAGCAGGGAACGTAGCATCTCGCTGGCAACAATGATGTGGTCGATGTAGGAAGCGTATTTCCGGTTGTTGTTGAGGTGGCCTACCTCGTTGAAAAGTTGGTCGACGATCTTTAGGGAGGGGTATTGTTGTTTCAGTTCCGGGAGCAGATCATAGACGAACGCGGACCCGACGATCATTAGCAGGTCTATCCCCTTTACTTCGATCAGATAGCGAATAAATTCCCGCCACTGCTGCGGCTGGCCGAGGAAACTTTGGAGATGATAAATCTCGCGCGTGGACGGCTCGTACAGCGCCGTGCTATCCCCACATTGCTCCTGCGTCGGAAGCGTCGTGATACATGTGAGGTTGAAGCCGTTTCCGGTCAGGTAGCGCGTGATCTGGGACAGGATGACATCAGCCCCGCCCAGCACCATGAATGGAACGGCGAGCAGCAGGTTGATGCCATGCCGCCTCTGATGGAGATTTACGAAAGGATTTTCGACGGGATAGTTGTCTTCTTGCCCGTCCGTCAACGCTTTGATGCTTGCAATGTTTAAGGGCGAGGGGGCTCGCTGCCGGATGATATTTGGCTGTTCTTGGATCGAACTCGCGTTGTGCGGGCGCGGCCCCTCGTCTTGGATGCGGCACAGGGTCAGTGGGGCCGGTGTCAGTGGGTCGGGAGTTCTTCGGGTCGGAGAACCGCCCAGCAGCAGACGCGTCGAGCGGTGCCGACCTTCTGGTGCAGGGGCCCCATCGCGACTCCGGTCCAGGTACCCCGTTACGCGATCCCACGCATCCCTCCTGACCAGGGCGGCGCTGGAGCGCTCTTCGCCGACGGCGCAGTGGAGGAAATGGACGGGGTCGATCGACCAGGTATCGTTGTTTGGCCCCAGCCCCTCACGCGAGGGATAAACCATATCGTAACCATACGCCTCGGCGAGAAATAGCGTCTTTTCGAGGTAGGTCGGCCTGAGGATATCTTCGATATCGAGACAGCAGATGTATTTGCCTCGGGACTTTGCGATCCCGAACCTGCAATTGTCTGCCACCGGATGGCGCTCCGTTCGGGAATAGATGAAAATCCGGGCGGTACCCATTTGCCGTAGGGCGCGGATGGTGGACCCGTCAGTGGAGCCGCCATCCACGATGATGATCTCCAGATTACTGAAGGTCTGGGCCAGGATCGCAGCGATCGTCACCTGGATATGTTGACCGTTATCACAGCACGGGATAATAACGCTGACCAGTGGTTTGGTGTCCGGCCACTTGGTGTTAACGCGTTTGACGATCGGTGCGGGCAGTTCGTCTGCGGGGGCGGGGATAGGTCTGCTCCGCCACCTGCCTATCAGCGCTCTAAATGGAGAGGTGGAGCGCCAAATCCGCGAGTGGTGTATGGCGTCATACTGTGCCTTATTCTCCGCAGCTTTCTCGATCTGGACCCGAAGGTTGTGCTCCCGCTGGACCAGTTGTCGCTGCAGTTCGCAGGCCCGGTCGTCGAGGGTCGCAATCTGCTTGAGGAGTTTGTCCCGCTGTAGGGAAAATTCGCTGGTGAGGTGAGCGATGACCCTGTCTTCCCGTTCCGCCCACCGGCGGGCTGCCGTCTTCATGTAGCACTGGGCCGCGTCTTGGCCGCAATGGCGAATGATGACCTCGGCCACCTCCGCCTGGGTCTGGAAAAAAAGGCCTGAGTTGCTTGCTTTCGGCTGGATCAGGCGTCGCTCAAGAACTGGGCGGGTTCGGCTAAAGCGAAACAGAGGAGCCATTCTCAGACAGAGATCGAGATCCATGGCAAAATCGTACCGCTCGTCGAGGGGGCCGCACGCTTCCCACCCGCCCCGGGAGAAAAAACAGGAGGACTGGGAGAAAGCAGCGTCCGGGCATTTGCGCAGCCAGGTGAAGTCGAACTCTGCGGGTCCTTCTTCGAGTGCGGCGGTATCACTTGCCGTGCCCAGCTCGCCAGAGCCCACGATGGCCCCCGCTTCGGGGTTGGCCGCGTAGACCCGGCAAACCTCTGTCAAGGCGCCGGAGAGAAACACGTCACCGGAGTTGAGCCAGGTAAGAAGGTCCCCGGAGGCATGGCTTAAGCCCTTGTTAATTGCGTGGCTTTGGCTCAGTCCCGGCTCGCTTGCCCAATAGCGGAGGCGGTCCGCGTATCTGCTGATAATCTCCAGGCTTGCGTCAGTGCTCCCGCGATCAATGATGATGTACTCGACGTTGGGGTGATCCTGCCCCAAGACCGAGATAATCGTCCGTTCTAGGTATTCCCCCTGGTTGTAGCAAGGGGTTACCACGGCTATTTTCGCTAAACTACTGTTGCAATGCAGCACAATCTTCGCTATCCAATTTTAAGCGTCACTCTTCAAGGTGCCTGGCGTTTCCTGCCTTCTACTGCGCCGAAAGTCTCATAAGTGGCATGACGTGTACGATCGCGGGCGCTCCCGCAGCGGTTGGACCAACTCCCCCGCGTGATCCGCGCGCGTCCTGTACTTGCGTGGACGCTCGGACACCCCCGGGGTCCAGAGGCCCGCCGACCATAGAATACGGCATTCGTGCAGGGGCGCAAGAGCGGGTGCGTGCGTGCCCCCAGCCCTTGCCGGAGTGGATGCAGTAGTCCGCCATGGTCTGCGTCCTAGCCGGTCGTCAATACTCTGACTATATTACTGTTTCTGGCGAATCTGCCCAGCAAGGCGGAGCGCGTCGACTGAAACCGCCCCCGGCCGCGACGGCGAACGTCGTGTATGAACCGAAAGAAGTCTGGGCCGCTGTTGCAGACGGTGATCACGGACCTCAGGGCCGGTTGGTCGCCGAAGCAGGTCGTATGCAGACTCAGGGACATGCATCCTGACGAGCCGAATCTTGAGGGTCGCATGAGACCATCTATTACCATATACACACGCGACCGCGGGGTAATCTGCGCGACACCTTGCCGTCCGCCGTGCGCAAGACCCTCGCCTTTGACCAGGGCAAGGAAATAGCCCGTTATCAGGACCATCAGGAACTGGCGCGACGGCTGAGTATCCGTGTGTACTTCGCTGATCCTCAGAGCCCCTGGCAACGTCCTAGCAACGAGAACACCAATAGTCTACGCCGCCACTACCTTGAAACCGCCCTGACTAATACTGAATCCGGACGGCGACGGCCTCGCAAGCCACAGTCTTGGCGAGGCCCGGGCCCGCGGGCCATGAATTAATCAGCGCTTACCTAGGGGTGAAGAAATCAATTTGTCCAAGCGGATGCCCTCCCGTTCAAGAACTGTGTGTTTGCGAATTTCCGATTGAGGTGGCCGCCGATTTCAATCTTCGCATCAGCATGTTTCGATACATATCCGTCGGATGGGGAATGCTGGCCGCGGCCATCGTCATCCGAAGCAGCGAACGCTGTCGAACGCGAATACCATGGGCCGTACCACGGACCGTCTTATGCATCCCACCTCGCGCGATTATTTCCTGGTTCCACGACCAATCCTCGTAACCGATACCGCTCGACAAATCTGTCGTCCGATATGGCATCTCGATCACGAGGGTGCGACGCGTGAAACATAATGCGGTCCAATAGTTCGTAATCATCAGGTTAAGCGGATCGAATTCCGTGCTATCCATGTCCACATGGCGGTAAATGTGAGTCGCGGCGCCGAAATATAGATTCGCCTCCGGATGCCAGACGACCATCCGGTCGTCGCCTTCCGCGGCCAAGAATGCCTCCATCAGCCAGTTCTCGCTCCACAAATCGTCGGCATCCAAAAATGCGACATAATCCCCGCGCGCGAGCTGTGCGCCGTGGTTTCGACATAGGCCCAGGTCATCAATATCGACCCGCACAATCTCGCAGCGGTGATCCGCGTGTGTCGCGAAAACATCGGCAGTCAAATCGTTGCTGCAGTCAAGTAACGCAATCGTCTCGACACGCACGCCACGGCGCGCCGCATAGCTCGCGGCCAGCGCAAGGCTTCGTATGCTGGGCACGGCGATGAGCCCCTCATGATGTGCGTTAACGACTACCGAAATATGCGGACCGCTCATGCCATATACTCTGTTAGTCGAGGAACGATGGGGAAGCCGAAAGCGCGTCCAAGTAGGCCTCCCAGGAGTGTACGGAAGCAACCCGTAGCGAGAGATTAGCGACGCGGCGCTGAGCCTCCTGAGGGTGCAGGCGAACCTGCTCGAGAGCGTCGACATAGCACTGCACATCATTGTGGTCGCGGATGAGCCAGCCAGTGTCATCGTCGATCAGCTCGCCGATGCCGCCCACGGCGCATGTGACAATCGGCACACCCACCGCAGCGGCAGCAAGAATCACACTTGGCAGGCCATCGCAAAGCGACGTGAACAAGAACGCCCCGTAATCTGCTGTAGGAATCACCTCGAAGCACGCATCAGAGTCCATCAACCGGAACCGGTTCGAGCGGTCTGCCAACTTGCATAAGGCGTTAGCGTCAATATCGCCCTCGTGCGCAGCGCCGTAGACATCGAGTCCCGTGTTGACCGCCAGCGCGGCGATCTTGGCTAGGAGGACCAGGTTATGTTGCTGTTTGAACGGTCCGGCCGCAAATACGCGTAACACGCCATCAGGCCCGGCTGGCGCGAAACCCTGGGGTTTCAATCGGTCCCAGATGGGCTGCGGAACGAGCGCGAGGCGCGGCAGCAGGCTGGTGGGCACGCCGAACCGCTCGATCAGCGCCTCGGGCGCGCGGGCGTGGTCAGCGTATACTTTTCGCAGTGACGGTAAGCTGTCGCGTAGATAACGGTCCGCGTAGCCGGCGCTTGATCCGTCCGGAGCAAGTTCCTGGCTACCAAATGCAACATAGAGATCGCAGAAACTTGCCAGCGCCTTGCCACAGCGCTCGATTGCCTCCCAGCATGCTCGGCTATCGACATTGAAAACGGCCTTCGGCTTAACTGCCCGGAGCAGTATCTCAACGAGCCTGGAGCGGTCGTCGGCCGACAGGCGCGAAGCATAGTCCGAGACGACAAGCACCGTCGCCGTGGTCGGCAGCCACTGGGCGGCGTCTGCTTGGTCGGAGTCCGTAACGAGCACCAGTACGCCTTCCCGACCGTGGCGTTCAACCGCTGCGCGTACCGCGTGGATCGCAACAAAATCCGCGCCCCCCCGAGAGAGTTGCGGCACGCAGACGAATCGATCATAGGGACGGTCAAGCGCTGCGAAGATGCCCCGCCATGCATCATACAGGCTGCCGGTCGCGTGGCCGTCGTGGCAGGGCAGGGAAGAAAGCTGGCAACTCGCGGCGGTTGCCGCGAGTTGAGGATCGAGGAAGGCGATACGATCGACCATCGCCATCACGGCCCGGCGCGCCCGCGGGCAATAATCGGTGAAGGGCTCGTTGGACGGATCGGTCGGATCGCCGTAAAGAACAAAGTGCTCCAATGGATTCCACCCGGCCTCGCGGACATCAGGCCGACACTGGAGATAGATCTGGCCATTGAATTTATCGCTTGGCGCACGCCCCTCGCGCCAGCCCTGGGTCAGGTAATGAAAGAGCGGATCGGCGTTTGTTGCCCGCACGTCCGGATAGGCGCTGAGATACCACTCGGCATCGAAAAGCCCGGATGCGAGGATCTTTTTTTGCGTTCCGGTCTCGGTGCGGCCCGACCGACGATCACGGCCTTTCTCCCCAAGTGCAGCCGGAGTCGGTGCGAGCGCTCTCGCACGCCTTAACTCCCGCAGTGAGGCGCCTCCGCCGCGCAAATAGTGAAGCAGTGGATTGGCGGCCGCCGGGCCGCGCTGGCGCTGGTCGGCGATATAGGCGACCGGATCAAAATCAGGGCCCGGCCAATAGCCGTTTCGTGCGCCCTGAGTCAGGTAATGCACCGCTGGATCGAGACCGGCGATGGCTGCGTCGGGATAGCGCTGCACATACCAATTTGCGTCGAACAGACCGGAGGCGTAGATCGCCCTCATATCGTGACGTTGCCGCAAATATTGCGGGAGCTTCAGGTCCAGCGTTGCCGCAACCAGCTCAAACAGCAGTGCGAAGGCGCGGATCGTCGCAGGGAGCCGACGTTCGAGCGACGCAACCGGCCGCGCCAGGCGCCAGCATGCGCTGGTTTGAATCTCATTCAGGCGAACGGCCAGGTCATGGTTAGTGCAGAGCTGGCCCGGCGGTGCGGCCTCCAACGGGGGCAACGCCATCTTATCTACTGATTGACTATTCAATGGTACTCCGTCGTCGCAGTGGCCGGCTCCGTGGCCAGCCGTCCCCGAAGCCCTTCGTTGCAAGTCTTCAATTCCGGCGCAACACAAATCTGGCTATGCCCGATCCCGGGAAATGCCGGATATAGATCGGACGTCTCAGACTTAGTGAGCGGGCGGTGAGTGACTGTGCGCGTCAAGGCAAAGTGATGCCCTTCAGAAAACCGTTCCGACAACAGCCTATGCCGGATTGCCGGATCAGCGCTAACTATGACTGATTGCCGCCGCTAAGTGCAGGGCTCCAATGTCACCTGTTCGAACGGGATACCGACCAGCCCGCCCCAACGTTTGCTCGTTGAAACATTAAGGAGCAGTGCGTCGTGCAGCCAGTGATGTTGGACGTGGTCTTCGACACTGCCGTTGGCGAGCGTGGTCGTGACCGAGTATTGCCCGCTGGGTAGTAACGGCAAGCGAAAAACGAATTTGCCAACAAATCGCTGGCCAGCTGCGAGTGGCGTGGGATGGGCGTCGGTAAATTCGAGGGTGTTGTCCCCGAAAAGGATCTGTCCTAAGCGATCACGGACAGCAAATCCGAGTATGGGGCGATTGAGCGGCTGGTGGGCAATCGCCAGAATATTCAAACTTATCCGGTCACCGCCATTCAATAAAATCGCTGCTCCAGGCTCAACCTTCTCGACTACTACTGAGAGGATTTCCGCCGCGCCGGTCTTCCAGCCAGTTGCCTCTGTCAAATGATCGATGATGGAGGCTTGCATGCCGGAATCGACCGGATGTGACTCCTCCGCCGACTCCGACGATGCTAAGTCTTTCGGCGGGTTCGGGACCAAGTTACCCGCGGGTTGTGCCGACTCCAAAGCGACTGTATCGCCATAGACTTCTTGCATTGTGTATTGCAAATACGCTTCAGCGACCTCTTTTGCGCCGCCGGCGCCGCGGACAGAGCCGTTGCTGAGCCAGATGGCACGGCTGCACAAGTTCATGACTGAGCTGGTGTCGTGGCTGACAAACAATAGCGCGCCATTTTCTTGAAATCTACGGATAAAGCGCATGCACTTTTGTATAAATATGGCGTCGCCAACGGCCAAGGCCTCATCGACGACCAGGATATCGGCATCCACATGTGCAATGATCGCGAAGGCCAGTCGGACATACATGCCAGTGGAGTAGGTCTTGACCGCTTGCTCGATAAAGGGGCCGATGTCGGCAAAGGCCGCAATCGCATCGAAACGTTCATCGATTTGTGCCCGAGTTAGTCCCATCACGCTGCCGTTCAAGTAGACGTTCTCGCGCCCGGTGAATTCGGGATTGAAGCCCGCGCCAAGCTCCAGTAAGGCGGCCACCCGTCCGCTGGTCGAAACCTTGCCGGTGGTAGGCGTGAGGGTGCCGCAGACTATCTGCAGCAGCGTTGATTTTCCAGAGCCGTTGCGCCCGATGACACCAACCGACTCACCCTTGCGAACCTCAAATGCCACATCGCGCAGAGCCCAGAACTCGCGGTAATAGTTTGGCGCGGATTTCCCAAAGGCTTGACGGATGCGTGGTACGATCGACTGCTTCAATCGATCCTGAGAACGCTCGTAAATTTGATAGCATTTACCCAGATTGTCGACGCGAATTGCGATTTCTTCAGATGGCATCGGCGAACCCCCGGCCGGTCGTCTGAAACCACCAGCGCCCGTCCCAGGCCTTGGTAGTGCCTACGGCCATATAGCTTGCCCACCTCCCCCATTTCGGCAACTGTCTGTACGGCAGGAGCTTGCGCCCATACCCAATAACGCTCTTCGGTGGGTTGATGTGCATGATGACCCGATGTGATGGAAACAGCGCTGAGATCGGGAAAAAAGCGGGGGCGACGAATATCATAATAGTCGTAACAATATCGGAGGAGTTGCATGATTAGCCCGCAATTCCGCCAGAAGCGGTAGCACAGCATTACGAGCGAGGCTTCGTGTCCCTGGTGGGGGATTTAGGACGGCAATTGCTCGGCTGCGGGAGCTCACGGGCGTAAAACGGACGTGGGCTTCGTGGGTCGTTAGTTTAGGCGTTATCAAGGACGGGTGCCACCTAAGCTTACCTAGCTGCCGGTCGGACTTAGCCGTCGCGGCACCGCGCAAGGGTGCGGCAGGCTGCCGGGGGTGACCCCCGATGGCCTTGATCATCAATCCGCCACTGGGAGCGCCGCACCCCAGTGCGGCGAGGTCTCGCAAGCGGTCGCGGCGTCGCGAGTGCCTGATGGGCCGGGCCGCACGGGGGTGCGGCGCTCCCAGTCGGTCGGCCTGGCGGCCAACCGACCCGCCTCGGTGGGCGGAACGATGATCAAGGCCCCCCCCGATGGCGGCGGGCGCAGGCAGGGCCGGGCTCGCGTTTCGAGTGGAGCGAGCGCGAGATCGAGTTCCTGCCTGCTTCTTGTGGGCGCCGCAGCGAGTTCCCGGTGGCCACCTGGCACGCTGATAGGTGAAGGGTGTGGAGCTTGGCGAACGGGAAGCGCGCGGCCGCGTAGGCAGCTTGGCCGATTACTCGGCCACGCTGTTTTTGTCGTTGCTGATCAGTTCGCGGGTCGGTCGTTCAGCGGCAACGGTCAGCGGGCGTCTGGCGACTTGCCGGCATCTTTACTACATTTGGCTGAAGCCGTGATCATGGCGTATAACTCGAAATCTTGCCAAGATTCCAGGCGTTTGTGCCCGGTGGGGTCGGTCACGGGGCCGCTCTCCCTCCGCAAGAAACGGAACTGTTCGGGCGGCGGATCAAGGGGGCGCCGCGCGGCCCTCTTGCCTTGTCGTGGGGCGGCATAGTCGCGAGCCATGGAGTGGTCACGGTTGCTTGCGGGCTCCGGGCCGAACACTGAATGACACCTTGAAAGTGCTGGGGGCTGCTGTGCGACGACACCTGTTCGCGCAGAGGTGCTTACCAGAGACACTGGAGCGTAAGTCTGATGGCTATTGTCAATCAGTCTGGCCGGTTTGTGCATCTCCGTATCGCCTAATTGCTTCAGGTATAACCTGGAAGTCATCATGAGCAAGAGAGATATTAGACCAGAGCAATTTTGGCATTCCTACTACGTAAACATAGGAGTCATAGCCGTGAAAGATGCGTCCATCGTAATATGGTCGGTAGATGAAATTGATCGAATTGTTGGGAATATTGAATCGCGGGTAGTATTCTGATTTAACAAAAAATGCATTCCAGCCCGTACAGCAGACGAGTTCGTACCCCTTCTCTTTTCCAAGAAGCGTGAGAGCTAAGAGAGAGCATCCTTGGTTTATTGAATCAGATTTCGGCTGAACAAAGATAATATCGTTTGGTATGGTGGGGTTGAATTCGATAACAATAACGCGGGGCTGGTATTCTTTCAGGCTCTCCCAAATAAACTAATCTGTTCCATCCACATCAATCGATAAAAAATCAAAATCCTTGGGAATGCCTGCTGAGGACAAAATATTATCCAGAGAGTTCTGGCCGTCAAGCTCAATGAACCTGTTGATGCAAATAACTTTGTCGTTCGATCCGTGATTATTTCTTAGTTCTTCAAAACGGTTAGGGTTTGCTTCTATGAAGCATCCGCCCCAATTAAAATTGGAAATCAAGTTGCAGCAATTAGATAGATATTTTCCATCCCATGCTCCAAATTCGACGCAAAATCTATTTGTGGGAGGGAGCGTTTCAAAAATTTTCTGAATTATTCCGTCTTCGCCGTCTTGTGAGGTAACATTGCCTGCAAATTCCAATAAGGGAGACTGGACGTCGTCGTTCACAA
>CAILVI010000254.1 GCA_903837595.1 uncultured Thiodictyon sp.
TGGCTCAGGACCTCGGCGGCGAGGGTTTCGGTATCGATTGCGCGGATCCCGGCAAACCCCCGCAAAATCCGCTGCTCGCCGCGGTTATGGCGCTCGTGGCGTAACGGAAAGCGGGAAACTTCAGTGGTCTTCGACATCGCGGGCGAATACGGCCAGTTCAAGAAGCCCTATTCACCGATGAGTCCGGTGAGCTACCCACTGCCGCCGCCACCGGCGGTATTGGGGATGCTCGGCGCCGTTCTCGGCTACGGCAAGGACGCCTATCACCAGCGGCTTGGCTGGGATCTGGTGCAGATCGCCGTAGGGCTACGCGCCCCGCTGAGGGTGTTTCGGGCGTCGCTCAATCTGTTGCAAACCAAGACTGGTACCGACGGCTTTTTTCGTCCGCTGGCCGGGCAGAACACCCATACCCAGGTGCCATTCGAGTTCCTGCGCCATCCGCACTTTCGCATCTATATCGCAGGACTGCCCGACCAGGTGGCCGATGAACTGGCCGAGCGACTGCGCACCGGCCGCACTGCCTACACCGTCGCGCTGGGGCTCGCGCCCTGTCTCGCCGATGTGACCTGGGTCGGCGAGTGGTCGGCGCAGCCTCTGGCTAACCCTGAATGGCAGGTAACCACGGCGGTACCGCTGCGCGACGGCATCCAGGTGCATTACGAGGACAGCCGACGTTATCACCGGCTGCGCATCCCCGTCACCATGGACGGATCACGCATCGTTCACCGCCATCAGGAAATCGTCCTGGCTGAAGACGGACAGCCAATCCGCGGCCAGGGTGGAACCGGAGTCTTACATGCCATCGGTCCCGACAGCGTCGCCTTTCTCTAACGCCTTCGCGCATCCGGGCGACCCCTTGCCAGCCCACCTGGAACGGGTCGCGCAACGGGCCGCCGCCGGCATTGCGCCGACGGCACGTGCGGAGATCCGCGCCATTGCCCTGGTGGCCGGCCTCTTTCACGACCTCGGCAAGGCTACCCCCTGGTTTCAGGACTATTTGCTGCGGGCCGGTCGGCGTTCGGTGCTCAGTCATCACGCGCAGACGGGCGCACTCCTGGTCTGGTGGTACACGGCCGGACTCGACTGGCCGCTCTGGCAGCGCCTGGCCGCCTTCATCGCGGTCTACCGTCACCATGGTGCACTGAACTTTCAGGAGTGGCCGCAACTCTTCGAAGGAATTCGCGGGGACTTCCGCGACCCGGACTGTCCGCTGCGCACGCAACTCGCCGCCATGGACCTGCCGGGTATCCGCCAGTGGCTGATCGAGGTTGCCGGACGCCTCCCCGACCAAGGGCTGTCCGCCGCCCCAGAGCCCCTGACCCTGGAAACCATCGAGGCCCGTCTGGGCGACCGCCAGACCCTCGGTTCGAAACTGCGCAAGGCGTTCGGTCCGGTGGACGAGGCCCTCGCCATGCTCGCCGGCTTCGGCGCCTTGCTCGCGGTGGACAAGACCGATGCCGCCTTGCAGGGCGGGCAGATCGACCGGCAGCCACTGCCCGCGGCGGCGGTGACGGTACATAAACAACGGCTCTGGGGTAACACAGGGGTATACAGCCACTGCTCCACTCTGGATCAGCGTCGCGAACAGATTGCGGACACGGTCGCTCGGACCTGGCTCGCCCACCTGGATCGCCCCCTACTGACCCTCACCGCACCGACCGGGGCCGGCAAGACCTTGGCCGTCCTCCACGCCGCCTTGCAGGTCCGGACAGACCTGGCGGCGCGTCTTGACAGCGCCCCGCGCATCATTTATTGCCTACCCTTCACTTCAGTCATCGACCAGAACCATGCAGTATTCCGCGCTGTGCTGCGCAGCAATGGCCTGCCCGATCGCGAAGACCTGTTGCTCAAGCACCATCACCTGACCGAGGCCACCTTCCGCACCGAGGATGCGGAATATCAGGCGGACGGCGCCGGCCAGTTACTCACCGAGACCTGGCAGAGTGAACTGGTGGTGACGACCTTTCATCAACTGCTGCACTCACTGCTCAGCCCACGCAACGCCAATCTGAAGCGGGCCGGTCAGTTAACGGGGGCGCTGGTCCTGTTGGACGAGGTCCAGTCACTGCCCTTGCGTTACTGGGAGGCCTTACGGCAATTGTTCATCGCCGCCGCCCGGACCCTTGGCACCCGGTTCGTCCTGCTGACCGCCACCCGACCGCTCATCTTCCAGCCCGGCGACGCCGTGGAATTGCTGCCGGATCACGCCACGCATTTCCGCGCCATGACCCGTACGCGGCTGCTGGCACACCACCGCGAACGCATGATACTCGAGGCGTTCGCCGAACACCTGATCGCCGACCTGCAACAGTACCCGCGGGCTATGCTCATCATCGTCAATCGGCGGCGGGCGGTGCGCACACTGTTCGAAGCCCTGCATGCCGCCTTCCCGGAGCGCCCGCTGGTCGCACTCTCGACCGACCTGACCCCGCTCGATCGACGGGCACGGGTCAGGCTGATTCAGCGCCTGTTGCGACAGGGCCAGCCGGTCATTGCAGTCACCACTCAATTGGTCGAGGCCGGGGTCGATTTCAGCTTTCCGGTCGTCCATCGTGACCTGGCGCCGCTCGATTCAATCATTCAGGCGGCCGGACGCTGTAACCGCCACGGCGAAGCCGGTGCAGTACCCGGGGAGGTACACCTCTGGCACTTGCAGTCTTCCAAACCGGATGGCAGCGCGGGGGAATCGCTCTGGCGGCGGGTTTATGATAGCGCCTTGATCGAGGTTACACAGGAAACGCTTGGCACGGCAGACGCATGGGATGAGTGCGACTTTCTGGAATTGAGCCAAGCCTATTTTCGCGGCTGCCGGGCGCGCCACGACCAGACGCGCGTCGATGAACAACTGGCGCGCGGCGATCTACTCGGCGTCGAGCAAGACTTTCAACTTATCGAGGAACGGCCAACGGTCTCACTCTTCGTGGTATGCAACCCCCCGGACGCAGCACTGTGGGAACGATACCGCGCCCTGCGGGACGACCCGCGAGTCACCCCGGCTGAACAAGACCAGCGGTTTCGCCCATTCAAGCGGGCCTTTTACGAACGCGTCATCCAGATTAGTGCCCACGCCGCGCACGGTCTGGACCGCAACGAGGTCAACCGGATCGACGCCGGTTCGGAAACCTATGACCGTCACGCCGGTTTTATCGGCCTGCCCGGAGAAACCGCCACATGCATCTTCTAGCCACCATCCCACTCACCCAGGTGGAACTGCGCTGGGATCGCGAACTGGCCGGAGGACCGGAGCAGCGCACCAAACAATTGCGCGGCGCCCTGGCCAACGCCTTTCGCGGTGATGACCTGTTTCACCAGCACGACCTGTTGACAGGAAAAGCGCTCTACCGCTATCCTCGGGTGCAATACCGTTGGCGCCGCGGGCGGGGACTGGTCGTCGGCTGGGGCCAGGCCGCCGACCGGCTATTGAACTTACCCTGGCTGGAATTGAACCTGCTGCTCGGTGAGACACCGGTGGTGGTCAGCGATGCCGCCTTAACCCTGAATCAGGGACACTTCGGCGTCGGCGACCACTTGGGCTATTACCGGCTGGAGACACCGGTCTTGCTATTCAATCAGGAAAATTATCGACGCTATCAGGCGATGACCGCCACGCAGCAACGCAGCGAACGCGAGCGGCTGCTCGTGGCGAATCTATTGACCGCACTGCGGGGGCTGGATGTCACCTTCCCCGAGCGGCTGTACGCGACCCTTGGCGAACCGCAGACCTGTACCTGCCATTATAAAGGGGAGAAGCTCCTCGGCCTGACCGGAGAACTGGCCACGAATGCCGCGCTGCCAAGCGGCTTTTCCTTCGGGCATGCCGTCAGTCATGGCTATGGCTGGCTGACGCTTTAGCCCGCCGTGCTCTTTAACAATTTGCTTTCGCCTGTCTTCAACCCCGCAGGCGGCCGAATTGCGTCGCCATGGACGGCAGCGCACGGCGTGCCGATGAATCGAGTGGATCGCTCAGGCCGCCGGAACATACCATCATCAGCCCACTGACGAGGCAGCACTATGGACCTGATTCTGACTACGTTCGGCGCCTATCTCCATCGCCGGGGCGAGCTGTTTGTCATCAATATCAAGGATCAGAAACAGGAGATATCATCACGCAAGGTGCGCTCCATCCTCATCACCACCGGCGCCAGCCTGTCGACCGACGCCATTGCACTGGCCGTTGAGAAAAACATCGATCTGGTGTTTATCGATCAGTTCGGCGATCCCTATGCTCGGGTCTGGCATGGCCGCCCGGGATCTACCATTGCAATCCGCCGCGAACAGTTGCGCTTGGCCGACACCGAGAAAGGTCTGCGGCTCGCGCTTGGCTGGTTGCTGCGAAAACTCGACAATCAGCTCGATTTTTTGCGTGAGGCGCGCACGCGACGCACCCGGCTATCGGCATTGTTGACCGAGAAGATCGAGGCGCTGTCGGAACTGCGTCAGGCACTCGACGGTATCACCGGCGGACTAGATGATGTACGCAACACCGTCATGGGCATTGAGGGTCGGGCCGGACGCACCTATTGGGAGGCGATCAATCTCTTATTGCCGGATAATTTTCAGTTCGCGGGGCGCTCGCACAATCCCGCCAAAGACGAGTTCAATTGCTTGTTGAATTATTCTTATGGAGTACTGTATAGCACGGTCGAACGCGCCTGTATTTTGGCGGGGCTTGATCCCTATGTCGGCTTTGTGCATACCGATCATTATCAGAAGAAATCGTTGGTCTTCGACCTGATCGAGTGTTATCGGATTTGGGCCGATGAAACTGTGGTTGGCCTGTTCGCCGCGCGCAAGATCAAGCAGGACCTGTTCGATCCACTACAAAATGGCCTCACCCTTAACAAGCAGGGCAAAGCCGTCCTGATGGAGCGGTTTGGCGAACACCTCGATGAAACTATCCGCTACCGCAATCGCAATATCAAACGGCGCGATACCGTACAGCTTGATTGCCACCGCATGGCAAACGAATGGATCGGGAGACTGAGCGATGAAGACGACCGAGACGTTGGTGTGGATCATCTATGACATCGTCGAGAACAAGCCGCGGACCAAGATCGCCAAATTGTGCAAGGAGGCCGGGCTGTATCGCGTCCAGAAATCGGTATTTCTGGGAACGATCGAACGCAATCGACTGGATGAGTTGCGGCTGCAGATCGATGAGTGGGTGAACCACGAGGTGGATTCGGTCTACATTTTTCCGATGTGTGAGCCGGATTTCAAGAAGGTGATTCTGCTTGGGCAGGCCTTCGACAAGAAGCTGGTCACCGATGAAGTGAGGGCCTTGTTCTTATGAGCGAATGGCTGCTGGATACCGAACGTACCCCGATGATTACTCCATCGGAGGTCTTGGAGCACGTCTATTGCCCGCGCTTTACCTGGTTCATGAATGTCCAGAACATCCCGCAGCACGAGGACTCGCGTTTCAAAGTCCTCAAGGGGCGCGAGGTTCATCAGCGGCGGGCGACCGAGAATCGTGACTACCTACGCCGCAAGATCGGTGCGGTCAAGCGCGAGATCGAGGTCTATCTGGCATCACCGGCCTTGCGGCTCAGGGGAATCGTCGATGAGGTGCTGTGGCTGAAGGACGGCAGCATGGCGGCGCTGGACTACAAGTACACAGAGGCGCGGGACACGGTATTCAAGACCCATGAAACCCAGATCTTGCTGTACTCAATGCTGATTCATGATGTTTATCAGCAGCCTGTCACCCGGGGTTTCGTCGCTTACGTGCGCGATGGGAGTCAGTTGCTGGAGGTGCTGGTGACCGCCGAAGCCATCGCGCGAACGAAGTGGCTGATCGACCAGATTTTCGATATCATTCAGACGGGTCGGTTGCCGGCGCGAACCTCTTCGCGCCTCCGGTGTGAAGACTGTTGCTACAGAAATATTTGTGTCTAGCGGTAGCGCCTTTGCAACTTTTTGAGGTTTAAGATGAAAATCTCATATTCTCGATGTAATCGGGCACTCGTGACAGCCTGTTATCAGCGCCGTGGCAGTCGCAGGAGACCTAAAACGCACTGGGTTCAGGCGCCTCATAGTTTTGATTTATATGGCGTTTCATGTTAGATGCAGCCGCCATCCCCAATCCAACAGAACAAGGATTGAAACCAGGACAGTTTCAAGAACACCTTTTAGCCAGGTGATCGCCGCCATCCCCAATCCAACAGAACAAGGATTGAAACATTGCCGCAAGCGCCCAACACGCAAGGGCAACGCGCCGCCATCCCCAATCCAACAGAACAAGGATTGAAACCGGTGAGAATACCACCTTAAATGGTAATAGCTGCACTGGCCGCCATCCCCAATCCAACAGAACAAGGATTGAAACCCTGATTCGGTTTCTCCAGTTGTGACCTGTGGTACGCCGCCATCCCCAATCCAACAGAACAAGGATTGAAACCCCTTCGCCGATGGTGCCTGATGCTCTGACCGGTTGCCGCCATCCCCAATCCAACAGAACAAGGATTGAAACCCCCTGAGTTGGATCGGGAACGTACCGCCGCCGATGTGCCGCCATCCCCAATCCAACAGAACAAGGATTGAAACACCAGTGCGACCATGCCGGCCTGAATGCCAGCGCTGGCCGCCATCCCCAATCCAACAGAACAAGGATTGAAACCCGCAGGGTTCAAGTGCAGTCACACCCGCTCCATGGCGCCGCCATCCCCAATCCAACAGAACAAGGATTGAAACCCGGTCCACACCACACACCACCGAAACCCGCAGATCAGCCGCCATCCCCAATCCAACAGAACAAGGATTGAAACACAAGCTCTATCACGCTCCAACTTCTGAACGCAACGCCGCCATCCCCAATCCAACAGAACAAGGATTGAAACCCGCCCTTCACCTGCTCGATGTCGAAGGTCACCGTGCCGCCATCCCCAATCCAACAGAACAAGGATTGAAACCCCTGGGTGGCGTGATCATCATCTGCCAGGATGATCGCCGCCATCCCCAATCCAACAGAACAAGGATTGAAACTACCAAGCGCTCCCCCATCGCAAGATGCCCCAGGGGCCGCCATCCCCAATCCAACAGAACAAGGATTGAAACTTCTGCGCTTGCGTGTTCAGCACTTCCAGGGCGGCGCCGCCATCCCCAATCCAACAGAACAAGGATTGAAACTGGCCCTGGTCAGGTCATGGTGTTGGGACTGTGCTGCCGCCATCCCCAATCCAACAGAACAAGGATTGAAACATGGTCAGTGTCAGGATATGGCGTGTCCGCAGTTTCGGCCGCCATCCCCAATCCAACAGAACAAGGATTGAAACTCCGACTGGGCAAACCTGTTCATGGGCTGCGCAACAAGCCGCCATCCCCAATCCAACAGAACAAGGATTGAAACATGTCGGCGTGAGGTCGTGATGACACTGTTAAATTCCGGCCGCCATCCCCAATCCAACAGAACAAGGATTGAAACCCAAAGACATCTGCCACCCCCGGCGGACCAACATGGAGCCGCCATCCCCAATCCAACAGAACAAGGATTGAAACACAACA
>CAILVI010000255.1 GCA_903837595.1 uncultured Thiodictyon sp.
CCGCGGGCGACTTGATACAAATAGCGCACCGTCACGGAGCAACCGGACGCGGGATCGGCGGTGCCGCAGTGCAGGATATCACGCTGTTTCGCCTCGGCACTGTTCAGGTCCTCGGTCGCGGCCCTGAGCACCTCAGGCAGGCCCTGCTCCAGCATCACCGTACGCAGTCGACCTAAATCATCGTCCCAATGGATCCTCGTGGCCAGCTCGGTGATCGCCGAGGAGGCGGGCGTCAGCATCAACTCCAGATAACTGACCCGTCCGGCACTGGCACGGGATGCTACTTCTGCCAGCATGTCGCCCCGGTGGCTGCTGGTCGCTTCGCCAAATTTGGCGAAGCTGTCGAAAAACTGATCATGCCCACTGAGTCCGGAGGCAGCCGGATTACGCATCGACCAGGCATCGATCATGCGGCGATAAAGCGATGCATCAGTTTGCGCCTTGGTGGCCGGCAGTTGGCCCGCATCTTCATGGCACGGCGGCTTGCTCAGAGTCAGCGTCTGATTATTGACACAGAGCCCGTCTTCAGCCGCCCATCCCAGCATGGATTCGGCATAGATGGCGCCCGACAAATGGCTATGCAGATCGCCGCCTTTTGGCATGTCCTTGAGAAAGGCCCACAGCAGCGGTGGCTGCGAACGTAGCGTGCGCAAATGCTCAACCGTGCGCGTCTGCGCTGGACTGCCAGACAGCGCTTGGACCGGTGACGACAGACTCACGCAAGCGGTTATGACCGCACCAGTGCAGAGGATCTTCAGTATGTAATCAATGCGCTCTCTAATACGGCTCACGCGGGGTTGCTCCAGTGTCTTTTCTGGCGATCATGACCTGCCCAGCGCCGACGCGCCCTTACCGTGGACCATAGACCGCCGCCCGTGGCCAAGGGCCGTGTTCGGCGATGAGTGTCGGCCGGCCAAGAAAATAGCCTTGGGCGCAGTCCACTCCGAGCTCACCCAGGACCGCATAAATCGCCGCACTCTCGACAAATTCCGCCGTTACTCGCTTGCCCATGCCATGGGCCATATCGGTAATGGCCTTGACGAAGATCCGGTCCTCGCGGTTCGTCGCCAGATCGCGGATGAAGGTACCGTCGATCTTGATGTCGTCCACCGGTAGGCGCCGCAGATAGACGTAGGAGGCATAGCCGCTGCCGAAGTCGTCGAGGGCGAAGCGGCAACCCAGTTGCTGGATCGCTTGCATCAGTTGATTTGCCCGGGCGATGCTCGCCACCGCCACGGTCTCGGTCACCTCGAAGGTGAGGCGCGTCGGGGCCACCCGCTGCTCGGCGAGCAGCCGCTCGATATCCGGCAGCAACGCCGGGTCGTCCATGGCACCGCCGGACAGATTGATCGACAGTCGCAGACGCGGGTCCCGGGCCAGGAGGCGGACGGCCTGCGTCAAGACCCAGTGATCGATGGCTTGGATCTGGCCGGTCTTCTCCGCGACCGGGATGAAGCGGTCGGGATAGACCAACTCGCCGCGGATGTCGCGCAACCGCAGCAGCGCCTCCCAATGCTCGATGACGCCCGTGGCGACCGCGACGATGGGTTGAAAATGCAGCTCGAAGCGCTCGTCGCGCAGGCCCTCCGCAATCTTGTCCCGCCAGGTGACACGGGCGTCCGCCTGCTCGCGGGCCTGGTCCTCGGCCGAAAACAGGTGCCAGCGACCGCGCCCCTTATCCTTGGCCTGAAACATGGCGAGATCCGCATTGGCCAGGATCTCCTGTGGCTCCTGACCTTGATCCGGGAACAGGGCGATGCCGATACTGGCGGTGACCCGGTGGACGCGACCATTCTCGCGCACCTGGATCGAGCGCACCGCCGCCTGGACGCGCTCGGCACACACCAGTGCGTCGGCGTCGGTACACTCCGGGAGTACCAAGGCAAACTCGTCACCACCCAGCCGGGCCAGAATGTCGCTCGGATGGGTCAGCGTACTCAACTGCTCGGCCACCCGTTGCAACATCCCGTCACCCACCTGATGCCCACTCAAGTCGTTGACGTCCTTGAACTGATCAAGATCGAGAAAGAGCAGGGCACCGCGGTGGCCGAAACGCTGCGCCTGATCCAGCACGCGACCGAAGTCCTCGTTGAAGCGCCGGCGGTTGTAGAGCCGCGTCAACGGGTCATGGTCGGCCAGCCACACCAGGCGGGCCTCGGCCTCCTCACGGTCGCGCTGGAGTTGTTCCATGCGGTCAGTGAGGGTCTGGGCGGTCTCGCTGAGATGGTCCAGTTCGTCAGTCGGGGTCAGCCGGCCGCCCACCGGGGGCAGGCTGGAGCGCAGTTCCGCGTACCGGTTATCGGCCAGCAGCGGCAGTGCCGCCACGATGCGGCGCAGCCGCCCCACCGAGGACTGGGCGAGCCAGAACAACAGTGAGCCGGACAGGATCAGGCCACCCAGGCCAAGCAGGATGCTGATGCGCGTGGCCGTGCGGATCGCCTGACGTTCCGCCGTCACCTCGTCGACCACGAGCGCCGCCACCCCGGGGGCCAGATCATCGACCCGGAAGACCTCGAACCACTGGCCGCCGAGTTCACCCAGCACCCGCTGGCCACGGCCGCTGCTGCCCGCGAGCGCTGGGGCCAGGGTGCGAATGATCGGCGCGGTCCGGCTCGGATGGGTCATGGCCGGAAAGTGCGGCGGTGCGTCCACCGACGCCTCAGCGCTGGTGTTGAACACCGCCACCTCGGCGGCGGTGAGCGCGTTGAAGGCCAGCAGGGCATCGGCGAGCGAGCGCCCGAGCACCAGGGTCCCCGCGGAGCGTCCCTGCCACAGGACGGGCGCGGCGAGAAACTGGAGACATTCGGGCTGACACGCGAGCACCTGGGTGACACTGTCGTCCTTGCCGGTGAGGGCCACGATCAGTTCGGCCCCCGGGGCCTGGGCGTCGGCCGGCCAGACCAGGGCGGCCCGGCCGGCCGGGGTGATCCAATAGACCGAGCGGACATCCCACTCCAGGCCCAGCAGGGCGCCATCACTCTCCAGGCCGCGGCGTAGGCGCTCATCGAAATTGGGCGCTTGATGCGACGCGGGGTCCGGCCCCAAAAGCGGTACGACACTTACCAACCGGGTCATTTCCTCGTAGTTGCGCCCCAGCAAGCCGCGCAACTGACGCACCTGGTTCGCCCGTACCCCCGACTGCTGAAGATCGAACTGGGCCGATGATTGCCGATACGCCATGAACGCCAGCGTCCCATTCACTACCAGCAGCACCAGCGACAGGGCGATCAGGGCCTGCCAGCGCAGGCTCATGAAGGCCGGTCGGGTCCGTTGCGCGCGCGAACTATCCACGGTGATCGATTAGAAGCGCACGGCGATTTGCAGCGCAAACAGATCCCAGTCCTTCGCCAGAGCGGCCGGATCATTCTCCCGCGTCGAGATGGTGTAAGTCCCCTGGTGACGCGCGTAATCGGCCCTCAGCATGACCTGCGGATTGATATCCCAACGCACACCGAACGTCCATATTTTGGCGAAATAATCACTGGGCGGGATCAGTCCACCGAGCGCCGCGGACGCCTGCACGCCATTGCGATCCCGGCGGTCGGCGAAGCCCTCCTCATAGCGCAAGACCAGGTCCACCGTCGGCAGTACACGATAGGTCCCTTGCAGGTAATAGCCTTCACCGGTGCTTTTGCGGTAGGGGAAGTACGCACCAAAGCCACGCCACTCCAGGGGCAACCGGGAGTACTCGGAGGTCAGGGTCCAATGCTCTGCATTGTATTGCGCCGAGAGGATCAGGTCGCTGATCTGCATTTGGCCCGCGTCCAGGTCGGGGGCACTCTGCCCGGGTCGGTACCCAAGGGTGGAGGTGATTCCGCTCAACCCCAGCCGTAGCCGCTCATGAAAGGCCGAGTACCACAGATTGCCGACCCAGGTGAGCCCGTGAGGCACGAACTTGCCGGGATAGTTGGCGCCCAGGAAGACCCATTCGACATTCTCATCAAGCACGGCCTGACCGCCGCCCAGGGTGAGTGAGAGATCGCCGTAGCGGGTCGCCAGGTCCCCGTAGAGCATCAGCCCGTCGGTGGAGAGGATCATGTTACGCAGCTTATCGAAATAGATGACTTGGGGCAGAAAAATACTCGGACGGGTGAAGGGGACATCGCGGGTCTCGTTGTACAGCCCCAGCGGGTTCTTGAGGCGCCCGGCGCGCACCCCAAAACGGCCAGTGACCGTCTCGGCCAGCGTCACGTCCACCAGCCCGTAGTCCAGGACCGGCGAGCCGTTTGACATGCTCGCCGCACGCCGCGCCAAGATCTGCCCGGAGAACAGGATGCGCGGGTTGAACTGATAGGACGCGTTGAGCGCCACCTCAATGAAGTTCACGGCGCCGCCCCGCGTACTGCCCAAGAAACGGTTAGCGCTCGTCTTGACCCCGGTCACGCTGGCGAAGCCATGGATCTGCAGACGGTCTCCCTGAAGCCGCTCCCACAGCGACGGCACACGGCCCTCGCCCGCCACCGCGGCAGCACTGAGCAGGAGTAAGAGCCACATGGCCAAACGGACAATCAGAGCCATGATCAGCGAACCTCCAGTGGGCGAACGGACGCGCCGGCGGGCACGGACTCAACATAGCCGATCGCCCCGGGGGTGGACGCCACGCGCCAGAGCATCTCGGCCTCGCTCGCCACCGCGGTCGGGGCCTGGCCGGTACCGGAGAACAGTTGCCGGTCCCACACCCGGCGCAGTTGGTAGGGAAACAGCCCCAACACGGTATTGCTGAAGCGACGGTGCAGCGGATCACCGTCCGGCAACACGAAGACCTTGACCGGCACGCCGTTCGGCCAGGTCTTGAGCCGCAAGGTCAGGTAGAGGCGCGCCTCATTGGTCGTGATCGTCGTCACCCCGACGCCAGGGTGGACGATCACCTCTTGGGCGAGGAGCGCCGGCGGTGCCGACAACTGGGCGAGCAACAGGACGCTGGCAGCGGTTGCGCACTGTCGCCACCAATGCACCGAATTCAAGCCAAACCCCCGCGGGGGCCGCCGGGAAGGACCCGCGAACCACAGCCATCCGTGTACATGTTGTGCCTGCTAGGCATGAAAGCTCGCCTGGTTACGACTGAGGCTGACGCCAGCGACGCGGCCACTGCCGCCACGCCGCAGGCATCCGTCAACCCGCCAGGCCCGCATGGGCGGGCAGTTCAAGGGTCAACCCCGCGCAGTGGCAGCCCCGGCCGACAGGATAGCCGGGATCGACCGCCGGGTGTAGTGGATAGAGACGCGCAACACCATTTCGGTGACCATTGCGCGGTGCGCCGGGACCGACTAAGGTTGCGGCGGGCTAATTCAACAGCCACACCAGACAGCCACACCGCTGCACCGCCCGGGGCCGCGGTCACCCCAACGGAGGAAATGCCATGGGCTACCAAGCCAGCTACGACCGCTCCATGAGCGATCCCAACGCTTTTTGGGCGGATGCCGCCCGCCTGATCGACTGGATCAAACCCTGGGATCGGGTCCTGGACGACTCCACTCCCCCTTTCTACCACTGGTTTAGTGGGGCCGAACTCAACACCTGTTACAACGCGGTGGACCGCCACGTGGCCACGCGCGGTGACCAAGCTGCGATCATCCACGACAGCCCGGTGACGAATTCTAAGGAAATCATCACCTATCGACAATTGCAGGAGCGGGTATCGCGCTTCGCCGGGGCGCTGCAAGCGCTGGGCGTGACCAAGGGCGATCGGGTCATCATCTACATGCCGATGGTGCCGGAGGCGCTGATCGCCATGCTCGGCTGCGCCCGCATCGGCGCCATCCACTCGGTGGTCTTCGGCGGCTTCTCCGCCCGGGAACTGGCCACCCGCATCGACGACGCCAAGCCGAAGGTCATGGTGGCCGGTTCCTGCGGCATCGAGACGAACCGGATCGTGCATTACAAGCCCCTGCTTGACGAGGCGATCAACCTCGCGGAGCACAAGCCCGAGCGCTGCATCCTGTATCAGCGCCCGCAGGAGCCCGGCACCCTGGTCGCCGGCCGCGACATCGGCTGGGCGGAGGCCGTCGCCGCCGCACAACCCGCCGACTGTGTCCCGGTGGCCGCCACCGATCCGCTCTACATTCTCTATACCTCCGGCACCACCGGCGTCCCCAAGGGTGTCGTTCGCGACAACGGCGGACATGCCGTGGCCCTGGCCTGGAGCATGGCCAACATCTACGGCATCAAGGCCGGTGAGGTCTTCTGGTCCGCCTCGGACGTGGGCTGGGTCGTGGGTCACTCCTACATCGTCTACGCCCCCCTGCTGGTGGGCGCCACCACCGTGGTCTACGAGGGCAAGCCGGTCGGCACCCCGGACGCCGGGGCCTTCTGGCGGGTAATCGAAGACCATGACGTCAAGGTCTTGTTTACCGCCCCGACGGCGTTTCGCGCCATCAAGCGCGACGACCCCAACGCAGAGCACCTCAAGCGCTACAACTTGAGCGGCTTCCGCGCCCTGTTCCTGGCCGGCGAGCGCTGCGACCCCGACACCCTGCAATGGGCCGAGCGCATCCTCAAGGTCCCGGTGATCGACCATTGGTGGCAGACCGAGACCGGTTGGGCCATCGCGGCCAACTGCCTCGGGCTGGAACTGCTGCCGGTCAAACCCGGCTCCCCCACCCGGGCGGTCCCGGGCTACAACGTCCAGGTCCTGGACGAGGAAGGCGAGCCGGTCAAGTCCGGCGACATCGGCCGGATCATGATCAAGCTCCCCATGCCGCCCGGCTGCCTGCCCACCCTATGGAACAACGACGAGCGCTTCGTCCAGTCCTACCTCGCCATCCAGCCCGGATATTACCTTACTGGTGACGCGGGATACATCGACGAGGACGGCTACATCTACGTCATGAGCCGCATCGACGACATCATCAACGTGGCCGGCCACCGCCTGTCCACCGGCGCGATGGAAGGCGTGCTGGCCAGCCACCCGGACGTGGCCGAGTGCGCGGTCATCGGCGCCGCCGACCAACTCAAGGGCGAACTGCCCCTAGGCCTGGTGGTGCTGAAGAATGGGGTCGACCGGGACCCGGCGATCATCCGCAAGGAGCTCGTCAACAAGGTCCGTGACGACATCGGCCCGGTCGCGGCCTTCAAGACCGTGGTCATCGTCCCGCGCCTGCCCAAGACCCGCTCCGGCAAGACCCTGCGCGGCACCATGAAGAGCATCGCCGACGGTAAGGAGTACAAGGCCCCGGCGACCATCGACGATCCGGCCATCCTGGACGAGATCGAGGCCGCGCTGGCAGCCATCGGGTACGCCAAGCACGGCTGAGACGCCGGGTAAGCGCCCCTCTCCCGCCGCTGGCGGGAGAGGGGTCGTGGGGGGCGGGAGCGAAACCCCACCGCCCACTTGCCAGCCAGGCCGGAAATGGCTAGCCTCTGGTGCCATGGACGACCTCGCAACACCTCACGACGCCTTCTTTCGCGAGAGCTTCGGCCGCCGCGAAATCGCCCAGGATTTCCTGCGCCACCATCTGCCGTCGCGACTCCTCGCCACCATCCACCTCGACACCTTGGAGATATCCAAGGACACCTACGTCTCCAAGGATCTGCGCTCGGCGTACTCGGATTTAGTCTATCGGGTGCAGTGCCGCAATGGCGACGGCGAGTTGACGATCTACCTGCTGTTCGAGCATAAGAGCACCCCCGAGCACTGGACCCTGCTGCAACTGTTGCGTTACATCGCGGCCGAGGGTGAGCAGCACCGCAAGCAGCACCCCGACGCACGGCATCTCCCGCCGGTCTACCCCCTGGTGATCTACCACGGCGAACGCCTCTGGCAGGCGCCGCGTAGCTTTCACGAACTGGTCGCACCCCTGCCGGACGCACTGAAGCCCTTCGTCCCCCAGTTCACGTATGCCCTTCACGACCTGTCCGTCCGCACCGACGCCGAGATCAAGGGCGACGTACTGACCCGACTGGTCCAGTTGGCCATGCGCTGGATCTTCAGCGACGAGCCCATCGCGCGGCTGCGCGAACTGTTGAACCTGATCGAGCAAGTAGCCGACCAGGCCACCGCCCTGGAGCTTCTCGAATCCCTGCTGCGATATTACGTCCAAGGCACCCAGCGCGTGGACGAGCAGGACGCCCGCAGGCTGCTGCAACAGACATCAAACGGAGACCCGATCATGCAGACCTTTATCGACCGCTACATCGAGCAAGGAAGACAACAGGGGGAAGTCAGGATGCTATTGCGTCAGATCGAACAAAAGTTCGGTCCCCCGAGCGAGTCGGTGCGCCAACGCATTGCCGAGGCGGACGCCGACACCCTGTTGCACTGGTCCGAGCGCATCCTCACCGCCGACACAGTGGATGCGGTATTACACTGACCGGTTCCGCCGTCGCCCCCCAGGGGCAGATGCACCCGCAGGGGCGAGTCGGCAAGCGCCGCATGGTCAGGCCAGCGCTCGGAAACTCGGCTCCTCGGGGCATATGATCAGACCAGTCAACGCACCGCGAAACTCCTTAAGGACATTCCCGGAACGCCACGCGGCAGGGTCGAAGCTCACCCATTTTGGCCTGATGTACCTAGACACAGAGTGGTTCCAGCATCGACTGATTAGGGTGAACGCCCCGATTCCGATTCTAAATCCTACCGCAAATGGTTATAGAAAATGAATTTAGAAAAAGCACCAACCGCCGATCTTCCCGAAACCTTTGATCAAGCGATCGTTTGCATTTTTGATAACAATGACAATCCTTTCTTGAGGCAGCGTCTTGAGGACTCTTTTCGATGGTTGCATGATGATTTACGGATGAAACCAGATGTATACGACATACTGCAGACGAAAGATCATAACGAAATAGTCGACAAGATTGCTCCCTTCCTTTATTACCCCGCGAAAGATGCATATGACGCGATAGCCAGGCAGTACGCGGCGAAAGTCTTAGGGCAAATTGGCGGAACCAAGGCTAGGCAAAGACTTAATTCAATATATTGAGTTCTGTTTGCAGCACAAAGAATCGCTCGCGGATTGGACGATGACCATATCTCTGACTATTCGATCAATTTCGAAAATCGCAGATAGATGCGCCCTTGAATATCTGGTCGAGTTACTTCATAAGAAGCATTATAATGGAAATTATTATCTCCATAGTATCTATATAGACGACATAAAAGACATTCCCATCATCGAGAGTTTAGCCTCGCTAGCTCAGAAATGCAAAGATCAGGGCCGTGAAAATGACACGCAACCCGCACTTGCACTGGCAGGAGACGCCATTTCGCGCTTCATCATTAGGATAATGACGGAAAACGCAGAAAATCGACTGGACATCGACTTCAAAACAAAATATCGAATCATCAACGCTGGCATTCATGCTTTAGGTGAAATTGCCGACCCCGCATCAGTTGATCTTTTGATTACCTGCGCAAACTTTGATTTCTCCGCAGTAGACAGAGATTACGCTGACATGTACCCCATATATGAAGATAACACATTCTGGCTGCACTAAGATCCGAAGCAGTAATTGCCGCCATTGGTGCGCTAGGCAATATAGGCGATCATAAGTCCATAGCGGCACTATGCAGGAGATATAAAATCTTCCATCGAAGAGGGGAGCACCTCTATTTTTCGATAGAGCGCGCGATCATGGACAAGGAGAACGCCACCACCACCATACGAGCACTAATTGCGTGCATTGAAAATCACAAGAATAATGAATCGGAAACGACCACAGTTCAAAATGCGGTTAATTTCATTTATGAGATATTGATATTAAATGAAATAAAGGACTTTGCTGTAGACAAAGAAATACGCGACGAGATTATCGCTTGCGTGTTACCGTTAAATGTAAGAAGCACCCTAAACAGCATTCGCGTGGCCAACACTATCACGGACAGTGGGACAATAAAGAGCACATATAATCTGGATGGCTCATCAAGAGAATATTGGTCAATAACCATGATCGAATTTATTTTGTTGAAGCTCGACTATCCGTTGACGGATTTTATTTTCGAAAACCCGTGGCGTTACGGAGACGCCGAGTGACCCAATATGACGGCAGCAATCGTCTTGTAAGGCACAGATTTTCAAGTACGGCCAACCGGATCTCGGTGCCACGCCCGAGCCGGCGCTGGGAAGTCCTGATAAGAATCCGTTTCGCCATTTTCTCATCCCTCAATCGCTTGTCAAGCAAGCGGCACGGGGCCAGCAATGCCAAATTTGTGCGACATCGTGCAATCCTGCCGGCGACCAGTTTTGAGGACACTATCCGCCACGCTTTTTCATTGGGCGGCGACGGCGACACGCTGGCCACAATCACCGATGGCGTCGCCGAAGCCTTGTTCGGCATCCCCGAGACCATCGCCCGACAAGGCTGGAACTCCCTCCCCGACGACCTGCGCAAAGCGCTGACTCAAGTCTGTCAGCAAGCCAATTCAGTGACTTGACACACATCGCGGACGAGCATCAGTAAGGCTTGTCTCGACCCTCCTCGTTCCGGCGCCACCAATGGCCGGAGGTGGAATCAGAGGCGCGGGCGGCGCTTGGCACGCGCAGCGCGTGCCAGGCGCCGCCCGCGCCTGCTCAATGCTCTATATTGTCGACAGACCATCTTGACATCGTCCAAGAACGGGCTATATTTCGCTCCACTCAAACCAGATTGTCGACACTTTGAATGGACGCCATCGCGCAGCCCCTGCCGGAGGAGACCTCCACCATCGCCGACCGCGTGTTCGGGCAACTGCGCCTGGCGATCGTCGAGGGCAAGATCCCGGCCGGCAGCAAGATCAGCGAACCGGAGACTGCCGCCCGCCTGGGGATCAGCCGCGGCCCGCTGCGCGAGGCCATGCGTCGGCTGGAGGCCTGCAACCTGGTCGAGCGCCGGCCCAACATCGGCGCACGGGTCATCACCCTCTCCAACGAGCAATTGATCGAGATCTATCTGATCCGCGAGGCCCTGGAGGGCATGGCCGCGCGCCTCGCCGCGGAGCGCATGTCCACGGCTGGAATCAAAGATATCAAGGCGTTGCTGGAACAGCACCGGCGCGAGATCGCGCGCGACGACTGGCAGGCCTATTTTCAGAAGGAAGGGGACATGGATTTCCATTACCGCATCGTCCAGGGCAGCGGCAACCAGCGCCTGATCGGCATCCTGTGCGACGACCTCTACCACCTGGCGCGCATGTACCGCTGCCAGTTCGGGATGGTCAGCAACCGGGCGCGCGATGCACTCAAGGAACACGAATTGATCGTCGACGCCATCGCCGAGCGGGACGGCGAACTGGCCGAACTCATGATGCGCCGACACATCCGCGCCTCCCGCCAAAACGTCGAGCGCCAACTCGCAACTGACACCACCACCTAACCACGGATCGACCCATGACCCAAGCGAACACCCCCGGCGCCCGTCTGCGCCAAGCCGTCAAAGCCGAACGCCCCTTGCAAGTGGTCGGCACCATCAACGCCTACCACGCCATGATGGCCGAGCGGACCGGCTATCGCGCCATTTACCTGTCCGGCGGCGGGGTCGCGGCTGGGTCATTTGGCGTGCCGGATCTGGGCATCACCAGCCTCAACGACGTGCTGGAAGACGTACGCCGCATCACCTTCGCGAGCCAACTGCCGCTGTTGGTGGACGCGGACACCGGCTGGGGCGGTGCCTTCAACATCGCCCGCACGGTGCGCGAGATGTCCCGCGCCGGGGCGGCCGGGATTCATATCGAGGACCAGGTGGCCGCCAAGCGTTGCGGTCACCGCCCCAACAAGGCCATCGTCTCCAAGGAGGAGATGGTCGACCGCATCAAGGCGGCGGTGGATGCCCGCACCGATGACCTGGTGATCATGGCACGCACCGACGCGCTGGCCGTGGAGGGGATCGACTCCGCCATCGAGCGCGCCATCGCCTGTGTCGAGGCCGGCGCCGACATGGTATTCCCCGAGGCCATCGTGGAACTCGACCAATACCGCCGCTTCGCCGCCGCCGTGGGGATGCCGATCCTCGCCAACATCACCGAGTTCGGCGCCACCCCGCTCTACACCACCACCGAGTTGGGCGAGGCCGGGTGTTCACTCGTGCTCTATCCGCTCTCCGCCTTCCGTGCTATGAACCTGGCGGCGCTCAACGTCTACCAGGCGATCCGCCGCGACGGCACCCAGGCCAACGTGGTGGACACCATGCAGACCCGCATGGACCTGTATGACTATCTGAATTACCACGGCTTCGAGCAGAAGCTCGACGCCTTGTTCGCGGCGGATAAGGACTAAACGTCACTTCCGCAGTTGCAGACGATCCCATCAATGACTGAACCAAGAAGAGAGATCAGCATGGCCGAGCAAGAGAGCACATTGCCGAAGGCGAAAAAGTCCGTCGCACTGTCCGGCACCGCCGCCGGCAACACCGCCGTCTGTACCGTCGGGCGCACCGGTAACGACCTGCATTACCGTGGCTACGACATCATCGATTTTGCCGACCACGCCGAATTCGAGGAAATCGCCCACCTCCTGATCCACGGCCACCTGCCGAGCCGCCCGGAGCTGGTCGCCTACAAGCGCCGCCTGCGCGCCATGCGCGGCCTGCCCGCGGCGCTCAAGACCGCCCTGGAGCAGCTCCCGCCCTCGGCCCATCCGATGGACGTGCTGCGCACCGGCACCTCACTGCTCGGCTCGCTGGAGCCCGAGAAGGAGTCGATGCCCTATGCCGGCGCGCGCGCCATCGGCGACCGCCTGATCGCCTGCTCCGGCTCGATCCTGCTGTATTGGCACCACTATGCCCACCACGGCCGGCGCATCGAGGTGGAGACCGAGGACGACTCCATCGGCGGGCACTTCCTGCACCTGCTGCACCAGCACACCCCCTCCACCGCCTGGGTGCGCGCCATGCACACCTCGCTCAACCTCTACGCCGAGC
>CAILVI010000256.1 GCA_903837595.1 uncultured Thiodictyon sp.
ATCCGTGGCGCCTGCGCGCCGGACCGGCTAACGCCTCGACCTCCAGTGGCCGGAACGATGATCAAGGCCAACCCGGTGTGACGTGGCGTGTTTGATGGGTGCCCCCCACCCCGCCCCTCCCCCACGAGGGGGGAGGGAGAAGATGCACCGGGGGCCGGCAGGACGACATCACCCGTGGAAACGCGCCACGCCGGGCATGCTGGGGTCAAAGACCTGGACCCGGTCTCCGCCACACGCCTTGGCCTGATACATGGCGTAGTCGGCGTACTTGGCCAACTCGACCGCGTCATTGCCGTGGTCCGGATAGAGCGCCACCCCGATACTGGATGACATGCGCAGCGTTTGATCCGCGACGATAAACGGACGATTGAGCGCCGCCCGAATCTTGTCCGCCACCCTCACCGCCTCTTGCTCGTTACCGATATCAGGTAACTGAACCATGAACTCGTCCCCACCGATGCGACCGACGCTATCGGAGCCGCGCAGGGAACCGGACAGGTGTATGGCAACCTGCCGCAGGACGAGATCGCCGACGGAATGCCCATAGGTATCGTTGATCGGCTTGAATTTGTCGAGATCGATGAACAATAGTGCAAGGCGGGTATTGTTGCGCCGGGCCAGCGCCAGGCCCTGGGCCACGCCCTCAAAGAACAGGATACGGTTAGGCAGATTCGTCAGCACATCATGGTGTGCCAGATGGGCGAGGTGTTCATGCGCCTGTTTGCGTTCGGTGATGTCGAGCTTCACCGCGACATAGTGGGTCGTATTGCCGTCACGATCCTTGACCGGGGACATGTGGGCCTCTTCCCAGTAGACCTCACCGGATTTGCGGCGATTGATGAGTTCGCCCGTCCACGGCTCGCCGCGCGAGAGCGCACCCCACATCGCCCGGAAGGTCGCCGGACCGGTCAATCCCGAGTTCAGAATCCGGGGGTTCTTCCCGATGGCCTCGGCGGCGGAATAGCCGGTTTCCGCCGTGAAATACGGATTGACATAACGGATGATGGCATCCGGTCCGGTAATCACGATGGAGGTCGGGCTTTGCTCAATAGCCATCAAGAACACCTGGAGCTGTTCCTGGACCTGTTTGACGTCCGCCAGGCTGCGCCTGAGCCGCCGGTTGATGGAGTAGATGTAGGTGGCGGCGCCACCCACGACGGCCGCGAGTGCCAGAGTTGCCGCCAGCGCGAGATAAAGCCAGGTCAAATCGACACGGGTGTCTGGTTGATACAGAAAGCCTTGCAGTGAAAAATCGGCGGGTAGTGCGCCGACCTCGGTATAGACATCGGCCATATGACGCCAGCGCCCGGGGTGCATATAGCCGACTTCGAGCAAATCCGCACGAATCAGCGCACGTAGTTGCGCAGCCTCGAAGGCATAGTGTTCGCGCGTATCATGCCCGCCGTAGCGGGTCAGAATCAGGTCAATGATCTCATCCGGGTGGTCCAGCGCGTACTGCCAGCCACGCAGACTCGCTGCCCGGAATGCGTGCACGCGTGCCGGATGGTCCCGCAACTCCCGTTCCGAGGTAAACAGATTGTCCGCATAGAAATCGATGCCCGCCGCGCGCGGCGTATACATCTGATAGGGAAATTTCAACTTTCCAAGCAGTTCGGGCTCGTTCGACACATAGGCCGTCAGCGCGTCGACCTGGCCGTCGAGCAGACTTTGGATCCCGAAACTGTGCTCGACCCGGACCAGCCGCTCGACCGGGATCCCCTCGCGCCGCAGGTAAGCGAAGATTTCGTCGGCATCCGGCTCGATCATCACGCGCTTGCCGACCAGATCGTGAATGCTTTGCGTGCCGGATTGTTCACGGGCAATCAGCACCAGCGGTGAATGCTGAAAGATCACCGCCAAGGCCACCACTGGCTTGCCGGCGGCGCGCGCCAGCAGCAGGCTGCTGGTGCCGACACCGTACTTGGCCTGACCCGCAACCACCCGGGCGACGACATCAACGCCTGGCAGGCCCTCCTCCAACCGCACCTCGAGCCCGGCCTCGCGGTAGTACCCGAGCGCCTGTGCGGCATAGTAGCCGGCGAACTGAAAGCAGTGGGTCCACTTCAGTTGCAGGATCACGGTCTCGCGCGCCTGCACCGGGGCAGGAAACAGCAGTCCCATCCCTGCCGTGGCCAGCACAATCAGGACGAAACGCGGACACCAGGAGAGCTTCATGGCCCCATTATGATCGATAGCGCCAAGCCAGGGGCCCCGCCCTTTTGGTACCAGGTGTTCCGGAAACGCTTAGGTCCCCGGGAGCAACACCAACCCTCGCGCCAGGTCAGCTTGGATGTCCGTCAGACACTCCAGACCGACGGCGATCCGGATCAGGCCCTCGCCAATGCCGGACTCCGCGCGCTGTTCAGGCGTCAGGCGACCATGGGTGGTGCTGGCGGGGTGGGTGATGGTGGTCTTGGTGTCGCCCAAGTTAGCGGTGATGGACAGTAGACGCGTGGCATCGATCACGCTCCAGGCACCCGCACGGCCACCCTGCACATCGAAGGCAACGATGCCGCCGCCGCCGCGTTGCTGCACGCCCACCAAGTGGTGCTGGGGGTGGTCCGGCCGCCCCGGGTAGTAGACCCGCGTGACCCCGGGCTGGGTGGCGAGCCAATCGGCGAGTTGCGCCGCACCCTGCGAGTGGGCCGCCATCCGCAGTTCCAGGGTCTCCAGACCTTTGAGAAACACCCAGGCATTAAAGGGGCTCAAGGTCGGTCCGGCGGTGCGCAGCACGCCGTAGACCTCCTCCCCGACCCGCTTGCGATCCCCCAGCACCGCCCCGCCAACGCACCGCCCCTGCCCGTCCAAATACTTGGTGGCCGAGTGGATGACCAGATCGGCCCCCAGTTCCAGCGGGCGCTGCAAAGCCGGCGTACAGAAGCAATTATCTACCGCCAGCAGGCAGTTGCGGCGGTGGGCAAGCTCAGCCAGAGCACGCAGATCCACCATCTCGGTCAGCGGGTTGGATGGGGTCTCACAGAACAGCAGCCGGGTCTGCGGGCCGATCGCCGCGTCCCAGGCGTTGAGATCGCTCAGGTCGCAGTAGCTGGTGCCGATACCGAAACGGCTTAGATACCTATTGAACAACAGCGTAGTGCTGCCGAACAGGCTGCGAGAGGCAACGATGTGGTCACCGGCCTGCAGGAGCCCCATACAAACCGCCAGGATGGCCGCCATACCGGACGCGGTGGCGACACAGGATTCACTCCCCTCCAGCGACGCCAACCGTTCCTCGAATGCACGCACCGTGGGATTGGTAAAGCGGGAGTAGATGTTCCCGGGAGCCTCCCCGGCGAAGCGTGCCGCGGCCTCCGCCGCGCTGCCGAAGACAAAGCTGGAGGTGGTGAAGATCGGCTCGCCGTGCTCGCCCTCGAAGGTGCGGTGGTGCCCGGTGCGCACCGCACGGGTGGCGAAGCCCGCTTGGTCGCCGCCGAGCTCACAGACGGGGGCCGAGCCCGGCGCGAGGCCGGGTTCACAATCAGGCGGAGTTGTGTAGGTCAATGACGGTCTCGCTGTGCCGGGAGCGGGTCTCCTTGGCATCGTCGTTGCGGTTGGCCTCCAGATGCTGGAGGTAGTCCGGGGTCACGTCCCCGGTCACATAATGCCCATCGAAGACCGAGCAGTCGAAGCGGTCCACATGGCTCCTGCCCTTCTTCTGGACGGCCTGGATCAGGTCGCCGAGGTCCTGGTAGATCAGTCCATCGGCGCCCAAGAACTCGGCAACCTCCTCCTCGGACCGCCCGTGTGCCACCAGCTCGCTGGCGGACGGCATATCGATCCCATAGACATTGGGAAAGCGCACCGGCGGTGCGGCGGAGGCAAAATAGACCCGGTTGGCCCCGGCATCGCGGGCCATCTGAATGATCTGCTGGGAGGTGGTCCCGCGTACGATGGAGTCGTCCACCAGCAGTACATTCTTTTTCTTGAATTCGAGATCGATGGCATTGAGCTTTTGCCGCACCGACTGCTTACGGACCTGCTGACCCGGCATGATAAAGGTGCGCCCAATATAGCGGTTCTTGATGAAACCCTCGGTATAGGGCACGCCCAAATGATTGGCCAGTTGCAGCGCGGCGGTGCGGCTGGTATCCGGGATCGGGATGACGACATCGATGTCATGGGCGGCCCACTGCCGACGGATCTTGGCGGCAAGGCGTTTGCCCATCCGCGAGCGCGCCTTATGGACCGAAATGTTGTCGATGATGGAGTCCGGCCGGGCGAGGTAGACGAACTCGAAGATACAGGGTGAGAGCACCGGCGCGACCGCACACTGCTGGGTGTAGAGGGTGCCGTCCACCGAGATGAACACTACTTCCCCTGGGGCCACATCCGCCACCAGGGTGAAGCCCAGGGTGTTGAGGGCCACCGACTCCGAAGCGATCATGTATTCGGTGCCCGCGTCGGTCTCGCGGCGGCCGTAGATCAGGGGACGAATGCCGAAGGGGTCGCGGAAACCGAACACGCCAAAACCGGGGATCATCGCGACCGCCGCATAGCCGCCCCGGCAGCGCCGATGCACCCCGGCCACGGCGCGGAAGATATCCTGCTCATCGATGCGCAACTTGCCCTGACTCTGCAATTCGTGGGCAAAGATATTGAGCAGGACCTCCGAATCAGAGTCGGTATTGATGTGGCGCAGATCGTCGACGAACAGGTCGCGCTTCAGGTCCTCGGCATTGGTCAGGTTGCCGTTATGGGCCAACACGATGCCGTAGGGTGAGTTGACATAGAACGGCTGGGCCTCGGCGGAGCCCGCCGCCCCGGCGGTCGGATAGCGCACATGGCCGACCCCCATGGTGCCACGCAACTGGATCATGTTGCGGGTGCGGAAAACGTCCCGGGCCAGACCGCTGTCCTTGCAAAGGTGGAGTTTATCACCCTCGCAGGTGACGATCCCGGCCGCATCCTGACCCCGGTGCTGGAGCACCAGCAGGGCGTCATAGAGCGCTTGATTGGCCGGGCCCTTACCGACGATGCCGACGATGCCGCACATGAGGACCTCAACTGGCGCCTTCACCACCCATGGGCTGCGAAGGACAGTAAACCGGATAGGATAACCGAGAGCTTGACCGGTCACAAGCAGTATAAGGCCGGCCTCCGGACCAGGGGCCCCAGAGCAGCGCCCGCTCAGACCCGCTTGAATTGGTCCTGAAGCTGCGGCGGGACCTTGCTGAGCAGCCAATCGGCGGCCCCTTTGCACTGCGCGATGACCGGCGAATCCTGCCACCAGGGCTCATCCGCCATGGGGGTCAGGGCCGCCAGATAGACCACCATGGCCACCAACACCCCACCCCGCGCCGCGCCGAACAGCGCACCGAGCAGTCGGTCGGTCCAGCGCAGGACGGCCGCCTTGTCCACCAGCGCGCCCAGCAGGGCACCAACGACGGCCCCCACGATCAGCACCCCCAAGGCCAAAACGGCGTAGGCGACCACCAAGCGCACAGTCGGCTGGGCGACATAGGCGGTGAGGACCGCCGCCACGGGTTTGTGGTAGAGATACCCGACCCCGGCGGCGGCCGCCCACACGGCCAGTGACATGACCTCGCGGAGCAGTCCGCGGGCCAACCCAACCACGGCGGACAAAAGAATAATCGCAATGATGACGCCATCGACCCAGTTCATATCGGTTCCCCCGCGCAGACACGCGCTGCCGCGGCCCTCATGGATAACTCTTGATCAAGGTATTGACCTTGTGTTTGTCCCGCAGCCGCGCGGCGGTCTGATCCGCCCGGGCGCGGTCCAGTTCCGGACCCACCTGCACGCGGTACGTGACCCGACCGCCCACTTCGGCCTTCTCCACAAAGGCCGCAAAACCCTCCGCACGCAACTTGCCCTCCAGTTCTGCGGCACCGTCAGGGGTTGCGACACTGGCGACCTGAATGACCCAGGAGGGCAGTGAGTCGTTCCCGCCCCGGGCCGGTTCAGGTGTCGCGGGGGACTTGACCTGGACCTGACCCGGCACGGCAGCCGTCGCCCTGGCCACCGAAGCGCCGTGCTTCGCCGCCGGGGTATCGGTGCGACCGGGCGCGCCGATCGGGACCGGCGCCAGGTCGCCGACCGCTGGCAGGGCCAGGGGTTGAGAGACCGTGGGGGCCGACTCCCGCCCGCCCACCCCGGAGTCCTGCGGCCGCAGAAAGACCTCGCTCTTCGTGCCCGGATCGAAGGCCGGGGCGCGCGGGATGGCCTGCTGGACGGGCGGCAGACTATCCGTGGACGGAGGCTCGAACAACATGGGCACAAAGGTCACCGCCAAGGCGACGACCACCACCGCCCCAATCAGCCGCTTCTTGGCACCTTCTCGCATCATGCCTCGACTCCGCGGGCCGCGCCGACCAGCCCGAACAGTAACAGGGTGTTAGTCCGCAAATGAACGCACACGATTAGCTCAAATCCAAATCCGGATAGGCACCGCAAGCAGTGCGTGCCGTACGTTCGCCCGACGGGTGATGCCGGGTGATGCACGTCGCGGCCGGGGTCCAGGTGACCCGGTGCCCGCACGCACGCCCTGGCTTGACGCGCAGTATACCAGCACCGGGGGACTCACTCGCCCCTGCGGGAGATGGCCTCACTCACGGTAGTGAATGAGCCGAACACCAGCAGACAGTCACCCGCCGCCGCCGCCGCCAGGGCCGCGTCCAGGGCCTCCCCCACCGTTTGGTGTCGCTCTTGCTCGACGCCAGCAAGGACGCCATGCAGCCGCTCGGCCAGCCGGTCGACCGGCATGGCACGGGCATCGGCGCTCACAGTCAGGTACCAGGTGTCCACCAATGAGACCAGCGGCGCGGCGAGCGCCTCCGGCACCTTATCGGCCAGTACGCCAAACACCGCCCGCACGCGACCGGGACAACGAAATTCGCGCAGATTCTCGGCCAGGACCTGCGCCGCCTCGCGGTTGTGGGCCACATCCAGAATCCAGGTCACATCCCCAGGAAAGACCTGGAAGCGCCCCGGCAGTCGCGCCCGCCCAAGACCCGCGCGGATCGCGGCCACCGGCACCGGCAACCGCCCCCGTAGCGCGCGCAGGGCCGCAATGGCCGCCGCCGCGTTGTGGTGCTGGAAGGAACCGCGCATCGCCGGGGTCGGCAGGGCCAGGCGCTCGCCGTCCGCCCCCGACCAGACCCAACCCGCGCCGTCGGGGGCCGCCGCGCAGCCGAGTTCCCGACCCACTTGGAACACCCTGGCCCCGAGCGCCTGCGCCGCCTCCCGCAGCGCCTCGGGCGCGTCCGGCTGGCCGATGATCGCCGGCCGGTCGGCCCGAAAGATCCCAGCCTTCTCCCGGGCAATCGCCTCCAGCGACTCCCCCAACAAGGCCATGTGGTCGTGGCCAATAGAGGCGACCACCGCACAATCCGCGTCGATCAGGTTGACCGCGTCGAGCCGCCCGCCCAGTCCCACCTCAAGGATCACCAAGTCCGGCGCGGCGCACACAAAGATGTCCAGGGCGGCCAGGGTCCCGAACTCGAACACGGTGAGTGGGATGTCCCCGCGCGCCTGCTCGACCCGGACAAAGGCCGCGCGCAGCGCCTGATCAGTCGCCGCTGTGCCGTCGACACGCACCCGCTCGTTGTAGCAGAGCAGGTGTGGGGAGGTGTAACAGCCCGTACGGTATCCCGCCGCGCGGGCGATGGCCTCGATATAGGCCACCGTCGAGCCCTTGCCGTTGGTGCCACCCACGGTGATGACCGGCGCACCCAGGGCCGGCGGCCCGAGCCGCGACCAGACAGCGACCATCCGCTCTAGACCGAACTCCATACGATTCGGGGTCAGGTTGGACTGCCAGGTGAGCCAGTCCTCGAGGGTCCACAAGTCGGTCGGGCGCATGACTGCTCTAATCCTCCGGCCGCATGTGCGGAAAGAGCAGTACATCGCGAATGGACGGCGCGTCAGTGAACAGCATCACCAGCCGGTCGATACCGATGCCCTCCCCCGCCGTGGGCGGCAGGCCATACTCCAGTGCCCGGATGTAATCGGCATCGTAGAACATCGCCTCGTCGTCACCGGCGTCCTTTTGCGCCACCTGCTCACGAAAGCGCTCGGCCTGATCTTCGGCGTCGTTCAGCTCGGAGAAACCGTTGGCGATCTCGCGCCCGCCGATGAAAAACTCAAAGCGATCCGTCACCAGCGGGTTTTGGTCATTGCGCCGCGCCAGCGGGGAGACCTCGGTGGGGTATTCGGTGATGAAGGTCGGCGCGATGAGCTGGTGCTCACCGGTCTGCTCGAAGATCTCGATATGGATGCGGCCGAGCCCCCAGTCGTCCTTGGGCTTAATCCCCAAGGTCGCGGCACTGCGGCGGGCGGCCTCCAACTCGTCGATGTCAGCGCTCGCAAACTGCGGATTGAAGCGCAAGACCGCCTCGCGGACCGTGAGGCGCTCGAACGGCTGGCCGAAATCGAAGGCGGTGCCCTGGTAATCGAAGGCAGTGGTCCCGAGGACTGACTGCGCCATCCCGCGCAGCAGGTCTTCGGTGAGATCCATCAGATCGCGGTAATCCGCATAGGCCTGATAGAACTCCAGCATGGTGAACTCGGGGTTGTGCCGGGTCGACAGCCCCTCGTTGCGGAAGTTACGGTTGATCTCATAGACACGCTCAAACCCACCCACCACCAGGCGCTTGAGATACAACTCGGGTGCGATGCGCAGATACAGCTTCATGTCGAGCGCATTGTGATGGGTGACGAAGGGACGCGCGACGGCGCCGCCCGGGATCACGTGCATCATCGGCGTCTCGACCTCCAGGAAGGCCCGCTGATTCAGATAATCGCGGATATAGGCGATGATCGCAATGCGGGTGCGGAAGGTATCGCGGGTGGACTCATTGACGATCAGGTCGACATAGCGCTGGCGGTAGCGGGTTTCCATATCCGCCAGTCCGTGCCACTTCTCGGGCAATGGGCGCAGGGCCTTGGTGAGGAGGCGAATGGATTCGCAACGCACCGACAGCTCGCCGGTTTTGGTCTTGAACAGGGTGCCTTCGCAACCGACGATGTCGCCGATGTCGAGATCGTGCTTATAGCCGCCATAGGCCGCCTCGCCCAAGGCATCACGGCTCACAAAGAGCTGGATGCGACCTGACATATCCTGCAGGTGCGAAAAACTCGCCTTGCCCATCACCCGCCGACTCATCAGCCGGCCGGCAATGACCACCCGCAAGGGTAGCTCGGCGAGCACATCGGCCTCCCAGTCACCATATTGCGTGTGCAGGTCACCGGCCAGCGCATCGCGCCGGAAGTCGTTGGGGAAGGCCTCGCCACCGGCCCGCAACGCGGTGAGCTTCTCACGCCGCTGGGCGATCAGCTTGTTGTCGTCCTGGCCGTGCTCCGCCGCCAGCGCCGCGGCTGCCGCTGCGTCAATTTCCTCATGCATCGCCACTCACTCCGTCCGGTTACAGGCCGCTCTTCAGGCTTGCTTCAATAAAGGGATCGAGATTGCCGTCGAGCACCCCTTGGGTGTTGGCGATCTCCACATTGGTTCGCAGGTCCTTGATCCGCGACTGGTCCAGCACATAGGAGCGGATCTGACTGCCCCAGCCGATATCGGACTTGCTGTCCTCGACGATCTGCTGGGCGGCGCGCCGCTTCTGCATCTCGAACTCGTAGAGCTTGGCCTTGAGCTGCTTCATGGCCTGGTCCTTATTCTTGTGCTGTGAGCGTTCGTTCTGGCACTGAACCACGATGTTGGTCGGGTTGTGGGTGATGCGTACGGCGGACTCGGTGCGGTTGACGTGCTGGCCGCCCGCTCCGCTCGCCCGGTAGACGTCGATGCGCAGGTCTGCCGGGTTGATCTCCACCTCCACCGTGTCGTCGATCTCCGGGGAGACGAACACCGACGCAAAGGAGGTGTGACGGCGGTTGCCGGAGTCGAAGGGTGACTTGCGCACCAGCCGATGGACGCCGATCTCGGTGCGCAGCCAGCCAAAGCAATACTCCCCCTGGAAGTGCACGGTCGCCGACTTGATGCCGGCCACCTCACCCTCGGAAACCTCCAGCAATTCAGTCTTGAAGCCGCGCCGCTCACCCCAGCGCAGGTACATGCGCAGCAGCATCTCGGCCCAGTCCTGGGCCTCGGTGCCGCCGGAGCCGGCCTGGATGTCGACGTAGGCGTTCTTGTCATCCATGGGATTGGAGAACATGCGACGGAACTCCAGTCCCGCCACCCGCACCTCGCAGCGCTCCAGGTCGCGCACCAGATCGGCGGCGGTCGCCTCGTCCTCTTCCTCGGCGGCCAGGGCCAGCAGGCCGTCGGCGTCGCCCAGGGCCTCGGTCATGTCGTCCACGGTCAACACCACCGCCTCCAGGCTGGCACGCTCGCGGCCCAGCGTCTGGGCCCGCTCCGGATCGTTCCACACCTGCGGATCGGCGAGTTCGCGCAAGACCTCGGTCAGACGCTCCTGACGCTCGTCGTAGTCAAAGATACCCCCTAAGAGACGCTACGCGCCCCTTCAGGTCATTGATCTTATAGGCGATTGGGTTGATGTCGAACATGATTCACTCCGGTGGGTCGAACCGTTAAGTATACGGGTAGTGAGCGGTTTCGCGCCACGGGCAGCGCCGACGCCGGACCGACACATCGGCGCGGTCGGCTATACTTGGTCACAAGCCAATCAACCGAATCCGACCCTACTCATGGCACGCCTACCTCGCTTCGTCCTGCCCGGTTTCCCCCAAAATGTGATCCAGCGCGGCAACAATCGCCAGCAGATCCTGTTCAAGGAGGAGGACTATTGGTTCCTGCGGGAGAAGATCGGCACCGCCGCGGAGAAGTTCGATTGCAAAATCCACGCCTATGTCCTGATGCCCAACCATTTCCATCTAGTGCTGACCCCGCTCAGCGAGGACGGCATCGGCAAGTTGATGCAGTACGTCGGGCGCTACTATGTCCAGTATTTCAACGGCGGTAACGAGCGCACCGGCACCCTGTGGGAGGGCCGCTATCGCGCCACCCTACTCGACCCCGCCGCCTGGCTGATCCCGGTCAGCCAGTATGTGGAGAACAACCCGGTGCGCGCCGGGCTGGTCAGCGACCCCGCCGACTATGCCTGGTCCAGTTTCGCGGCCAACGCCACGGGTGCGCAGGACGGCTTGGTCAGCCCCCATGCCGCCTATGAGCGCCTGGGCCGCAGCCAAAAGACGCGCCAGACGGCCTACGCCAAGGGGTTCAAGACGGCGGTCGACGAGACCCGGTTGGCCCGCATCCGCGACGCCACCAACAAGGCCTGGGTGCTCGGCGACTCCGCCTTCTGCGACCTGGTCGAGGAGCGCTTGAACCGGCGCGCCACCCCCCGGGCGCGCGGCGGCGACCGCCGCTCGGCCGCTTACCGGGAGGCCGCCGGGCGCGCCTGAGCGAACCCGCGCAACCGTATCATGACACCCGAGGCGATCACCGCCGTCTTCCACCTCTATGACGTGCCCCTGTGGCTGGTCACCGCCAGTCACGCCGGCCGCCGCGGCGGTCTGATCGCCACCTCGGCGGTACGCGCGTCCATCGTCGCCGAGTTGCCGCGGATGCTGATCGCCATCGCCCGGCGGCACCACACCTGGGGCCTCATCGAGGGCAGCGGGCGCTTTGCACTGCACCTGCTGCCGGGGTCGGCCCTCGAGGCGGTCTGGCACTTCGGCCTCCAGAGCGGTCACCAGGTCGAGAAGTTCGCGGACCTGCCGGCGCTCAACACGCCCGACGGCAACCCCCGTCACCCCGGCTGCGCCGCCTGGCTCGACTGCCGGGTGGAGGAACGTCTGGAGATCGGGGACCGCAGCATCTATCTGGCCCAGGTCACCGGGGGCGAGGTGTGCGGCGAGGCCCCGGTACTTGGCGTCGCGGACCTGCTGCGCGCCGCCTCGCCAGCGCAGCGCGCAACACTCGATCGGCTCTACGCCCTGGACGCCGCCAGCGACGCCGCCGCCATCCGCGCCTGGCGCCAGGCCCAGGGGTTGGCCTGAATGGCCGGCATGCGCGTCCGGGTCAGGCGCGGTCGATTACGCGATGATCGTGGCGACGGCCTTGGTCATCTTTCCGGCCACCAAAGCGGGCCGGTCGGCCGTCAGGCCGACCGACTGGGAGCGCCGCACCCCAGTGCGGCGAAACCTCGCAAGTCA
>CAILVI010000257.1 GCA_903837595.1 uncultured Thiodictyon sp.
ATCGCCGGTACCGGTCTTGCCGCCGACCAGCAATGGCTTGCCGTCCGGTCCTTTGTAGGCCCCCTTGACCCGCACCGCGGTACCCTGTTCCACCACGCCCGCGAGCGCGCCGCGCGCGGCCGCAGCGACTTGCGGCAACAGCACCTGCTCACCCTCGCGCTTGGGCATCTGCAGTCGTGTCTCGTAGGGCGTGCCGGCGGCAAAGTCCAGGGTTTCATAACGCACCAGCGACCGGCGTTTCCCGTCATTCAGCAGAATCCCGACCAATTCAGCCAGTGCCGCGGGACGGTCCCCCGAGGCACCGATGGCGCTGGCATAGGATGGCGTCATCGTCTCGAAGGGGTAACCCACCCGCTTCCAGGCATCATAGATCTTCATAAAGGCGTCAGTTTCGAGCAGGGTCGCAATGCGCGTATCCTGCGCCTGCCGACGGCCGTCTTTCATCAGCCAGCGATAGACCTGCTGGCGCTGCTCGACGCTCGCGGCTACCACCTCGCTGAAGTTGGCGCTCGAATGCTCCGCCAGGTAGCCGACCAGCCAGAGCTCCAGCGGATGGATACGCGCGAGATAGCCGCGATCTTGCAGATCGAAATGCTCCACCGAATATTTCTGATAGAGTTCGTCGATGTCCTGCGCGGACAGCGCCGGGTGCTGGGCGCGCATCCAAGCGGCAAAGGCGGCGACGTCGCGCTGCGGATACACCGACCGGTAGAGCGTGGCCAAGCGATGCGGCAAGGGATACACGCCTTCGGTCAGCAAGGCCAGGGCCTGCGCCCCACGCTTGCCGCGGTACTTTTTATAGAACCGGTACAGATAGGTTTGCCCTTCTTTGTCGACAAAGCGCTCCAGATACGCCTGCCGCATCTCACCATCGTCTTCCTCAATCCAGTGCGCCACGCCCTGCGGATTGTAGAGATGATAATGGACAAGCTCACGCATCAGCCTGATGAAGACCAGGTTCACCGAGTTCTGTAGCGCCTGGCGGACCGTCATGATGGAGCCGTTATCTGAACTGTTGAAATTGGCAAAGGTATGCAGGCCACCACCGGTGAAAAACGCCTCCCCGGGGCTGGCCGAATAGCGCCGTTCGAGCGCACCTTGCAACAGCGCTGACAGGTCGATCTTGGGATTGGCGATGAGCTGTTTGATCACCCAGTCCGACAGGTGATCACGCCGATTGATCTTGAGCGTACGCAGCCGCTGGGCGGGCTGCCCCGCATATTGGCCGTGCAACTGCGCGATGATCTCCAAATAGTGGACCAGGGTCCGCAACTTGGCGGTCGAGCCCAGGTCGAGACGAATACCCTCGTTCACGTCCAGTGGCCCGGCGTAATTGTCGGCCTGGACGCGCAGGCGGTTGCCTGCCGGCCCGCGCTCAAACAGCATCAGGCTGTAGACGATGGGTTCCAAGCTGCTGGCGGGATTGAGCAGGCGGCCGCCGATCACGCCGGCCGCGCGCGCCTGCTCGGGTTGGCGCAGTTGGTGCAGGGCGTCGGTCACGGCCCGCTGGGTCGGCAGGTCGAGCGTCGCGCGCGCGGTCAAATCGAGCCGGTCCAGATCATAGAGCCGCTCCAGCCCCAAGGCGGAGGCGAGCCGGGTGCGCCAGACGTTTTTGGTCTTGCCGTCGTCGGCGCTCGCCGCCAAGACGGGCACCGGATGCGCCCCGGGGGGCGTCCTCACCCGCAACGCGGCATCGCGCAGTGCGCCACTGATGATTCCGCGGGTGGCCAGCAGACGCAAATGGCTGTCGGCCAGGGTTTGCAGATCGGCCCGCCCATCGCGCAAATACGCGGCGGGGCGGCGCTGGGAGAGCAGCAGGCACAAGACCTGACGATAGGCGCGGGCCTGCGGCTCGGTGACCCCGGTGGCGCCTTGGTCGGCAGCGAGACTGCCGGCGCTCAGCAGCGCGTTGACGGTATCGAAATCGGCCCCGAACCAGGCCCAGAGACCATCCCCGAGACCATGCACCTCACCATACTCGGGCACCGCTGCGAGCGGTATGGCATTCAAATAGTTGAGTGCAATGGCGCGTCGCACCTCCAGGGTCTGCGGCCCCCCGAGGTAGGTCCGCAACGAGGCGCTACCCATCTGCCGAACCTTGTCCGGCGCAGACCTGGTACGACCACCAGGGGAATGGCGGAATTTTTCGAGCTGGGTCGCGAGCGTGCTGCCGCCCGAGACATGCAGATTGGCCCCAAGCTTGCGCGCCGCGAGGGCCGCGCTGGCACGGGCAAAGCGATCCCATTCGACCACCGGGTTGATGTGCGGATAGCGCTCCTCCAACAACTCACGGTTCTCGATAAACAGCAGGGTATCGAGCACCAGGGGCGGGATGGACTGAAAATCGGGGTAGACCCGGTCCGGATAGGCCACCTCAAACAGGGCCTTGCCATCACGATCATAGAGCCGCAGCCCAGCCCGGGTCTTTTCTGGATAGGGGGCGTTGAAGCCCCAATCCATCGCACGCAGGAGCGTCGGCGAGAGGCGCGCCTGGGCGCCAATAGTAAATCCCTCGCCTTGAAGCCGCGGCAGGAAGGCCGGCAGTTGCGCATAACCCAGCCGCTGATCATAGGGTCCGTCAGTCGGATAGCGGATGGCCGGGCTGGGCCCCGGTTCCATCTGAAAGCGCATCCGTTGCGCGATGGCCGAGAAGTAGCGCGCCTGCAACTCAGAGGTCTTCATTTCCTCCGTGACCAAGTAGGCACCGCTCGCCAACAACGCCGCCGCCCCCCACACCAGGGTCTTGAGAAACACCGCACTGCCCTCCCCTTGTTTCTTGCGTTTCCTAGAAATACCGAGCAGTTATACCGAATCGGCCGGCACCTCGACGGTACTCATCGTCGCGGCCAACCAACGCAGCGCACCCTACACCACCGGTGCGGCCGGTCCTGATATACTCACTGCCTCTCAAGCCGCCCCCCGCGTCCTTGCCATGACCGCTGACCCGGAACCGTCATGACCAATAAGCCCGATATCGACCCTCAAGAGACCCAAGAATGGCTAGACGCCCTGGATGGCGTCTTGGAGCAGGAGGGCATCGACCGCGCCCACTTCCTGCTGGAGCGTCTGATCGACAAGGCCCGGCGCTCCGGGGCCTACCTGCCCTATAGCGCCAACACCGCGTATCTCAACACGATTCCGGTACAGCAACAGGAGCACTTTGCGGGGGATCGGGCCATGGAGCGGCGCATCCGCTCCTTCGTGCGCTGGAACGCTATGGCCATGGTGGTACAGGCCAACCGGCTCTCCACCGAGCTGGGGGGCCACATCGCCTCCTTCGCCTCCAGCGCCACGCTTTTCGATGTCGGCTACAACCACTTCTTCCATGCACGCACCTCTGACCATGGGGGCGATCTGGTGTTCATCCAGGGGCACACGGCCCCGGGTATCTATGCCCGCGCCTTCCTGGAGGGCCGGATCAGCGAGGAGGAGCTGCACAACTTCCGCCAGGAGGTGGACGGCAACGGCCTGTCCTCCTATCCCCACCCCTGGCTGATGCCCAATTTCTGGCAGTTCCCCACGGTGTCGATGGGCTTAGGCCCGATCATGGCCATCTACCAGGCGCGCTTCATGCGCTACGTGCACGACCGCGGCGTGGTCAACACCAACAACCGCAAGGTCTGGGCCTTCCTGGGCGACGGGGAGATGGACGAGCCCGAATCCATGGGCGCCATCGCGCTGGCCTCCCGCGAGCGGCTGGACAACCTGATCTTCGTGGTCAACTGCAACCTCCAGCGCCTCGACGGCCCGGTGCGCGGCAACGGCAAGATCATCCAGGAGCTGGAGGCGGACTTCCGCGGGGCCGGCTGGAACGTGATCAAGGTGATCTGGGGCAGCTACTGGGACCCCTTGATCGCCCGCGACAAGCAGGGCGTGCTCTTGAAGCGCATGGAGGAGTGCCTGGACGGGGACTACCAGACCTACAAGGCGCGGGATGGCAAGTACGTCCGCGAGCACTTCTTCGGCAAGTACCCGGAACTGGCCGAGATGGTCGCCGACATGACCGACGAGGACGTCTGGCGCCTCAACCGCGGCGGTCATGACCCGGCCAAGGTCTATGCCGCGTATGCCGCCGCCGTGAAGACGACCGGCCAGCCCACCGTGATCCTGGCCAAGACCATCAAGGGCTACGGCATGGGTGTGGCCGGTGAGGGGATGAATATCACCCACTCCCAGAAGAAAATGGGCGAGGTGGCACTGAAGGCCTTCCGCGACCGCTTCAACATCCCGCTCTCGGATGACCAACTCGACGCCACCCCCTTCTACAAGCCCGCGGCCGACAGCGAGGAGATGCGCCACATCCACGCACTGCGCGAGGCCCTGGGCGGCTCCCTGCCGGCCCGTGAGGACACGGCCGCGGTGCTCCAGGTCCCGGCGCTCGCGGCCTTCGCCCCGCTCCTGGAGGGCACCGGCGACAAGGAGCAGTCGACCACCATGGCGTTCGTGCGCATCCTCAACATCTGCTTGAAGGACAAGGAGATCGGCCACCTGGTGGTGCCCATCGTCCCGGACGAGGCGCGCACCTTCGGCATGGAGGGGCTGTTCCGACAGGTCGGCATCTACTCCTCCGTCGGTCAGCTCTACCAGCCGGTGGATGCCGATCAGGTGATGTCCTACCGCGAGGACAAGAAGGGGCAGATCCTGGAGGAAGGGATCAACGAGGCTGGGGCCATGTCGTCTTGGATCGCGGCGGCCACGGCCTACGCGAACCACGGCCAGGCGATGATCCCCTTCTATATCTATTACTCCATGTTCGGCTTCCAGCGCATTGGGGATCTGGCCTGGGCGGCCGGCGACATGCAGGCCCGCGGCTTCATGATCGGCGGCACCGCCGGGCGCACCACGCTCGCCGGCGAGGGGCTCCAGCACCAGGACGGCCACAGCCACCTGCTGGCCGCCACCATCCCCAACTGCATTGCCTATGATCCCGCCTATGCCTATGAGTTGGCAGTGATCATCCAGGACGGCATGCGGCGGATGTACCAGGAGAAGGAGAACGCGTTCTACTACATCACCACGATGAACGAGAACTACCCCCAGCCGGCCCTGCCGGGCGGTCCCGATGAGATCACGGCGGGCATCACGGGGAGCGCCGCCGAGGGCACGATCGCCGGTATTTTGAAGGGCATGCACCGCGTCCAAGAGAATGATACGCGCACCCATCACGTCCAGTTGCTGGGCGCCGGCACCATCCTGCGCGAAGTCCTGGCCGCTGCCGACCTGCTCGCCAAGGACTTCGACGTGGGTGCCGACGTCTGGAGCGTCACCAGCTTCAACGAACTGCGGCGCGAGGGCATCGACACGGAGCGCTGGAACATGCTCCACCCGGAGGATGAGCGCCGGATAACCTATGTGGAGGCGCAGCTGGCGGACACACACGGCCCCATCATCGCCGCCACCGACTATATGCGTGCCTATGCCGACCAGATCCGGCCCTATTGCCCCCGCCGCTATCTGGTGCTGGGTACCGACGGTTTTGGTCGCAGCGACATGCGCAGTCAGTTACGCAAGTTCTTCGAGGTCAATCGCTACTATGTGGCGGTGGCCGCCCTCAAGGCCCTGGCGGACGAGGGCACAATCCCGGCGGCCACGGTCGCACAGGCCATCGCGAAGTACCGTATCGACCCGGAAAAGCCCAATCCGGTGACGGTCTGAGGCGCCCGACAACACAGGTTTTGGAGAACACAGCGTGGCAAACCTCGACACCATCCTGTTACCCGACATCGGCGATTTCGCCGAGGTCGAGATCATCGAGATCCTGGTCGCCCCCGGGGACCGGATCGCACCGGAACAAGCCATCCTGACCCTGGAGAGCGATAAGGCGACGATGGAGATCCCGTCCCCGCGCGGCGGGGTCGTCCAGGACCTCCTGGTCAAGGTCGGCGAGAAGATCGCGGCTGGCCGACCGCTATTGACCCTGGCGGTTGAGGGCACGGGTGCGGAGCTCCAGGCACCGCCGGTGGCCGCGCCGGTGGCCGCGCAGGCACCGATCGCCGCACCGGCACCCGAGGTCCACACCGCGACGCCGGCCCCGGCCCCAACCAAGGGCGGTGCCACCGAGACCGTCTCGGTCCTGCTCCCGGACATCGGCGACTTCTCCGATGTCCCAGTTATCGAGATCCTGGTGGCGCCGGGCGACCGGATCGCGGTGGACCAATCCATCCTGACCCTGGAGACCGACAAGGCTACCATGGAGGTCCCCTCGCCCCAGGCCGGGGTGGTGGAGGGCCTCGCGGTGCAGCTGGGGGATAAACTGAGCCAGGGCGACCTGATACTCACCCTCCAGGTGGATGTCGGCGGTGGCGCGGC
>CAILVI010000258.1 GCA_903837595.1 uncultured Thiodictyon sp.
CCCGACGATCGCCGCCGTCCGCGAGGGACTGGGCGGCAAAGGCTCCCAGCAAGCGATCGGCGCCGGCATTGACGACTGGCTCGACGAGGCCGCCCGGCGCTTCCAGATCCCCGGCATTCCCGAGGCGCTGCGCACCCAAGTAGTCGAGGTCTGGGACCAGGCGTGCCGGCTGGCTGGCGAACAGTGGGACTGCACGAAGACGGCGCTTGAGGCCCAGGTCTTGGGGCTGGATGCCCAGGTCGCGGCGGTCACAGGCGAGCGTGACGCTGCCAGGACCGAGATCGAGCGCCTGGCCACCGCGATGGACCGGCAGGGCGCAACGCTGCGGGAAACCCAGGACGCACTGGACCTGGCCAGCAACGCGCTCGCTGCCCGTACCGAGGCCCTCGCGGAGACGACCGAGGCCCTGGCGCAGGCCCGCGTGCACGGCGAGGACCAGTCCCGCCAACGGGACCATGCCGAGCGGGTTGCCGCCGCGTCGGCAGAAAGCCTCACGGCGGCCCAAGAGCGCATCGCCCGGCTCCAGGTGGAGCAGGAGGTCGCGACGGCGCGGGCCGAATTGCTGGAGCGCGCGGAGGCGACCGCCAGGGACGCGGCGGCGCAGGCGCGGGCGGACCTTGAAGCCGCACAGGCGTTGGCGGACCAGTTGCGCGGCTCAGTGTCCGAGCGCGACGGCCAGCTTGCCACGCTCACCGCCACAGTCCAGGCAGAACAGCAAGCGCGCGACGCGGATACCCAGCACTGGCTCAGCCGCCTCGCCGAGCATCAGGCAGCAGTGGCGGAGGCCCGTGCCCGGGAAACGGCGCTGACCGAGGAGAAGAAGGCCCTGACCCTGGAGGCGCAGCGTTTGCGGCTGGACCTTCGGAAGGTGCAGTCCGGGCTCGACGATGATGCGCGTGCACGCCGCGCCGCTCGCCAGGGCTGATTTGGCCGCGCGGGCCACGACCCGGAGCGGACATTTGCAAGTGGCTTCGATCAGTCTGCGGTCAAGCTGAAAGCGGACGCTCGATCAACCCACCGAGTTACGTATACTGTCCCCTGAATCCGGACGAGGCTCCGGTGAGCCTAAGTCCCTGGAAACGCGTCCGCAACCTGCTTGGAGTTACCCCGCGCTGACCAGCCGCCGGATGGACGCGGGTGGCACAAACGCCCCCAGGGACGAATCGGCCCGCGGCGGCAATGGGCGCACAGCCGTCAGTTGGCCCGGGGCACCTGCATCAAGTGTGGTCGCGCTGCTCAGACCTCACTCCTAAGGCCGCGTTGCCGGATTCGTTTGCGATCCTGCCGCGTTGCACCGGCACCAAACCAGCGTCCGATTGTTGACCGGCATAGGGTGATCGGCGCGCAGCTCCAAACCCGCCCGAGCCGCCAACGCCCGCAGATCGCCCAAGTCCCGCACCCCCATCCGCGGGTCCCGGGCCTTGAGCGATGCATCGAAGCGGGCATTGCTCTCGCTCGTGTGCCGTCCGCCATCGCTGAACGGGCCATAGAGGGCGAAGGGTGCACCAGACGCCAAGATCTGACCCACGCCGAGGAGCATCCGACCGACCTCCGGCAGTCCCATGATGTGGGCGGTGTTGGCGCTGAAGACGCCGTCGAACGGACCTGCCGGCCAGTCGTCGGTGACGTCCAGGCTCAGGGGCTCCGGCAGGTTGGGCAGTTGAGCCTCGGCCAACCACAACCGGATGCCCGGCCACTGGGCCGGAACATCGCTGGTCTGCCAGATCAGGTGAGGCAGCCGGTTGGCGAAGTAGACCGCATGTTGGCCCGTGCCGCTGCCGATTTCCAAGACCCGGCGAGCCTTGGCGAACAGGGGACCGACGACCGCGAAAATGGGCGCTTGGTTCTCCTCGCAGGCCAGCGAGAAGGGTTTGTCGTGGAGCGAGCGTGTTGCCATCGGGACTTATCCTGGCGCGGGTTGTCGCAACCCGCGACAGCGGTGGCGATTAGGCAAGCGCAGATCGGGCAGAACCGGGGGTCGCCAGTCCGGTGGATGCCCTCTCCTGCAATTGCCGCGAGTATACGATCAGTGAGGCAACGTTCTCTGCGGCGCGGGCGTTCGTCTCGGCAGGTCGAAGGCGCTGCGGCCGGGCGGACCGGACCACGGGCGATCAGCCTCGAACAGGATCAACAGCGCCATCAGACCAAGGGCCAGGTGGCGGAGTCCGCGGCCGGACGCGCGCAACCGGAGGAACCGTGGGTCCGATGACCTGGGCGGCATCGCCGGACGTGGGCAGTGTCGAAACCTACCCCGGATTACCAGCCTGTGCCGTGCGCTCCTTGGCCACTCTCGCCCGGTCATCCGCAGCCTGCGCCGCCCGGATGGCTTCGGCCGCTTCGGCTTCCGCCCGGTCACGGGCAAGCATGTTGGTTTGGTAGACCTATCTCTCGGGGCACGGAATCGATGACAGCGGTAGAAACATCGGTGTCGGCTCTGGTCGATCGAACAGGACGCCCTCGACCACCGACACTGGCTCGAAGCCATAGCGAAGATAGAACGTCCGTGCCTCGGGTTTCGCATCGACGACGACGCCGACACACCCGATCTCGTCGGCCATCCGGCGGGCGAGGGTCAAGGCGAAGCGCAGCAGGGCCAGGCCGACCCCACGGTCCCGCGCCGTCTCGGCCACCGCCAGTCGCGCCAATCGTAGCGTCGGCAAGGGGTAGCGCGGTAACCGGCGACGGCGCTCGGCGGGGAGCGCATCGATTTCGATCTCGGACGGCGAGACGGTGACAAAGCCCAGGATCGCGTCATCCTCGACCGCGATGTAGGTGACGCCGACATGGTGGCGAAACTGGTTTTGGCCCGCAAAG
>CAILVI010000259.1 GCA_903837595.1 uncultured Thiodictyon sp.
GACGGACGCGCCGCGCCCGCCTTGGCCTGCTTGCGCTGCAATTCGCGCTTGGCCCGTTTCTTCTGCAGTGCCTTCTGATCGAGTGCCATTGAAAGTGCTCTTCCAGCTGTTGAGTGAGTAAATTGCGCCGACCCGTCGTCTTGGTCTGGCGCGTGTCGCCTCCAGTGCCGTAGCCCTAGGGTAACCGTTCAGACCCCCCACCCCAACCCCTCCCGCAAGGGGGGGCGGGGCAGGAGGACGTTACTCGCAGACTTCACGCGACTGGCGCACCGATGTTCCGCCCTTTGTCAATGATCAGCAAGTCCACTTCCTGGTCAAACCGGTATTGAGCACGCGGTGAATCAAGATGCTCATTCAAAACGGGCTGGAAAAACTCCAACACATCCGGGTCGTTATCCATAATGCATTTCTTTAGATATACCGCGAGGAGATGCCGCTGCTCAACGTCGATCGTGTGAGTGAACTTGATCTTATGGATTTCATAATCTATCGCCAATGACATGAGAACTTGCTGGTGATCTTCGGATGCCAATATCCTGGCCGCGTTGTTTGGCGCGGAGTGATGGACGAGGTAATAGTCATAAAGCCGGTAATAAGACGAGTTCCGGGCCAGCTGATAGATGAAAAATTTTCCGTTCGGCCGCAGCAAACGCAAACAAGACCGGCAGATGTCCGCCAACTTATCTCGGTTGACCGTACAGAGCGAGTGTATCGCCCATATGACGTCAAAGCTCCGGTCGCGAGCGATTGTCTGGGGCAGATATTCTATGGCCGAGAGATAGGTCACCGCTGGGCTGAAATGTCTTAGCGCATGATACTGCGCTACCGCCGAGTCGAGACAATATTCAGAAATATCGAGCAAATCCGCGTGCACATGAATGCGGTCAGGCATCTTCTTGTCAAGGAGGCAAGGGAATCTGGCCGTGCCGCAGCCCAGATCCAAGAGTCTGATCTCAAGATTGCGGGTAAAATCGAATAGCGCGGCTGGCGGGTATTGCTCGATCAGGCGCTCATAATCGATTTGGGTGACCTTGAACCACGAATCGAGATCGAGCTTTTCCTTCTGGTAGTAAGCTGCGGAAGGATTGATGCCGGAAGTCCCCGGGGGGGGGTGGTCATTTGATGTGCTCCAGCATCGTGGACTATCATTGTTGTTGAGGGAAACCGGGTTGGGTGGTCATTTGAAAATGCGTATTGATGAAATGGGTGCGGCCCCCTACGCTGCCGATCTGCAGCAGGCGGACTTGCCATTGCGCGATTTCGCGATAGCTCAGATGATGGCTGTTGACCGAGGGTGTCCACAATCCGCCGATCACGCTCGGGTCGTCGAACGCAAGCAAACCGGACGCGTGGACCTGGTCGCGTTGTGGGGTCCCGGTAATGGGATAGATGGAAAAGGGGGATACCTGGAATTTGAGCTTGGGGTTGATGTCCAGCAGCGCCCGATACAGTGTCAGGATCGCCTCTTCCAGGCGGATCAAGGTCTCTTGGCTTTCATCGGCGAACCCGATGATGATGCCGTAAGTCAGGTGCGGCAGACCGGCCCTCACAATGGCCTTGACCAGGTCGCAATGCTCCCGCCAGGGCAGCAGCTTACGGTAGTTCTCCCGCCCCGCCAACGGGCGTTCGGCGGGAATGTAGGCGTGATAGCAGCCGACCTTTCCATCCCAGCCCCAAAGTGCCGAAATAAGCTCCTCGTCCGGTTGAAAATCCGCGGCCCCGCGATTGATGCTGCGCCCCTGCGTGGCCTTCTTGAGTTCCAGCCCATTTGGCCACAGGACGGCCAGTCCCAATGCCCGGATTCCCGACATGATTTCCAGGATCGCGGCGCGTCCCCCCGGTCTTAGAATCCGTCCCAGGAACTGGTCGGAAGAGCCGATGACGGAGCCTGCACCCGCCCGCCGCTGCAGTTCGAACCAGGCCAATGTGCGCTGCGGCGACATGGCGCGATAACCCAGTCGATACCTGGGTGTCTGGCAGAAGTCGCAATGCCGATCGCAGCCGATGTCGGTGAATACCGAACCGATCGGTGACAGGGTCGGCGGATAGTCCAGACTCCAGTATTCCCGCCCGAGGCACTGGGTGGCCACCTCGGGATCGGGCAAGGCCCAATCCTCCGGACCGCGGGCCGGCCGTGTTCTCGGTATGACCGTGCCGTTACTCAACACGACCTCGGTCAGCGACTCACGGGCGGGGCGGCCCAGCACATGGTCGAGGATGGCGGCGTTGGCCGCCCCCGATTTGTCCTGCACCACGGCGCAGGCGCCGGCGTCGAGGTAATATCTGGGCTCGGCCAGCGCGTCCGACCCGCCGACCACCAAGGGTCTGCCCTGACTCGCGAGGTGGGCGATGACGATACGGGAGAGTTCCCGATGTTGGGAAAAGTTATTGGTGATCGCCCAGGCGTCATAGGCGCTGGGGTCGAGTGCGCCGATTGGGGTGCCGAGATAGACCTTGGTGAGGTCGGCCCCGCCCCAGCGGACCGTTCCGAACTCGACCGCTGCGGCGCCGTCTTTCAGGTTAACCAGTTGGGCGTCGAAGCCGCTGGCCCGCAGGTCGGCCAGCAGCACCTGCTTGCTGATCAAGGCCGAGCCCGGGCGGACCGAGGCGCGGTTCTTGCCGTCCGCGTCGAACAATCCCAATTCCGGCAGTTCAACCACGCCGATGCTGTGTGTGCTGGGTGCGTACATCGTATCTACCGGGTTCAGCGGGGGCGGCCGGGTCAGGGTCCGGCCGGTGACAGCGAGCTGCTGACGTCGCCGGTGAGGAGGTCCGTGATGTACTGCCGTCCCTGCCGGGCGCCTTCCTCCAAGACCGGACGGAGGCGCTCGGCCAGTCCAGCCGGGATGGCGGACTGCGCCATATCGACGGTGAGGAAGCGGTCCAGGATCGGTCCCGTGTCCAGCGTGGGAAAATGGCGGCAATACAGATCCATCGCCCGTCCGGTCAGGCCCTTGCAGCGGCACAGCTCGAACGCCAGCCGGACTTCCTCGATCTGGCCGATGCACTCAAAGGGGGTGTGTTCGCCCAGTCCCAGCATCTCGTAGAACCAGCGCTGGTTCTCCTCGACCTCGAACAGATTGCCGGGGATGGTCTGGCGGACCCGCTCGGTATCCAGATAGGCCATGAAATTGAGCCAGACATAGGCGCACTTCGGGCAGCGCCCGCACCAGGGTTTGGCGATATTGCAGGAGTGCGTTGCCCCGATCAGGTCCTGATCCGGGCGCAGCAGGTTGAAGATGGCGGTGTCGTACACTGGTTGGAGCAGGCTGTAATACGAGGCGTTGGCGATCAGCTCGGTGCGGATATAGTCGTTGAGCAGACGCTCTGCCGCGTATGACTTGCCCCACTGGTGATTGATGTCCTCGCCGGTACGCTCCCAGACGAGATTGCCGGTATTGGCGCTGCGCTCATGGGCGAGCACCATGGTCCGGTAGCCGTGCTGCATGAGCATGGGCAGGGCGGCGAACAGTGAGCAAGGGGTCTCCGCGGCCAGCAGATCGCGGATGTCGGGATAGACCTGGCGGCCCGGTGCATCGGCGAATGTGTCGATGACCCGTAGCCGATGATGGCCGGTGCCGGCACCACACCGCACCAGTCGGTCGATCAGTGCGTGCTGCGCGGAGGCCCGCCCATAACAGGAGTTCGAATAGCCAAAGGTGGCATAGGGCTCGCCGATCCGTTCCAGCAGCCTGGCACTGACCAGACTGTCCTTGCCGCCCCCGCAGAACGCCAGTGTCTCCACCGGACCAGCCGGTACTGCCACCGGCCGCGGGTCCTCATCGACCGGGGTGCCGAGGATCTCTGGTCCGCGGTAATCCGGGTCGTCGTGCAGGTATCGCCACTGCCCCCAGACTTGGTGCACGACCCTGCGCCACATCCGCTCGCATGCCGGCGTATACCAGCGCGCCTGGACGCCGAGGTCGAGCGCTGCCGGACGCAGACTGACCAGCTTGCCGGCCTCCAGGATCAGCATATGAAAGTACAGGCGGTCCATGAAGGCGGACCCGAACGCGGCCTCCAGACCCAGCAGGTCGACATCCTCGTACCAATACGAGGTCTCGAAGCGCAGGTCGTCGATGCCGTAGACCAGGCCGACCTGATGCCGGGAGCGCAGCACGGGGTCCAGCCACATGCGCCTGCCGCGGTGGGCAGGCCGCGTCCCGGATCGGACAGCGTCTGGCATCATCGGCAACGTCCGTCCATCACCGGCGCCGGCAGCCCAAGCTCGGTGGCGACCCGCACGAGTTGCGGCCAGAGGCCCCACTGGCCGAGGGTGCGCAGGCGCGACTCGGCGCGGGCCAGGGCGGCGCGGGCCTCATCGGGGCGGGACTGGTGGTGCTTGAGGCGTGTCTCCAGGAGGTGCAGCTCGGCCTCGCGGCGACCGTAGCCGGTCTCGCGGATCAGGAGGTCGGCCTGGGTCCAGTGCCGGGCGGCCTCGGGAACCGGGTCCGGGGCGGCGGGGTCGGCGCCGGCCTGGGCCAGGTCCAAGGCCAAGTCCAAGGCAAGCTGACCGGCCAGCAGGGCGGTCTCGGCGAGATAGGTGCGCATGCCGGGCGGGGTGGCAATGGCGAGCGCGGCCTCGAGGTCGGTGCGGGCGCCGGACGAGTCGCCCTGGGTGCGGCGGTGGTGGGCGCGGATGAGGTACAGGATCGGCATGAGGACCATCGAGTTGGCCCGGCGCATGGTCTCAATGGCTCGGTCCAGGGCGGCGCCGGCCTCTCGGGCCTCAGCGTCGGACCCGGCCGCCGATCCGTCCGGTCCGGCGAGGGCCTGGCCGATGGTGCAGTGGTCCAGGGCGTCAGACAACAGATGCCGATGCATCGCATCTAGTCCATCGTCGAGCGATGCCCGCGCCCGCTCCAGCACCGCGAACCGCTCGGCCGGGGTCCGGGCCTGTTCCAGCAGGATCTGGGCGTAGTCGAAGTCGTGCAGGCCCACGAGCGTCGGCCGGTGCGGGGTGTGCTCCGCCTTTACGGCTGCGGCCTCGGCGAAGGCCAGCGCGGCTTCGAGGGGCCGTCCCTGGCCGTGCAGTGCGCGGCCGAGGTAGGCGAGGGCCGCGAGCCGGCGCGGCCGGGTCTGGACCCTGTCCGCGACGCGCCCCGCGGCCTCCACCGCCTCGCGTGCCAGGGACTCGGCCTCGCGCCAGTGCCCGAGCGGGGTCAGCAGGTCAACGAGGTTGTACGACGACATACAGAAGTTGTTCCAGTCCCTGGCCTCGCGCTCGCGCTCTCGGCCCATCCGACGCGGCCCCAGTGCCTCGTCGAGTCGGCCGAGCAACATGAGACAGAAGGCGACCACGGAGATGAGCCAGGAACGGTCGGACTCGGTCAGGTCCCCGGTCACCGGGGGCTGCGACCAGCCCTCGGGAAAGAAGCCCGCCAGGGCCGAGAGCTCCGAGGAGATGGCGCCGAGCTTCAGCAGGCTGTGGTGCTGGCTGCCGCGGTGGATGCGGTCCTGATACACCTTGCGCTTCGCCGCGTCGTACCGCCCCGCCCGACACCCATGCCCGATCGCCCGGTAGAGCGGCTCCAGGGCCTCCAGGGTGTCCGGCTGGTGCTGTTCGGGCAGGGCCCGGAACCAGTCGAACAGGAGCCCATGGGCCGCACGCCAGGCCGCGGGCGCCTCCTGCTCCAGTGCGCGGCCGAAGTGCTCGCGCACCAGCGGGTGGGCCTCGATGGGGGCGTGGGCGTCCCGCTCGCGATCGGCCCGGTCCGCCAGCCCCCATTGCCGCAGCCGCGCGAGCGCCTCCTCGAGCTCCGCCTCCGTGGCCCCATGCAGCGGCTCGGTCAGCCCGGCGATGGGCGGGTCCTGGTCCTTGAGCGCCTGGATCGCCCCCCAGGGGGCCGGGCGGTCGAAGAGCCCGAGCACCCGCACCAGTGCACGGTCGAGTGCCGCGTGTTCGTCGCGCAGTGCCTCATCGAACCAGCCCATGACGGTGGCGGCGTGCCGGTCGGGTCCGGCGGCGGTCGGCACCGGCCAATCGCGGTCCAGAAAGGTCTGGGCCTGGTTGTCGAGGAAGCCGTGGGTCAGCTCCGCGGCCAGGACCAGGGCCAGCGGGTGGTCGGCGCAGCGTTCGGCCAGGGCGTCGAGTTGGTCCGGGGTGCCGGTGAGGCCGCGGGCCGCGAGCAGTTCGACCGCCCCCGCGCGCGGCAGTACACCGAGCCGGACCTGGCGGAAGGCCGGCTGGCACTCGATCCGGGGGTCGGGGATCGGCAGGCGCGAGGACGCGAGGCACAGTGCCTGGCCCGGGGCGCGCCCGAGCCCTTCGAGCAGGGCGGCGAGCCCCTGATCCTTGAGCCGGCCGTCGAGCCGGGGGTCGGTGGACGCCTGCTGCATGGGCTCCAGCCCGTCCAGTGCGATCAGGGTCGGGGCCGCGGCGGCAAGCCCGGCGAGCCGGCGGCCGAGGTCGTGGTCCGAGGTCGTAGACTCGGGCGTGTCGCCCAGCTCCGCCAGCGCCCGGAACAGGAAGGCGCGGGCGCTGGTGTTCTGGTCGTGGCTGCCCTGGGAGTAGAAGGAGTGCCCGATGCAGCGGGTGCCGGCCGGCCAATCGCGGTGCTCGATCCACCAGCGGGTGAGGGCCGACTTGCCGACCCCGCCGGGGGCGACCCAGAGCAGAACGCCGCCTTGTCCGGCCGGTGGCCCGCCGCCGAAGCGGGTGTCGAGGCGGACCAGGTCCGCCGCGCGGCCGTAGAGGCGGGCGGTGGCGCCGGGGAGTTCGGCGAGCAGGGCGGCCAGGGCGTCCTGGGTGCGGTCGGTGGGCGCCGGCGGCTGGGCGCTCCGCCGGGCCAGGCCCCGTGCCTGGCGGTGCCGCTCCAGGACCTGATGGATCTCGCGTACCACGGCGGTGTAGGCCATGGACTTGGGCCGGTGGGCGGTGATGGGCTTGGCGTCCCTGGGCACCATCTGGTGCGCCTTGATGGTCGGGTCCAGGTCCCAGTTGCAGTGGTCCGCCAGCACGAAGAGGACCAGGGTGCCGGCGTCGCGTCGGCGGGCGAGGAAGGCGGGCAGTTCCTCGTCCATGCAGAACGCGGAGTTGAGAAAGTCCGCGCAGACGATGAAGACGGCCCCGTCGGCGCGCTCGATGGCGGCGGCGATCTCATCGCGCCAGAGCTCACCGGGCGGGATCTCCCGGTCGGTCCAGGTCGCGACCAGCCCGGCACGCTTCAGCGGCGCGAGGTGGACCAGCAGCCGGTCCTTGATCGGCTCGCTCTTATGCGAGTAGCTGACGAAGAGCTCGAACGGGCGCTCGAAGTCGCGGTCGCTGCGGTCCTGACTGGCGGCGGGCATGGCGGGGTCCGTCGGGGTGGGTTTGGGGCTTTATACCCGCGGCGGGGGGGGTTGGCAATGCGGGCGGAGGGCAGCCCCTGCGGGAGCCTGGCGGGACGGGGTTTGCAACCCCGTCCCAAACGTTTCGGAACCGGCCGGTGTCGCGGGTTCGCCAGCCGTTTCAAACGGTTCCGGACGGGGCGAAAGCGCCGTCTACAATGTTGCATACCTGATCCCACCGCTTGGCTTTCAGGTGCATCCTGGTCCCGGGGCACCCCTGGGTCCGGATCAACCCGGAAGACCACGACGATCTCGTCGCGGTGGATCTCGACACGTTTGACCAAGGCGCGGACGATCTCGCGCTTCGCAGCGAAATCCAGATGGTCAAACGATCATTAATCGCAGCGGCAAATTCTTCCAGACGATTGATGACCAAGAACAACTCGAATTGTCCGGCGTGATGCTGTTTCGCGGTGGCGATCTGACCCGCGACCTGTTCAAGCTTCAGTTTCACATGCGTCATCTTGGGATCGAAATCGGCTTTGTCGATCAGTCCCTCAGTATAGCTGTCGATCAGCCGGAATTTGCCCTGTTCGAGATGGCGTTGCTGTCGTTCCAGAGCGGCCGTGTCGGCATTCACCTGGTGTTCTTGCTGCAACCGATCCAAACGGCGCTCATATTCCTGCTTCAAGCGCTCGGGATGCGCTAATAAATCGACCACTTGCTGCCATACCAAGTCATCCAGTCGATCGGTTCGCACCGGCGTGTGTCACAAACCCGCACTCCGCCAAAGCAATGGGCATCGGTACCACGACAGCGGTAATAGGACGGCAGCTGGCGGCCGTTCGCAGCGCCGTAGCCGACCCCTCTGCCATAATACGCATAATGGCAGTGAGCGCAAACGGTCAACCCCTGTAGCAAATAGCTGGCGCCGCCGCGGCGTTGCCGGGCGCGCTGGCGATTTTCGTCAAGTTGCGCCTGCACGGCAAGAAACAGTTCCTCGCTGATCAGCGCGGGCACCGCATTGACGCTGCCGCGGTTCGCCGCGTGACGTTTGCCGCGCCGATTGCGTTCCATGATCTTGGCACGCTCGTATTCCGCAATCACGCCCTGCATTTGCAGTAACAGCGCCTCTTCCGGGGTGCTGCCAATCGCATGGTTAAGGAACACCAACGCCACCCCACTCGTGGCTATTTCCTCCATCAGCAGAACTTGATGGGCGTATTTCCGTTACAATCGATCCGGCGACAACACATAGAGACGATCGATGACGCCCAGGGCCGCGTGATCACGCAACCGCTCCAATTGCGGGCGAATCAGCGTCGCGCCACTGACGCCCGCGTCAATAAAGCACAAGTCCTCCGCCAGCGACTCGCCATCGGCCGCAATCCGCTCGCGCAGCGCCGTCACCTGACTGTCAATCGTGCCGCTCTTGGCTTGCTGGTCCGATGACACACGGGCATAGAGCGCCACCACCAAACGTTGGGTCATCGTCTACCTCCCGTGACGGCGGCCCGCCGCGGAGCGATCTGCGGCGCCACGACCTCCGGCGCCGCGCGATGCGACGTGGTCGGTTTTAGTTGTTCGTACGCCGTGATCAGCTGCTCGGCGGCGAACCGGTTAGGCTCAAAGGCCACGCGAACCCGACAGGTGCGCGCTGCTTGACTCATGCTTGGGGCCCTCCGTCCGCGGCAACGTCGATGACGAGGGTGATCCCGACACCCACATCCCCCGCAAACCCGGGCGCCAAACACGTCCGAGCCAGGCGTAAACCCCATTTTAGTCGAGAATTGGCGACATTGTTGACGGAGTCAATGCACTGTCCGGCTGTGAGACGGCATCGCGCGCCGGTTCCTCGCGGCAGAGTGGCCAGGACTATAATCGGCTGCGGCCCACCTATGCGATCTGGCTGCTGGGCGACGACCTGCTGTCGGACGACCCCGCCTATGCCCACCGCTACTGGCTGCGCGACGAGCGGGGCCGCGGTCTTTTCGACCACGGCGGCATCGCCCTCTTTGAGCTGAACAAGTTCACCACCGAGGCGGTCGGCACCGAAGGGTAGGGGTGGGTTTGAAACCCCCCCCTACTCCAGGGGGAGCGCCTGGATGCGGACCAGTTACCCGCCTGGATGCAGACCATTGAAATGAGGCAAGCCATGAGTACCCTGAAGGCCTTCTCCGAGAAAGAACACGCCTACGATGCCTACCAGGCGCGACAGGACTATCTGCGTGTGCAAAGTTCCATTCAGCGCCGCCAGCACGAGCTGGAGCAGGCACTGGCGCAGGAGCACGTTGCGCGGGAAGCCGAGCGGCACGCAAAAGAGGCCGCCCTTCAAGAGAAAGACGCCGCCTTGGCGGAGCTCGCGCGACTCCAGACCCTGCTGGGCGCCAACCAGCCCCGCGGGGGCGCCTGAGTGCAGCGCGGCTCTTAGGCCCCCGCGTCGTCCCGCTCCATCCAACTCCCGGCTACCCAGCGCCGCATCAGCTCGACGGTAAAGCGATAACGCTCGCCCGCCCGCAGGACGCAATCGTGATCGATCAAGGCGCCAATCGCCGCGTCCAGCCCGGCGCCTTCGAGCCCGCTCGCGTGCGCCAGCCCCGCCGCTGCGAGCCCCTGCGGGTCGGGCGCCAAGGCGCGTAAGACCGCGTGCTGTCCCGGCGGTCTCTCCGCCGCCTGGGCCCAGATCCCGCGGAAATAGCCCGCACCCTGGGTATAGATCGACGGGACCGCGACGACCGCCTCCACGTCCTGCGCGGAGAAGGTCGCGGGCGGCGGATGGACCTCCTCGCGCAGCCGCCGATTGAAGCGATCGACCAGCCCGTCGCCTAAGAGTTGGACCAGGAACGGCTGCCCGGCGGTCAGCCGATGGATAGACGCCAGACACTCCGGGCTGAAGGCGAGCGGGAAGGCATCCGCATCGACCTGGAGCACATCGGCGACCCCGTTCGCGTCGAGAAAGCTCACCCGCACCGAGCGCCAGGCATAGATCGGCTCGTAGAGGCTCGCACTGCGCTCGTTGAGCCGATGCAGACCCACCAGCACGACCACCAGCCAGGGGTATTGATGGGTGAGGCCACGCAGCAGGGCGACGAATGCGCTGGCCTGGGCGGGGCTCAGATACTGATCGAGCAGTTCGTATTCGTCCAGGACCAGGATATAGCGGCGCCGCTGGTCGGCCTCGTGCAGCCGCTCGAAGACGTTTCTCAGCTCGGCGAGCGGGCTTGCGTTCAGGCCTTGCGGATCGCCGGATGCGCCGATCCCGAGCGGCTCCGGCATCGTGCGGCCCGATGCCCGCCAGAGTTGGGAGGCGATGGCCTGGCAGAGGTCCGCGAGGGGCATTGCGGGATCGACCAATTGAAGGGTGAAATAGGCAAGCCCGGTATCCGGACCGGATCGCCCGTACTCCAGCACATTGCGCATCACGCTGGTCTTGCCCATGCGCCGATGGCCATAGACCACCAGCGAATCGCGCTGGCCCGGCTTGGCCCAGGCGGCGCGAATCTCCTCGAAGACCGACTCGCGCCCGACCAAACGGTCCGCCGGGACCGGTGCACCGACGATATAGGGGCTCGCGACCGGCGCGGGCCTCCAGGGTGCCTACGTCGGCGGCCACACGCTGGGCCAGGTCCATCCATTGGTCGACGATCTTGACGAAGACGACCCGCTCGGGCTGGGGGCACTCATTCGGGGTCGATTGCAACGCCTTCAGGCTGCCGATGACCCGGTTCAATGCGCCGCTGCGCTCGCGGGGGGAGCGCGAATGCAGGACCAGGTGCGTGTCGCGGGCGGCTTGGCCCAGACGGTCCAGGCACTGGGCGACCTTGGGGCGCAGCAGCTCGGGGCCGGGTGGCGTCGGCGGGAGCCAGGCGGCGATCTGCTCGAATTGTTCGCAGTCGAGCGCGGTCGCCAGGGCAGCGGAGTTGGCACGCATCTCTTCGCCGAACGGCAGATGGCGGACGTGCGCAAATGCGTCTGCGGCCCGCGAAGGCCCGGCCTCGTGTAATAGCCAGAATCCGGCGCAGGCGGCGCGGGACGGGGTGTCGGTGCGCAGTGATACATCGACCTTCGGGCGCCAGCGAGCAGTTAGAAAATCAATGCCTTCCGAAAAAAACGACATCAGCTCGGCCGACAGACTCGCGGATTGAAAGCGAAGCACATCCCAATCGCGGATATCCCGCTCGCACCATTGGGCGATCCGAGACAACAAGGCCGCCCCGTCGGTCGATGCCAATGCGCGATTCGCCGCCTTGAGGACCGGCACGAACTGGAGGGTATAGCGCAGCAGACCCTCGCATTCATCAAGACCAGTCAGCCAGTCCTGTGTCAAGCGAACGTAGAGATCCTTTGCAAGACCTGGAACCGGTAGAGCCGAGACCCGTTGCATCGCGATTGCGATACGCCTTGAGCGCCGAGACCAGGCTGAAAGTAAGGCAAGTGCAACCGTGTCTATGCGACCTAGAGCAGAAAGGACCGAAAACACAATGGCTACGCGGAACGCCAGGCCGAGCGCTGGGCCGCCCGCCACGCCGAGCGCCACGAAGGCTGCCATGCCGACCGCCACGCCGCCGGTCAGGCCGCCCGTCACGCCGACCAACAGGCCGAACGCCAAGAAGAGCGTCACGACGACTGCCAGGCTGAGCGTCACGTCGAACGCAAGGCCAACCGCCACACCGCCCGTCACACCGCCCGCCAAGCCGAACGCTACGCCAACCGTCACACCGCGCGCCACACCGCCCACCCAGCCGAACCCTACGCCGAGCGCTACGCCGAACGCCACACCGAGCGTCACACCGAGCGTCACGCCTACCCAAGACAGCGATATATCGAGACCAGTGGCGACCAGCCAGACGCCCCCTAGCACAATCGCCAAGACCCCAATCGCCTGACTCGCCAACCGCCGCTGAACCGGATCCCGCCGAATCGCCACCCAGCCATCCGTATTCCAGGGCAGGCTCCCAAACCGCTCCACATACCACCGTATCGCCTGCGGAAAGTAGAACACCCAATACAGCAGCACCAGGTAATCGAGCGGATTCCACAGCGACAAGGGCCGCTTGCGCCGTGGCGCATAGGGCAGCTCCTCGCTCATCGCGCCGATCCTCCCTGGTCCGGACGCAATCGCTCGAATCGCCTGGCGCACTGGTGCAGCAGGTCGCGTGGGTGCCGCGCCTCGCGGCACAGCTCGGCATAGTCGTCCGCCGGGCCGCCGCAGCCCGCCAGCCGCAGCGCCACCAGTCGCGCGCAATCCGCCGGGGTGAGCGGGGCCAGTTCCACCGGCCGCGGGTCCAGGTTCCACAAGGGGGAGTCGGATGCCCATTGGTCTTTGGGGAACGCCAGCTCCAGCCGCTCGTTGCTGACCAGCAGCAGTTTGACGGCGTATTGCTCGTGGAGCCCGCGCAGCCAGCGGCGCATGGCAAGCCCGGGGGCACCCCCGTGCATACCACCCAGATCGTCCAGGACCAGCAGGCGCAGCCGGCGAGTCTCAACCAGCATGGGGATATCGGACGCAGTGCGTCCGCCCAGGCCCTTGACGATCTCGGCGCGCAGGTCGCCGAGCGTCCCGATGAGCCGAAAGCCGAGGCGCAGCCATTGCCCGGGCCCGATACCGAGTGCCGGCTCGAACCGCGGGCGGATGGCATCGAGCAGC
>CAILVI010000260.1 GCA_903837595.1 uncultured Thiodictyon sp.
ACGTCAAGGTTGCGTTCCTCGTGTCCAACCAGGCCAACGAGTCGCAAGCTTTCTCGGCGAAGGAATTCGTCAAGTACGGCCCCGACTACGGCTTCGACGTCGCGACGTTTGACGCCAAGGGCGATACTCAGGCTGAGTCGCAGATCGTCACCAACGCTATCGCTCAAAAGTTCAAGGGAATGGGCTGTTCGCCTGCCCCCACTCGATTTGGCTGTAGGCGACATGGCCGAATAGCGCCGCAATCTCGGGCTCCAGGCGAACAGCCCATTCCCTTGAACTCTCTCCAGTCGAATCGTCCTTCCAAAAAAAATCCCGGATCAGCGAGCCTGCATACCCGCGTTTGTCGCCCCGCACTTCAAGGCCAGTGGCCTTGAGCCTAGCAACGGTATCACGCAGGCGCGTGTATGACCGAACGTTCGGGTTCCATTTTAGCGCCTTAAGCATCGCGTGTGCCGTGAACCTCACTGGGGTACCGAGTGGCACGAGGCGGGCGAGGTGCACGATCTGGAGGAAGACGTCCTGATCGTCCTGGCGGAGTTCTTCGCCGGTGTAGCGGATTTCGATGCCGGAAAGCGTGGCGACAACGGTATTTCGAAGGAAGCTGCGTTTGATACGGACGTTTCCGACCGTGAACAGCGCTCCGCGAACAAGGTCGTTGGGAACCCCACGGCGCTGGTCGGGCCACAGCGGTAGTTGGACCAGGTTGTTTAAGTCTGTATCCGGTTGGGGACGGCTTTGAAAAGTCTTCGGAGCCCGCTCAGCGATCCGTTGCTCCAAGCGGGACAAAGTCTTGGCGAGGCTTGCTCCGCGACTTTGGTCGGTGTCGTCGATGACGCTTGGATCTGAAGACATGGGTTCCGTACTTGTGGATTGCGGTCGCTAAACAGGTCTTGAAGTTAGCGGACCGGATACAAAAACAAGAATGTAGTCAGAGCGTAGGGAGATAAACAGAATCTAAGATGTGGGAAAATGATAGTTGACCCTGGCTGAAAAAGCAATACAGTGTTATTTTTGCTCTACACACTACTGTGTTGGTCAAAAATTTAGCGGGGTGCCTCGTGCACGTGATTGCAGTTGTCCAAAATAAAGGCGGCGTAGGGAAGACGACTGTCACGCGGGTTCTAGCCGAGTATTTTGCCCGGAGAGGTCGCCGGGTGTTGGCTGTTGATCTGGACGCCCAATGCAACCTGTCTCGTCGGTTCGTTGATATGGAGTATGACGCGGCGGACCCGGACGGCGTTCTTCCTCCGCTCCATCCGATGTTTCATGACGACGATAGCGGTTGGTCTGGCCGCAGTTCCAGTGCGGACATTTACTTCAACGGCGAGGTCTACCCGTATCATACACGGATCGACGGGTTGGATGCGTTGCCTGGGCATGGTCCGCGGTTGCGCGAGATTGAGCTTGTCAGAGTCGATGATGTGCGGGAGCGCGTTCACGATCGGCTCTACGCCTTCCTGTCGTTGGAGGAGGTCCGCCAGTCCTACGATATTGTCTTAGTGGATACTGCGCCAGCTAAGGGGCCTCTAACAATTAGCGCCATGCGGGCTGCTACTCATGTAATCATCCCGACGACGCTCGAGCCGCAGCCCATTGAGGGTCTTTTTGGCATGCTGCAGCTTTGGAGGCAAGAGATGCACAGCCGCGATGCCGGACGGGCGCCGCTCAAGATCGCCGCAATCCAGCCGAATCTGTTCCGCAAGGTTGCCTTGCATGAAGGAATCTTGGATTCGCTACGCAAGGATGCTGCGGTGGCTAGTCTCCTGTCTCCGGTTATTCTTCACCAGCGGATCGCGTTTGCGGAGTCCGACCATGCGGAAGCGCGACCGAAGAGTATTTTTGACCTTGCGGAAAGGGACCCAGCGCGCCAAGAGGCGATTGAGATGTGCGAGTACGTCGAAAGATCTCTGAGTGGATTGGGAGTGGCATGAGCATGGCGAACCCTCCCAAGAAATTTCGATTCGGGTCCTCCGCAATTACTGACGCCATTGGGGACACCGTGCGGCGCGGCAGTGCTGAGGCGGGCGCCTTTCATGTAGATACGCTGGATGTCGAGAAGATCGAACCTGATCCCGATAACCCTAGGCAGTTGTTACTTAGTGAAGAGGAGTTTGCCTGGTTGCTGGATGCTGAGGCGGTCACTGGTGCTAGGGTGTCGGATGCGGAGTCGCCCAGGCTAAAAGTCCTTTTACGTCTGAGAGATTTGGCTGATTCCATGTTGGAGAGCGGCGTCCTCCAGCCGATCCGCGTATTTCGGCACGGTAACATGTACCGCATCGCCTACGGAGAGCGGCGATATTGGGCGGCACGTTTGGCGGGTATGAAGCACCTTCCTGCGTGGATCTCTGATCAGCGGCCGGCGCGAATTCGGACGCTGCAGCTTGTCGAAAATATGCATCGGGATGACCTGGATCTGGCTGCGCGTATGCGTAATGTCATGGGTGTCCTCGAAGAGCTCTCCGAGGAAGGGGACGCGACCGGTGAGCGGTTAGGTAACCTATTGGGAATGGCGGAACGCAGTGCCAGGCGATACCTCCAAGTGGCGCGGGGCCCGGCCGATGTGCTCCGAGCGGTTTTTGCTGGAACCATTAAGGATCTCCTGGTGGCAGCATCGGCGTCGGCGATTCAAGACGACGAGCAACGCAGCTTGGTTCTGACGTTGCTTGCAAAGGGATTGACTTTGGAGCGGGCGCTTGCGGAGCTGGAGAAGGTGCGGAAGCCAACTGCGGAGCGGATGCGTGGGCGCCCCGTAACCAAGGTGACTCTGGGAGCGACGGCAAAGGCGGGAGTTGTACGGGAGATCATGCAGATTATCTTGGGTGAGGACCATCTGCCGCAACTTGAATGGTCGGATTACCGAGCTGTGTCGAAGGCATGGAAGGAGTTTCTGGTTGAGATGGAGAAGCGCGTGTGAAGACGACGGTGCGAATGACGCGTGTCATGCGAGACGGACTTCGGGATGTAGCGACCAAAGAGTACGGTGGTAAAGGGAAGAGCCGTTGGGTGCGGGAAGCTTTGCGGGATCTCAACGAGACGGATCCCGCGCTGACGACCGTAGGAGTAGGGGAGAGTACCTTCGTGCCGGAATGTTCGGACCAAGTACTGCTTGGGTCGAGTGAAAGCGATCTATTGGATGAGCTGGTTGCGCGCATACGACGACAGGACCCCCTGGCAGAGGGGGTGCAGTCGCAAATTCTCCGTGCAGCCATCCGCAGGCGTCTGCAGCGGTCAACTTGACCGTTCGCAAGAAAAGTAACGTAAGCATCAGAAAGAAATAAGAAATATAGCTCCTGAATTTCTGAAATAAATCGCGTTCTTGTGACTACTTAGATCCCGCGGAGCCGCCTCGCTGGTCTTTCTTGAGTACCTGGCGTTGAAGCGGAAAATTGCGACTAAGGAACCCCCGTCTGACTTGACGTCTCTGAGCACTACTGAGAAAGACGCCCAGGTCGGGAAGTTGTGGGTGCGCGTCGCCGCGCTGACTGCGACGGTGGCGGATCTGCAAGGTCGTCTGGCAAAGAAAAAGCGCGAACTCCAGCAAGTCACCTGGTCGTCGGACGGGTTGAACAAACCCAAGTGGAAGTGCCTGCGCCTAGTGGGCAATAAGCTGATGGGAGGCCAAGAGGGCCACACCGTTCATAATCTGAAGCGCGTGGCGCAGTCTGATCTGATGGAAACTCATGCCGCCGCTGCGATGCGAGGTCACCGAGCACTAGGGCTCAAAGCCGAGTGCAGTTGCGGGAAAGTCCATCCGGGCGTATTTCCCGCCGCAGTGCCGGTGCAGTACGGGGCGCGCAGGAAGGACTCGGTTGTGTAGTTTACCTACCGCCACATGTTGCCGTTGGCACCCACTGGTGAGTTTAAGGGGGGATCTGTGCGGCCTGCCGATGTCTGACGCCACGGTGCTGGCAATTCAGGCCAAGGGGGCCTGTGCTGTTGGTCCCGACCGTGGCAGCGATGGGCGAGGTCATCACGCGCGCCTCGGTCGCTCAACCCGAGGAAACCGGCATGTACAGGGCCGGTAAACACCACTGGATTCTCCCGCTGCTGACGTGGCACGGCGCGTACCCCAATCGGGGCAAGAAGGCGTTCGCCGCCTTCGGACTGCTAATCGTGTTTGCAGTGCCCTGGTCTCCGACGGCTGGAAGCCGTATCAGGAACTCGCGTGCAAGCACGGCCCATGTAACATCCACCCCCTGCGCGAACCGACCAACGTCTTCGAGTAGCTGGGGCAAGCTTGGGCCAAGTGCCTGGTCGATCAGCAACTCGCCGCCTGCCACGAGGTCGCCGCGGTCGGTCCGCCGCGCCCAGCCGGGCGCATCGCACACGATCGCGTGGCATATGACCAGATTTCTGCCACCGGCGAAGTGCCCAATCCGCGCGTGCCCCTCAGGCGAAGCAGAGCAATGCGCTCAATATCATTGATCGCTTGTGTCTATCGGCGACGATGTCTGGCGACCTCTTCACCAACAACCTCGGTGTTAGCGGCTGTCAAAAGGCGCGGAAAAATGGCGAACGCAGCGGAGGATAGTCGGGGGCCATGGCGTCAGGGGGGCGCTCACTGAGGAGCGCCCGGGCGGGACGGATCAGAACGGATCGCTGGGATCGCCGGGGTCGAAGAGGTCGGGTTGGGCGTGGCGTTCTTGGGTGACATAGTTTTCGGCTTGGAAGTCCTGGATGCGCAGCCCATAGCGCGCCCAGATG
>CAILVI010000261.1 GCA_903837595.1 uncultured Thiodictyon sp.
CTCCTGTGGCCGGAATGATGATCAAGAAGGTTAAGCCTCAGGAGGAACCATGAACGATTTTCCGCAAGACATCTATACCGAGCAGCAACCGGCAGTCGACACACTCGCGAACCTGGGACCGCTCGCCGGGATAGCCGGCATCTGGACCAGTGCTGGCGGCCTCGACGTCAACCCGAAACCCAACGGCCCGCAAGAGCAGGCGTTTGTCGAGCACGTCGAATGTCAGCCAATCGATGCACAGACTAATGGCCCCCAACTTTTCTACGGCTTGCGCTACCATACGCATATCGTCAAGCCGAATGAAGTCGAGACCTTTCATGACCAGGTCGGTTATTGGCTCTGGGAGCCGGCGACGGGTCGGTTGATCCAGACACTGGCGATACCGCGCGGGCAAACCGCAATGGCCGTCGGACAGGCGGCGCCCAACGCGCGAACCTTTCGCCTCGAAGCGGTTCGTGGTGGCGAGACGAACGGGATTCTGTCCAATCCGTTTCTGGAGTATGCCTTCAGGACGGTGAGCTACACCATCACGGTGACCATCCACCCCGACGACACTTGGTCCTACGAGCAGGACACGGTCCTGATCATTCCCGGGCAGGCGGAGCCGTTTCACCATACGGATCGCAATACCCTACGCAGGATCGGCGCGCCGACGCCCAATCCCACCGCCATCCACGCCCGACCATCCGGATATTGAGACTACTATGGAAGCGACCCTCAGCACCTTTGCCGCAACCCTATTCGCACTGCTCAACCCGCTGGGGATGCTCCCCGTATTCATTGGTTACACGGATGGCTTGGGTGCCGGCGTCCAGCGCTGGTTGGCGCTGCTGGTGACCCTGACCGTGCTTGGCTTGATGATTATTTTCCTCCTGACCGGCAATAATATCCTGCACTTTTTCGGGATCACGCTGGATGCCTTTCGCATGGCCGGCGGCATCATCCTCCTGCTGATCGGCATCCGTATCGTGAATGCCGTGGCGAACCAGAAGAGCAATGCGTCGGCGGCTGGGGGAGTCGGCGGGGACTTGGGCGAGGCCGAGTCGGTCTATCGCATGATCGTGGTGCCGTTTGCGATGCCCCTCCTGGTTGGGCCTGGGGTCATCGCCAATCTGATCCTCTATGCCGCAGAGGCCAAGAACAGCGGGAGCGACACGATGTTCCTGGGCCTGTTGGCGGTGATTATCGGCGTCTCACTCCTAACGTTTTTGATCCTGCTCTCTGCCAGGCCACTCCAGCGGGTGCTCGGCGAGGTAGGATTGAGCATCGTCACCCGTATCCTGGGTTTGCTGGTCGCCGCGATCGGTATGCAGTTCGTCGTGTCCGGGACCACCGATACCATCGTCCATGTGATCGCGCCCGCCATCTTGCACCTCCACTGATGAATTGAAGGGGTAGACCTGTTGTGGATCGTCGATCGCTACTCAAGGGGCTGGGCGCTGGTACCGCCGCCATCCCGATTGCCCAGGCCGTTGGGGCCGACGCATTTGGGGCGGCCAACCGGGGGGATGACGGGGAAGGCGTCGGCAAGGTGGCTATCGCACCACCCGATCCCACCTATTTCATCCCAGGGCGGTTCCAGGGGAAGACCTTGGTCATTACCGGCTTTGCCCGCGGGATGGGCCAGGCGGCGGCCATCCGCGCGGCGCGCGAGGGCGCCAACGTGGTCGGGATCGACTGGTTGCCCAATGAAGCCAATCAAACGGCCGAAGCCATCGCCAAGGAAGGCGGCAAGATCGCGTTCGTCGTCGGCAACGTTGCCAAGACGGCCGACTGCGACCGCATGGTCGCGCTGGCTGTGGAGCAGTTCGGCGGGGTCGATCTGGCGATCAACAACGCCGGGGTGATGGACGGCGTCTACTCGGGCGAGCCGATCGACTATGCAAGCCAGAAGTCGCTGGTCTTCGCACCCATCGACCAGGCCACGGACGCCTATTGGGACAATGTCTTCGCCACCAATGCCGGCGGCGTATTCAGGTCTATGCGCGCCGAACTGCGCCAGATGGTAGCGCAGGGACGCGGCGGCGCCATCGTCAATGTCGCCTCGATCGCCGGACTCACGGGGCTGGCCGGCAACCCGGCCTATGTGGCCAGCAAGCATGCGGTGAACGGACTGACCGCGAACGCCGCCATCGACTATGCGCCCTACGGCATTCGCGTCAACTCGGTGAACATGGCGGCGACCGACACGCCGATGGTCGCCCGCGCCGGGCAGTTGGTCGCGGAGATCATGCGCGCGGGCGAGGGCGACAACATGGGACGGATCAAGACCCAGTCGATTCTTGCCTATGCGGATCGCAAGCATCGTCCGGCCACGGTCTGGGAGCAGGTGGCCGTCATGCTGTTTCTGCTGTCGGCTGAGGCCGCCAACCTGACCGGGGCGCGTTATGCCACGGACGGGGGTTGGACCGCGTACTGACGCGCCCTGGTGATCAATCCGGCCACCGGGAGCGCCGCGGCAGAGGGCGATGGCACCAGCGGCCCGCGCGGGCCGGCCCGACCGGCCCCCCGAGTTCTACCGGTCGGTCGGCCGCGGCGCCGCTCAGTCCACGCGCCGCATGGCCGGCGGAAACCACTGGCCGTCCCGGATCGCGATCTCCGGCAGGTAGGTGCGCAGCGTCACGAGGAAGGCGTCGCGCGGGGCGGGCAGCCAGTGACCCTCGGGGACACCGGCGGGCCGGTCCGCGGCAAAGGTGACCGTCAGCGACCCGTCGCGCGCCGGCGCCAACCCCGGCGTTTCGGGGCCGACGAGGTAGCGGCCGAGCGGGTTCTCGACGAGCCGTCCGTCGCTCGCACGGTACATGGTGAGCGACCAGAATCCACCCTGGCCCACGGGCGGCAGTTGGCCGGCGGGGAAGGTCAGCGTGTAGCGCTGCCGCCCATCCAGCGGACGGTCCTGCGCGTCGCGCACGGCGACGAAGTACATCGCCTCGTCGGCCGGCAGCGAGCCGACCTGCGTTAGCTGCGTCGCCGCATGGCGCAGCGGATCGAGCCCGAGTCTGCCGGTCTGTGGATTGGGCACGCGCCAGCCCTCGCGGGACGGGCCATAGGAAGCGAGGGCGTTGATCGCCATCTGTGCGTCGCGCGCACCCGCCGCGATCGCCTCGCGCAGCGCCGGGTCCTCGGGCAGCCGCCCGCCCGGGCCGAGGCCGACCGCGTTCGACATCGCGCTCAGTGCCCGGAAGGGCAGCGGCGGCGGATTGAGCGCGGTGTAGTCCGCGACGACCTCGAAGAAGTGCAGCGGATCGTGCAGGCGATGCAGCGCCTCGCCGTCGTATGCGGAGGTCTCGATGCGCGGGAAGGAGCGGTCCGGACCGCGCCACCGGTGGAGCGGTGCCAGCCGGATCGCGTCCTGGACGGAGCGTGCCGCGGCCAGATCCGCCTCGTTGCACGCGCGCACGCGCTGGAACAGGGTGGCGACCGGGGTCGGCACCACCACCACCTGGTCGATGCCCTCCGGCGTCGCCGCGTCCCAGCCGGGTGGCGCGATCAGGATGTTCACCGCGCGCTCTCCGATCGTGCGCGGGCTGAGCACCGCGACATCGCTGAAATAGGCGTCGAGGACGGCGACCGACAGGTAGCGGTCGCGAACCGCCGGGAGCGACAGTACCACCGGGCCCTGCCGGTCCAAACGCAGGAACGCGGCGCCATAGAGTGTGTCGACGTTCGGCATGACGGTGGTGGTGCCCGGCGTCGAGAAATCCCGTACCAGCAGCCAGCCGCCGAACGGCTCCTCCTGTGGCGCGATCATGAGGCGCGCTGCCCGGTAACTGGCCAACTGCGCGAGGTTCATGAAGGCGGGCAGGCCGATCAGGTACGCCTGGGAGGCGATGGCGCGCGTCGTCCAGGCGTGCGCCTGCGCGATCTGCGCCGGCCCGAGGTCAAGCCGGTAGGATTCAATGCGCGGCGGCTCCTGCGCCACAGCGCCCCCCGCGAGCGATAGCGCCAGCGCGCAGGCCACACATGCGCCGAGTCTCACCTTCTGCATTACATACACCCCCGGTCATCCTCGCCCAGTCATCCTGCAAGCTTGCCATGCCGTGCGATGAAAGCGTCATGCTGCTCCTGGTCCCGAATCCGTTTCATGTCCCGCAGGCTGTAAATACCGTCGCCGATTGCGAAGCGATCCACCTGCTCGCTCTGGTGCAGCGACCAGGCGAGATCGTAGAGCGCACGCGTGATGGCTTCCGGCGCCTGGCTTTCGTTGATGAGACGCTCCATCTCCCCGGTCAGATCCAGTATCGCTTCGCGATTGGGCATAACGCTCGACTCCTGTGACAATGAAGCGGAGTATATCAGGATACGTTCCCGATTTTGCCCCCGACACAACCTAGCCTAGGCGCCCTCTCTGACACAATCGATCAGTTACCCATTTTGGGCCGCCGCCCAATACCCATGCTAAATAGCAGATTGCGCTGCTTGATGTCTTGCGGTTTGCTGTCAGGCACTCCTTCGCGGGCGGATTGCGCAATGGCCGCAGTTCGCCGTGACATTGGCGGATGAGCGCTGAACCCCCACGGCGGGTTATAATAGCCCGGTGTCGTCCCGAGTACGGGCCGCCTCCGGCGCACCCCCACGGGCCCAAGCGGTCCGTCGGGCGGCGGCTGACCAGCCAATCCAACGAGGTCGAACGATGATGGTCTTCACTCCGCTTTCCCCCCGCTCCCGGGTTATTTCCGGGGTCGCCGTCCTGCTCTCTCTGGGCCTGTGTCAACGCGCGGCGGCGGTCGATAACGCCGACTTCCGTTTCGATACCACCAAGGACCTGATCGCCGTGTGCGCAGTGGCGGCCACTGAACCCGAATACCCGGTTGCCCATCAGGCATGCCGCGCCTTTATCGAGGCAGCGGGCGAATATCACGATCTGGTGAGCAAACCGGGGAAGCTTCCGCGCCTGGTCTGCTACCCGCCCACCGCCACCATTGAGGACGGTGTCGGCGCATTCAGCAACTGGGCCGCAGCGCACGCCGGTGATTCGAAGTTACTGGGTGAGCCGCCGGTGGTGGGCCTGATGCGCGCACTCGCGGCCAAATATCCCTGTAAGGGGTGATCTCGCCTCCGGCATCCCCAGTCGATCGTCCAACCCTCCAGATCGCGGCCCCGGGTCGCGTCTGGCACCGTCCAGGAGTTCCCTGCATGAAGACCTCTTTGCTGAAGACCCTCACCGCTTCCAGCATCCTGATCGCCACCGTCGCCATCCCCGGCTGCGGTACCACCACCGGCACCCGATCGGTGACCGGTGCCCTGATGGGTGCCGCCGGCGGTGCCGTGATCGGCTCCCTGAGTGCACAGGCAGGTGCCGGTGCACTGATCGGACTCGGTGTGGGTTCACTCGGCGGCTATCTTTACGACCAGCACAAGAAGGGCAACCTCTGACACTGACTTGAAGACGCTGCGCGCCCGCGCACTTGGCGTGGCACTGAACGTCGTCGGATCGCTGAGCTTGCTGTCTCCGGCCATCGCCGCGGGACCGCCTTTCGCCGCGCTTGGCACCACGGCTGGCGCACCCGCAGACGCCTCATCCGTCCCCCGCGCTGGCCTGACGGCGCTTTCTCCCGCGCAGCTGACCTCCATCGCCTCCATCGGCTATGTCTGGGGATACCCCACGGTCGACCTCTACCGGATCATGTACGAGCAGGCGCTGGACCCCAACTCGGGCCTTTTCCTCGCACCAATGAACAAGGTCGGCAATTTCCGCAATGTCGCCACGCCGCAAGACACTGCGACGATTTCGCCAAACGTCGATACCCCGTACTCGTACGCATGGCTCGATCTGCGCCAGGGGCCGGTGATCATCACGGTGCCGCCGTTCGCCGCCAACCGGTATCTGTCGCTGGAGTTGTTCGACCTCTATACCTACATCCTCGGCTATGTCTCCCCGCGGATGAACGGGCGCGTTGGCGGCGACTTCATGGTGGCGCCACCCGGTTGGTCGGGACCGACGCCGAAGGGAGTGAAGAAGGTCTTCCTGTCGACGACGACGTTGGCGCTCGGGCTTTTCCGCACGCAACTTTTCCGGCCCGACGAACTGAACGCAGTCCACGCGATCCAGGACCGCTTCCAGGTCCGCACGCTTTACGAGTACCTCGGAAAGCAGGCGCCACCGCCGGACCCGCTGCCGCCGCTCGTCGCGCCGGTCAACCTGCGCAAAGAGCCGACAAGCCTCGGGTTCTACACCGTTCTCGACTGGATGATGCAGTTTATGCCGGTGCTCGCCGACGAACAGGAGCTGCGCGTGCGGCTCGCGCGGATCGGCATCGAAGCGGGCCGGCGCTTCGACCCGCCCGCGTCGCTGCAGTCGGCGGTCGTCGCGGGCATGCGCGAGGCATTCGGGCAGATGCAACAGCGCGCGCTGCGCGTGCGCGCATCGTCCGAGCTGTTCGGCTCGCGCGAGTTCCTGAAGCAGGACTATCTGACGCGTGCGACCGGCGCGATGCTCGGTATCCTCGGCAACGCGCAGGAGGAGTTCCTCGGGGTCGGCTGGCAGGCGGACGTAGACGCCAAGCCCTTCGATGGGTCGAAGCGCTACACCATCCACTTCGCCAACGGCGACCTACCGCCCGTCGGCGCGTTCTGGTCGATCACCGCGTATACGACGCAGAAGCTCCTGTACGCCAACCCGCTCGATCGCTATGCAATCAACTCGCCGATGATGCCGTCGTTCAAGCGCGGCCCCAACGGTGGCATCACGATCTACGTGCAACACGACTCGCCAGGCAAGGCGCTGGAGAGCAACTGGTTGCCGGTGCCGGACGGGCCATTCGGCCTGACGTTTCGCACCTACGAGCCAGGCGAGGCGATCCGTGACGGCCGCTGGCGCGCGCCGCCGGTCGTGCCGGTCAAGGGGAAATCGGGGACGTACTGATGTTCGGTTGTTCGACCGCCTTTCTGTTTGCCATCATCCAAGGTTACTTGGATAGCCTGGGCTTCGCCGCCTGCGCAAAGGCGGCCCGCGCCCGTACTTACGAGAGATTTATAGATGCCGCTACTCGACGCATTTCGAATGGATGGCCAAGTGGCCATTGTTACTGGGGCCGGGGCCGGCATTGGCCAGAGCATCGCCGAGACCTTGGCGGGCGTCGGCGCCACGGTGCTGGTGAGCGACCTTGACCCCGCGCGTGCGCTCGCAGTTGCCGAGGGCATCCGCAACACTGGCGGGGAGGCGATGGGGCTGGCCTGCAACGTGACCGTGGAAGACGATCTCACGGCGCTGATACGGACCGCACTCGACCGGTTCGGCAAGATCAGCGTGTTGGTGAACAATGCCGGTGGAGGCGGTCCAAAGCCATTCGACATGCCGCTGGAAGACTTCATCTGGGCCTATGAGCTCAACGTATTCTCGGTGTTCCGTCTGTGCCAACTGTGCGCGCCGGAGATTGCCAGGACAGGTGGCGGGGCCATCCTTAATATCAGCTCTATGTCAGCCGAGAACGCCAATGTGCGGATGGCATCTTACGCCTCCTCGAAGGCGGCGCTCAGTCATCTGACCCGCAACCTGGCCTACGATCTGGGGCCCGATCAGATTCGCGTGAATGCGATCGCCCCGGGGGCGATCCATACCGCCGCCCTGGGCAGCGTATTGACGCCCCAGATCGAGGCCGCGATGCTGCGGCGTACGCCATTGCAACGGCTGGGAGAACCCGCCGACATCGGCTATGCGGCGCTCTTTCTCTGTTCGCCTGCCGCGGCCTGGATCAGCGGGCAGGTGCTGACGGTGAGCGGCGGCGGCGTTCAGGAGCTCGACTGAACGTGCCGGTCCCGACATTGCCTTCCTAAGGGATCAGTCTGAGCGAGGTCCAGATCGATCTCCTGGGGTCCAGCGGTGATTCCAAACTGGACGCATCCCTGCGCGAGCAGGCGCGCGGCTTGGTCGGAATGGGCGCAGGCGAGCGCTTCAACGAGCTGATCGCCGACAGCGCGATGATGCGCATTCGGCGCATCGCTGGTGTACGCAACGCCACCTATCGCCTCCAGCAACGCATCAACCCGGATACCGTGGTGATGGTCGTGACGGTGAAGCTTGAGACTGGCGAGGCCTCCGTGGCCGGGCCGTCCGGCGTTTTCCCGGAACGGGCGATGACGCCCTTCCCAGTTCTCTATCGCAGCGATCGCAGCCTGATCCGGGTGATCCTCAACGGGGGCTCCGGGGTCTTTACCGCTCGACCACCAACATCGAAAAGTTCTATGCCGGCTTACTCTTTGTCAGCCCACGCACGGGCGTGAATGCCAATGTCTCGATCGGCCGGCAGAATTTCACGCTCAACGACGGCTTTCTGATCTCGCAATACGGTTCGCAATACAATGCAGGTCCCCGTCCGGGCGTCTATCTGGCGCCCCGTACCACGCACGACCTCGCCGTGCTCGGCCAGGCCACGATCGGCCGCTGGACGCTGCAGGGCTTTTTTCTCGATCCGCTATTCGTATTTCTCCGGAGATGACCCGCGCAGCGGCCGTTACGAGCGCTTCGATCCGCTGTTCTCCGGTGGTCTTTCGGAATGGTTGCAGGGCATCTCGCTGGCCAAGGCGTTAAGCCAGGGCAACCGCTCCACCCATCGCGTCCGCTTCAATGTCAGCCCGATGGCGGGGGTCGATCTGACCCTCGACTTCGACAACCCTCCATGGTGTGATCGGTGTCGATCCGGGGCTGCTCAAGGGGGCCTCGATCACGGTTCCGGCTAAAACCGGCAGCGTATAAGCAAAGATTTGGCCTCTCACTGAGACACGAAGACACAAAGCAGAAAGAAAAATTCTCCATGTCTCCGTGTCTCCATGAGAGATCTTTTCACCTCGCAGCAGCCGGCCGGAGCGAGGAACGACGAACGACGCTCCGCTCGCTGCCGACGGGCACCCGCCGCGGTGCATTTTCAACCGCGATACAGGCTGCTGTTCAGATAGGCATCCCGTGCGCCATGCAACAAGACCCGAATGACCGCGGCGACCGGCAGTGCGAGCAGTATGCCAACCAGTCCGAACAGATGGCCGCCAGCCAGCACCGCGAATAGCACGGCCACCGGATGCAGACCGATGCGGTCTCCGATCAGCTTGGGGGTCAGGAAGAAATCGCTGGCAAATTGTCCCAGACCGAACAGGATCAGGACCGGCACCACGCTGAGCAGGCTATGGAATTCCATGATCGAAACGGTACTGGCGAGCAGAATACCGGTGATCGGGCCAAGGTAAGGTACGAAGCTCACCAGTCCCGCCACCATCCCGATGATCAGCGGAAATTCCAGTCCGATCAGCGCCAGACCTACAGAATAAAAGAAACCCAGAATGACCATCACGATGAACTGCCCGCGCAGGAATTCCCCGACAACCTTATCTGATTCATGAGTCAGGTAGCTGATGTGGTCCACCGTAGCGCGCGGCAGTAGTTGCTGGATGTTGGCCAACAAGACATGCCAGTCGCGCAACAGATAGAATGTGAGCAGCGGGATCAGCACCAGATGGGCGAGCCAGGTAAAGATCACGGTCGTGGAGGACTCCAGCGCCTGCACCAGACCGAGGGTCACCGTGCTGATCTTGTCCGCATAGTCGGTCAGTCGCGTATGCAATAACTCCAGCTCGAACGTCGCTGGATCGAAACCGAAATGAGCGTGAATCCAGGGGGCCACGCTGGTCTGGAGCCATTGGATATAGACCGGCAGCCGATCCATCAGTACCTTGAACTGGTGCGAAGAAATCGGAATCAGGATCAGCAGCAGCACCACCAAACCAAGGACGATCACGCCAAACACCACCATTACCGCCCGGGATCGCTCCATACCTTTCGTTTCCAGCCGGTCGATCAGTGGATTTCCCAGATAGGCGAGCACGGCGGCGTACATGAAGGGCGCCAGTACCGGCGCCAACAGGTAGAGCAGTCCGATGAACAGGACGCCGAAGATCAACCAGAAACGGGTTTGGTAGTGTTGCAGCATGGGTATTTCTTCCTGTCAGAGCATCATTGATGGAACAACTGGTGCGGTTCTTGGTTCGCCCACCGGCATGGTATCCGGCCGTGGGATCGTCGGATCGGCTTTGATCATAACTTCGGCCGCGGACCCCAGGGCGCAGAGCGCCAAACACATGCGTGACACCGCTGGAGCGGTGTCACGAGCTTGCGCGGTGTCACGAGGCGCACCGGAGGTAGAGCGATGGTCATGGCTCCGGCCCCGGCTGATCGTTTTCCTGAAGACTTGGTGTCTCATCAACCTGCATCATGCTGACGACCTTGGCACGGACCAGATTGAGGTGCATCCGGAACGTATACAACAGATCGCTGTAGGACAGCGGCAGGTGCAGGTGGTTGATCTGTTCTTCGAGTAACTGCAGACTGGCCGCAATACGCGCGAGTTCAGCATGACCGTGTGCATGCTCCAGTTCCGCTTCGAATCGACGCAAATCGCCATAGCGGCGGTAAAATGGCGAGCGGACACCCCAGTTATAAAGAGACGGCAGCATTTTTGCCAGCGGGACGGCAACGGCGATGAGCGGTAGGATCAATACCCAAAAGCGCTCCAGTCGATCGGCGATCCAGAAGGGAAAATGGCGTTGCAGATAAGGCAGACCTTGCTTAAAATAGGACTTGGCCTCAAAAGAGAGTGGGAAATCACCCTCATTTGGCGATGGGAACTCCCCCCCCTTATGGAGGATTCCCCCACCACCATGGGTCTCACTCATCGCCTGTAGCAATTGATACTGCAAGGCTGGATGCAAATTCTTGCGAATGACGACACTCACCGGGGTGGCCAACAAGCTCAGATCCTGGTGAGGAAGATCCGCGGCAAAGTCGATCGCCCCGCGTGGCAGGTCCGCGCGTGCAAAGACCGGGAAGCGGCGCGCAATCGCTTCGGCATGTGCAAGGCTCATCAGGCGGAGCTGTGGGTTCATGAGCAGGCGCCTCACCATCGCTGCATCGGCGGAGGCGACGATGAAGGCGGCATCGATGTCGCCGGCCTCCAGCCGCTGCGCGGCGTCCATACCTTCCAATGGCCATTGCCTGGTCTGGCGATCATTCAGACCATTGGCATCCAGCAACGGTGCGGCCAGTTTGTGCGTCTCACTCCCCGGGGGGCCGACTGCCAGGCGCTTGCCCTTGAGTTGCGCAAGATGATCGAGAGGACGCCGATGACGGTAAAACACCCACAGGGGCTCATAGCCGATCGTACCCAGCATCGCGAGCGTCGCTGCCGGGGCCTTTTCCCCCTCCACCTGCGCATGGTTCAGTCCGCCCCGCAGGAAGGCAATGTCGACATCCGAGCGGGGATCGAGCAGCTGCGCCAGATTGTGCGCCGATCCCGTGGAGGAACGTACCTCCAGGGTGATGCCATTGCGGCCAAGAATGCGGGCGTAGTTCTGCGCGAAGGCAAAGTAATCCTCGGTATTCCCCCCAGTAGAAATGACGATATGGGACGGCGTAGGAGGTCGGATAAAGGGCTTTGCCGCATAAAAACAGAGCACAAGAACCGACAGGGTCGGTAGCCCGAACGCCAGGAGGCCGCGCAACCTGGAGGCATGCCAGCGATCCGGTATGAGGGTATCGTTCATGCTTGCGTCAGCAATTCATGCCTCACAATGATCATTGTCGATAATCAGGTGACAATTGGGCTTGCCGGCATGCCTCAGTCCTGTGAGATGCTCAGGCGCGGGTCGCCATGAAGATCAGCTCACCCCGCTCGGCCGCGGCATGGATGGTATCTCCCGGCGCGAAGTGTCCGGCCAGGATCTCCTGGGCCAGCGGATTCTCGAGGCGCTGCTGGATGACTCGCTTGAGGGGACGGGCGCCGTAGACCGGATCGAAGCCGACATTACCCAGCAAGTCGAGTGCCTCATCCGTGATCTGCAGGTTCATTCCCTGACCCTCCAGGCGACGGGTGAGGATGTCCACCTGCAGGCGGGCGATGCGCCGGATCTGCTTGCGCTGCAGCGGGTGGAAGACGACGGTGTCGTCGACGCGGTTGATGAACTCGGGGCGAAAGTGCTGGCCGACGATCTCCATCACCGCCCGCTTCATCTCATCGTAACGCGCTTCTTCCGCCATGCGCTGGATGACGTCCGAGCCCAGGTTGGAGGTCATGGCGATGACGGTGTTGCGAAAATCCACGGTGCGCCCTTGGCCGTCCGTGAGGCGCCCGTCGTCGAGGACTTGCAGCAGCACATTGAACACGTCCGGGTGGGCCTTCTCCACCTCGTCGAGCAGCAGCACTGAATAGGGCCGGCGGCGCACGGCCTCCGTCAGATAGCCGCCCTCATCGTAGCCGACATAGCCGGGGGGCGCGCCGATCATGCGCGCCACCGAGTGCTTTTCCATGAACTCGGACATGTCGAGCCGGATCATGGCCTCCTCGGTATCGAACAGGAAGGCGGCGAGCGCCTTGCACAGCTCGGTCTTGCCGACACCCGTCGGTCCGAGGAACAGGAAGGATCCGTTGGGCCGGTTGGGGTCGGCGAGCCCCGCGCGGGCGCGGCGGATGGCGTTGCTGACCGCCCGCAGGGCCTCTTCCTGGCCGACGACACGTTGGCCGAGCTCCTGCTCAAGGTGCAGCAGCTTCTCGCGCTCGCCCTCGAGCATCTTGGCGACCGGGATGCCGGTCCACTTGGAGACCACCTCGGCCACCTCTTCCTCGGTGACCTTGTCGCGCAGCAGGGTCGCCTCCTGCTGCTCGGCTCGCTCGGCCTCGGTCAGGCGGCGCTCCAGCTCAGGCAGGCGCCCGTATTGGAGTTCCGACATGCGCGCAAGGTCCCCGGCGCGGCGCGCCGTCTCCATCTCCAGCTTGACGCGCTCAATCTCCTCCCTGATCTGGCTGGCACCCTGCAGCGCCGCCTTCTCGGCCGTCCAGACGTCCTTGAGGTCGACATACTCGCGTTCCAGGGCCGCGAGCTCGGTCTCCAGATCCAACCTGCGCCGCTTGGATGCCTCGTCGGACTCCTTCTTCAGGGCCTCCCGCTCGATCTTGAGCTGGATGATGCGCCGGTCTAGGCGATCCATCTCCTCGGGCATGGAGTCGATCTCCATGCGGATGCGACTCGCTGCCTCATCGATGAGGTCGATGGCCTTGTCGGGGAGCTGGCGATCGGCGATGTAGCGGTGCGAGAGGGTGGCCGCGGCGACGATGGCCGGGTCGGTGATGGTGACTCCGTGGTGGACCTCGTAGCGTTCCTTCAGCCCCCGCAGGATCGCGATGGTGTCCTCGACGTTGGGCTCGTCCACCAGCACCTTCTGGAAGCGCCGCTCCAGGGCCGCATCCTTCTCCACGTACTTACGGTACTCGTCAAGCGTGGTCGCCCCCACGCAGTGAAGCGCTCCGCGCGCAAGGGCAGGTTTGAGCATGTTGCCCGCGTCCATCGCTCCCTCAGCCTTGCCCGCACCGACCATCGTGTGCAGCTCGTCGATGAATAGGATGATTTGGCCTTCCTGCTTGGCCAGGTCGTTGAGCACGCCTTTCAGGCGCTCCTCGAACTCGCCGCGGAACTTGGCCCCGGCGATCAGGGCGCCCATATCCAGTGCCAGCAGCCGCTTGCCGCGCAGCCCCTCGGGCACCTCCCCGTTGACGATGCGCTGCGCCAGTCCCTCGACGATGGCGGTCTTGCCCACACCCGGCTCGCCGATCAGTACCGGGTTGTTCTTGGTGCGCCGACCCAGGACCTGGATGGTGCGGCGGATCTCGTCGTCGCGGCCGATGACCGGATCGAGCTTGCCCTGCTCGGCGCGTTCGGTCAGGTCGATCGTGAACTTCTCCAGGGCCTGACGCTGCTCCTCGGCGTTGGGGTCTTGGACACGCTCGCCGCCGCGCACCAGGTCGATGGCCCGCTCCAGGGCGCCCTTGCTCGCCCCGGCGGCGCGCAGCAGTTCGCCGACGTTGCCCTTGTCCTCGACCGCGGCGAGCAGAAACAGCTCGCTGGAAACATACTGATCGTTGCGCTTCTGGGCGAGCTTGTCGGTGACGTTGAGCAGCTTCCCAAGCGCGTTGCCGAGGTGGACCTCGCCCGGGGCCCCCTGAACCTGGGGTAGCTGGTCCAGTGCCTCCATGAGCTGCACACGCAGCTGGTTGATGTTGACGGCCGCCTGGACCAGCAGTGGGCGGGCGGTGCCCCCGTCCTGATCAAGCAGCGCCATGAGCAGGTGCACGGGCTCGACGTACTGGTGGCCACGCCCGACCGCAATGCTCTGGGCGTCCGCCAGGGCAAGCTGGAACTTGGTGGTGAGTTTGTCCATTCGCATGCTAGGGACTCCTCTCAACGAGGACCAACGTCTTCAAACTCGGCGTCCAACACCTCGTCGTCTCCCCCGCCTTGGGCGCGCGCGCTGCCGCCCGTCGTGGCAGCGCCGCGCGCGGCCTCCAACAGCCTGCTGGTCTCCGTCCGCAGGGTCTCGGTCTTGGCGGCAACGGCATTGACATCGCTGCCCTTGATGGCCTCTTCCAGATCGCCGATGAGGCGTTCGATGCGGTCCTTGGTGGCAGCCCCAAGCGTGCCCTCGGAGTCCTTCACCGTGGTGCGGGTGGCGTGAATCAGGGCGTCGGCGCGGTTACGCGCCTCGACCAGTTCATGGAACTTACGGTCTTCCGCCGCGTGGGCCTCGGCGTCCTTGACCATGCGCGCCACCTCCTGCTCGGAGAGTCCGCTCGACGCCTTGATGACGATGGATTGCTCCTTGCCGCTGGCCTTGTCCTTGGCAGAGACGTTGAGGATGCCGTTGGCGTCGATATCGAAGGCCACCTCGATCTGGGGCATCCCACGGGGGGCCGGCGGGATGCCCTCGAGGTTGAACTGCCCGAGCGACTTGTTGGCGCTCGCCTGCTCGCGCTCACCCTGGAGCACGTGCACCGTGACGGCGCCTTGATTGTCGTCAGCCGTGCTGAAGAGTTGGGTCGCCTTGGCTGGGATGGTCGTGTTCTTCTCGATCAGCTTGGTCATTACACCCCCGAGCGTCTCTATCCCCAGCGACAGCGGTGTGACGTCGAGCAGCAGCACGTCCTTGACGGCACCCGAGAGCACGGCGCCCTGAATGGCGGCACCCACCGCGACGGCCTCGTCCGGGTTGACGTCCTTCCTCGGCTCCTTGCCAAAGAGCGCCTTGACGCGCTCCTGCACCTTCGGCATGCGCGTCTGCCCCCCGACGAGGATGACCTCGTCGATGTCCGATGCCGAGAGTCCCGCATCGGTGAGCGCCTGCCGGCAGGGTCCCTCGGTGCGCTCGATCAGGTCATTCACCAAACCCTCGAGCTTCGCCCGCGTCAGCTTGACATTGAGGTGCTTGGCGCCTGTCTGATCCGCGGTGACGTAAGGCAGATTGATATCGGTCTGTGCCGCGGACGAAAGCTCGATCTTGGCCTTCTCCGCCGCCTCTTTCAGGCGTTGCATCGCGAGCGGGTCGCCGCGCAGATCGATACCCTGTTCTTTCTTGAAGGTGTCGGCCAGGAAATCGATCAGCCGCTTGTCGAAGTCCTCGCCGCCGAGAAAGGTATCGCCATTGGTCGACAGGACCTCGAATTGGTGGTCCCCCTCCGCCTGAGCGATTTCGATGATGGAGATGTCGAAGGTGCCGCCGCCCAGGTCGTAGACGGCGATCTTCTGATCCCCGCGCTTCTTGTCCGTACCATAGGCGAGCGCCGCGGCGGTCGGCTCGTTGATGATGCGTTTCACGTCCAGACCGGCGATCCGGCCGGCGTCCTTGGTGGCCTGACGCTGGGAATCGTTGAAGTAGGCAGGGACCGTGATCACCGCCTCGGTCACCGTTTCGCCGAGATAGTCCTCGGCGGTCTTCTTCATCTTGCGCAGGATGTGCGCCTGCACCTGGGGCGGCGCCATCTTGGTGCCGTTGCCCTCGACCCAGGCGTCGCCGTTGTCGGCGCGCACGATCTTGTAGGGGACCATGCCGATGTCGCGCTGGACCACGTCCTCGTCGAACCGGCGCCCAATCAGGCGCTTGATGGCGAACAGGGTGTTCTTGGGGTTGGTCACGGCCTGGCGCTTGGCCGCCTGCCCGACCAAGACCTCCCCATCGGGTCCAAACGCCACCATCGAGGGGGTGGTCCGCGACCCTTCCGCGTTCTCGATCACCTTGGGCCGATCGTCCTCCATGACCGCCACGCAGGAGTTGGTCGTGCCAAGGTCGATACCGATGACTTTGCTCATTCGCCCTTGACCTCGATCTTCTTCGCCTTGCTCTCTGCGATCTGCGCGACGGCGCTGCGCTCCTCATGGCGCAACCAGGCCCGTTGCATCGCCCGGGAATAGTGGTCAAACAAGAGCTCCATCTCCCGTAATGGGTGCCGGAGTGTCAGTTGCGTGTTCATGGTCGTCTCCTGTCATTCGACATTGCCTAGGGTCAAATATCCAGCTAACAGCTGACGCGGTCAATACCACGAATACCCAAAATGGGCCGACTAAGATGCCGGCTGGCCCGTCGCGGGAAAGCTGCGCGGACTCCGTCATCATATGACCGCAGGCCGCTGAACGGGTGCGGACAAAGTCATAGGAAAGGATGCGACAGGTGAGGTAGTGTGGGAATTACCGCGCAACCGCCCGCGGTACGCCCTGTCCATCGCCTTCACACACTGGAGCGACCGTCAGTTCAAGGTCGCCCGAGGATAAGATAGCCCGTGGTCTTCCCGTCTCCGCTCACACCCAGGCCAAGGTAAGCGGGTCCGAGCCAGGTATCGGCCGCAAAGAAGAGGCTGCTACCGGAGCGGATGCCGGACTTTGTCAGGAGCGGGTTGGTCTTCTCCAATTCGCCGACCTCCAGTGAAGCGCCCAAATAGACACCGCGGCCAAGTGGCGGCGGCAGGGCGGTGATCAATCGGTAGTAGGTCAGTGAGCCGAACGCAAACTGATTGGCGCGGAACTGGTCGTTGGCGTAGCCGGATAGGTGGAGGAAGCCGCCCAGGGCAAATTGGTCGTAATAGGGCATGTCGCCGCCGAAGGCCTTGCCGGCCTCGGCACGGGCGACGAGGGTGTTGGCCCCGAAGGCGAAAGCGCCGTCCCAGCGCCCCGCTGCGCGGTTGAAGTTGACGTCCGCACCCAGCGCCGCCTGGGGCGAGCGCAGGTCCAGGGCCAGGCGGTTACCACGCCGCGGCAGGTAGGCGCTGTCGAGTGTGTCGTAGACAAAGGATGCGCGCAGACCGGTCTCGTTGGTAGTGCGCGTGGGGAGACTTGGGTCACCCGTATCGAGTTCGGCCGTGGTATGGGCAAGGACCGCGCCAATGCGCAGCTCCGCGTTTCCGTCGAACAGGGTGCCACCCAAGTCCAGACCCAGGGCACTGCGGGTCAGGGTATAGTTGGCGACACGTTTGCCGCCCTGAAAGACGTTGAGCGGAGCGCTTGCGACCCCTAGGCTGGGTACAATGAAGGTGGAGCGCTCGACCGAGAAGGGTTGGTAAAGCTCGGTGTAGAAATCCGCCACGTTTCCGAGCTGGGCGGTGGTGTACCACTCGGCGCCGAGTTCATTGATCCAGATACGGCGATAGGAACTGCGCAGGCCGACGCGGTTGTCCCCCTGAAAGTCCGAGGCGACCCCCAGCCCGAAGGTGAGATAGCCTGGTCCCCAGGGCTTCTCGCGCGCATTGACGACCAGACTGTTGGATCTGTCCTGCCGATCGAGGTTATAGTTGATGTTCTGGAAGGCTCCCCGGCCATAGAGCCGCTGGATGTCTTGGTCGAGCACCGGGCGGTTCAGTGGCCTTCCCTGCTGGTGCTCGACCAGTGGTTCGAAGATCTTGGGATTGACGTAGGTGAGGCCGCGGACGTCGACCTTGGTGATCGGCGCCGTGTCCGGGATGGCGCGGGGACGGCTGGCCAGCCAGGCGGCATAGTCCTCGGGACTGACACTCAGGTGCGCGAGACGCGGCGCTGCCTGGCGGGCGGCGGCCTCACCGATACGGATGGCCGTCGCGGCGCCGTTGAAGTCGCTGGAGGACATGTTGCCCAACTCGGGCGTGATCAACACGTCCTTCCCCGGGCGTAATTGCTTGAGTGAGCGCGTGACGTTCTGCTCCGTGAGGATCGCGACCATCTGCCCCACGACCCCGACCACCGACCCTAACTGATCGCGGGGGAGATAGCCGCCCCCCAGGTTGACGGCGATGATGAGGTCCACGCCCATGGCGCGTGCCACATCCAACGGTAGGTTGCGTACCAATCCGCCGTCCACATAGAGGTGGTCCTCGAACAGTACCGGCGCGAACACCCCTGGGACCGACATGCTGGCGCGCATCACCTCCGGCAGGGGACCGGAGTCGAAGACCTTCATGGAGCCGTCCTCCAGATCGGTCGCCACGGCACGATACCGGATCGGCAGGGCGTCGAAGTTGCGTATTCCATCTGCGTTCTTGACCAGTTGACTGAAGAACATCTCGACCTTCTGTCCCGCCAGGGCTCCGCTGGGCAGACTGATCTTGCCGTCATTGACGCCGATGCTGAAGTCGAATTTCGGATTGAAACTCTGTTCCCTGCGGCGGATCGGCCAATCCTCCCGCGGCGACTCATCGACAAAGAGCTTGTCCCAGTCGACCGTCGTCAGGCTGTGCTCCATATCGGCCGGGCTGACGCCGCTGGCATAGGTGCCGCCGACCAGGGCTCCCATGCTGGTCCCGACCACGACGCTGATCGGGATGCGCAGCTCCTCCAGGACCTTGAGCACCCCCACATGGGCGGCACCGCGTGCACCGCCCCCGCTCAGCACGAGGCCAATGCGTGGATGGGAAGGATCGCGGGCCAACGCCGGCAGGTTCATGCAGCAGAGCAACAGCAGCAGCAACAAGCGTCTCATCGGCGGTCACTCATGCTTTCCCGCAATTGAATCAACACCCGGTCGGAGTCCTCCATGCGAATCAAACCGAGCCGCGGGTATTCCAGGTCGAGGATGACATACACCGTCACCGCCATCACCAGCACGAAGCCGAAGATGTGGACCCAGGAGGGAGATTTGCCGCCCGCCAGGTCATAGCCGGCCAGCAGCGACGCCGTCAGCGCAAGCGCAGCGATCATACCGAAGATGATCATGGGCGGATGCCGGAGCGCCGTTTCAGTGCGGGTTGTGGTGATGTCGATCATCTGGTTCAGCGCCGGCAGGAGCAACAGGGGCGCGGGCTGGGCACCCGAGTCACGGCACGCCGCGATGGCGTCGGTCCAGATCTCACCCTGAAGCTGGAGGGAATGGGCCAGTTCCATTTTCGCCGCTGTGACATCGGGGAATTTCCCGTACGTGGTAATCCGCGAATCCAGGTACCGTCGGAACAATTCCCGCAACGCCGGCTGCGCGCTGGCGGGAAGCAGGTCCAAGCGCAGCCAGGCAGTGCCAATCGCGTTGGCCTCCTCCACCACCAGTTGCCGTTGTTCGTCGAACCGCGTTCCCGCCCCGGAAAACGTAAAGGCGATCAGCAATCCCAGCAGGGCAAACACGGCACCGTCCAGGATGCCGGCGCCCTCCCGTGATCGTTGGGCTTCCCGCGCCGATCGCCGAGTGCCAATTCGCCGCCCCGTCTCCAGGAAGATCAGCATCCCGAGGAACAGTCCCCCGGCGAAGATCAGGGCATGAGTGGATAGTTGGCCCATTGGGCGCTCCTTGGCGTGGTCACGCCGTTCAGTCTGGGTTCGTCCGACTTGGCGTCACGGTCCCGCCCGATTGGCGCGGCGGAAACTCGGCCAGCGAGTGCGCATGGTCGGCCAGGATGTCGCGGATCATGCCGCCGAGGAATGCCTTCGTCATCGCCGGGAGGTTCGAGCGGTGGCAATCGCGCTGTTCGAAAGGGTCCATTCGCAGGTTAAACAGCGCGCTGTCAGAAAACGGATCGAAAGTCGGGAGCCGCCACCGGCTAAAGCCTCGACCGCCAGTTGCGAACGGACCGCACCCGCCGCTAGCACCTCAATACTTCACTTTCAAGGTAATGCCGGCGGCGCACCAGGTTGCGCTGTTCACATTCGGCAGATCCCGAATGCCTTGTCCCGGCATGGCGACCGAGCTCCAGAGCGCGGTGGTCCAGTGCGGGCTGAAGACATGCGCCCATTCGACATAGACCTCATCGTCGAGATGATGGTTCGCGACGCCGTTCGTGAGGGTAACGCCCGCGGGGGTCAACACGGGACGGGTCGCCTGACCGAACTGAATGGGACTGGAAAGTCGATCGGCGAACGCGCGAAGATATTGGACTTTCACATAATCCTGCTGGGTTACCAGCAGCTGGAGGGTCACCCGGTGATAATCCACGTTTGAATTCAGGAACGCGTAAGAGCTGCTGGCGCCGAACCACCAATTGTCCAGCCCATTGCCGTAATAGAGCGGATCAAAGCGCTCATACCGCGCGGTGGACGGGTCGTCGCCGCTGAAGTGCGCGTAGGCGTAACTAATCGCCGGGACCAAAGGCAGGGTCACAAAGCGGTAGCCTGCTTCGCCGTACCAGGCATAGGCCGCCATGTCGATCCAGCGGTTGCGTTCGATCGCAAATTCCCCGCGCAGCCAGGCGTTGTTGACTCCGAAATTGCTCCCCTCGATCTGCGCAAACCCTTGTAGCGCGTCGAGACCCTTGCGCCCGCCGGGAATGCCGGTTGGATCACGCGGCAAGGGATAGAACATATCCGATTCCAGAACATGAAGCGCCGCGAACCCAACGCGTGATTTCTCGCCCCAGCGATATTGAGCGACGCCGCCGGCAAGCCGGGTATGGGTGTCGCTCGAGCGGAGTTCATTCGGGTCCAGATAAAAGGCCTCGACGCTCAGCCCGCCATAGGAGACCCGTGCCACGGTGGCGTTCTCCCAGGCCAGGCGCGGCATGAGCCCACCGGCGCCCCGCTCAAAGCCGTTGCCGACCCCTTGCCAAATCAGCATGCCCGTCCCGACGCCATAGTCTTGCTGCCCGCAGGACACATCAATGTTCCAAGCGGAGGCGGGATTTCGGGTCCGTAGGCCGGCAAAGGCATTTTCGAGGCTGATCGCACCTTGGTTTCTCTGGTCGTAAGAATCAGCGCCAAGCGTGCCGGAAGCGCCGACGCCCACCCCTGCGTAGACCTCCATCCAGGGGTGCAGGCGCACCACGGCGTCGATCCCGAGATTGAGCCAACCCTCGCCCCAGGCGCGATTGCCGGCGAAGCTGTTAACCGGGTTGACGCTGGCAAGGCCGAACCAGGTTCCTGAATAGGCGTACCCGGCTAGCGTTGCGTCGAGGCGGGCTTTCAGGGTCACTTGCTCGTTCGCAATCAGCGTCATCGGGTCCGCCGCCGGATGGGAGACTGCCCGTTGCGCGTGGCCATTCGGGACCTGACCGAGCGCCGCCAAGGCCAGGACAAGCGGCAGTCTGAACCTGGTCAAGCCCGTGGCTCCAAACGTTGCATTAGAAGATGCACTTAAACCCAAGGTTGATGCCGAAGTCGTCCGTGCTGTCGAGGAAGGAGGTCCCCACGCGGGCGAAGACGCCAGTCCCGGGGCAGATCATTTGGCCAAGTTCGAGTTCCACATCCAGCGCCTAAGGCCTCATGCATCCCACGCTGACGGGCTGGCTTGGGGACTCCAGATCGTCATCAGCGAAGGCGCGCCTGAATGTCGCCGAGACCCGTGTAAGCAACACCAAAGCCACGATATGACGGAAGGGGGGCCTCGATATTGAAGCCCCACGCGAAGCTGAGCGCGCGATCATATTTCAGCGTCAGGCTATTGACGGCAACCCCGTGAGTATAGGCATCGTACTTATAAAGAAGCTCGATCTTAGTGATGTTGTCTTTCGGATTGACGCCCCGGACCGCCCCCTCCGCGGCCGGTTCCGGGGCGGCTTGCCCATAAGACGCCATCGCTGATAGGACGGCGAGCGCGCCGGTCAGCAGGCATAGAGTACGCATGAAAATTGCCGCCGTGTGTCTTGCGCCCGGGGCCTAAATCGTCGCTCCGCCCACCCTGGAGTCCAAGGCTTCAGCCTTGGATGGACAGGACCAAGGCTAAAGCCTTGCGCTCCGGAAGAATCACGGCCGCGTCCGGCGGGCGGTCAGGCTGACGTGGGCACCTGCGGATGTGCCTCGATCAACGCCTTGAGTCCGTCCTCCTCATCCTTGGTGAGGGAGGTCTGGATGACATGGCCCTTGCCCTTGAATGGCTCCAGGGCGGCCAGGACCTTGTCCGGGGTGACCTTTTTCACCAGGATGAAAATGGCGGAGCCGCCGGGCTGAAACTTTTCGGCCAGCTGCTTCATAAAGTCGTCATTGATCCCGAGATCGGTGAAGCGCCCCGAGAGGGCGCCGGCCCCAGCCCCAACGGCCGCACCCACGAAGGGCATGAAGAACAGCATGCCGATCAGCATGCCCCAGAAGCCACCCGTTACCGCGCCCATGGCGGTGAGGTTTGCGGCCTGGTGGAGCTTGACCTTGCCGGCGGCGTCCTTGGTCACGACGACCACATCCTCCATATCGATCAGGTACTCCTGGCCTTGATCATAAATCCGGCCAAGACATAGCATAGGGCTTGGAGAATCACCCCCTGGAGAGCGGCAGGACCCGCGAAATTGTGTACCCTTGGAAGTGCAAACAAACCGAGGGTTAAGCACCATGTTCGAAGGTCCTGCCGGGATCGACTTTAGCGCAGACATCGGGTCGATGCCATCGGACGTGGTACGGCGGTGGGCCGGTGGTTGGTCGTGAAGCACCGCTCGCGCCTGGAGCGGGCCGAACACCGTGGGGCGGCAGTTGCGCGCTTGGCGGCGGGGCAGCCGCAACGGCACGTGGCCGCCGAGCTCGGTGTGGCCCGCAGCACCCTGCAGGATTGGTGCAAGCCCGCCCCGGTCGGCGCGGCCCCGGCGATCTTGGTGGCCTTCGTGGCGACCCCCGAGGGCGTGCAATGGCTGCATCAGATCGTGGTGGCGGCGCACTTCGTGATCACGTTGCAAGGCGGTGCCGGGGTGCGGATGGTGTGTGAATTCCTGAGGTTGAGTGGGTTGTCGGCGTTCGTTGGCGCCAGCTATGGCACCCAACAGGCCCTCAATGCGGCCTTGGAGGAGGCGGTGGTCGCGGTGGCGCGCGAGCAACGGGCGCAGCTGGCGGTGGGTATGCCGCATCGGCCGATCACGGTGTGCCAGGATGAGACCTTTCATCCGCAGATTTTGTTGGTCATGCTGGAGCCGGTGTCGAACTTTCTGCTACGCGAACAGTACGCGGCGGATCGCACGGCGGCCACCTGGACGCAGGCGTTGCGCGCGGGTCTGGACGGCTTGGACGTGACGGTGATCCAGGGCACCAGCGACGAGGCGACGGCGTTGCGCCGCCATATCGAGACGGATTTCGACGCCCATCATTCGCCGGACGTGTTCCATGGACAACAGGAGGTGTCCAAGGGCACCAGCCTGCACCTGGCCCGCCGCGTGAAACAGGCCGGCGCCAGCGTCGCGGCCGCTCAGGCGCACCTGGACGTTGAACGGGCGGCCGAGCAGGCCTATGACGCCCAATCCCCGCGTCCCCGCGGGCGTCCACCGGCGTTCGCGCCCCGCATTGAGGCCGCCCTGGCGCTCGTGGTGCAGGCTGAAGCCGACCAGGTACAGGCCCAAGCGCGCCAGGCCCAAGCGCGTGAACTGGTGCGTGAGCTGGGGACCCTCTATCACCCCTACGAGTTGGAGCAGGGACAGGCGCAGCCCGTGGAGCGCATCGCCCAGCGCTTTGCCGACGTATGGACGCGTCTGCAACAGCTCGCCGACGCGGCCGATCTGCCGACGCGCGCCCGCGAGCGCCTGGCCAAGGCACAGCGGCTGACGATTCAGTTCCTTGCCACCATTACCTTTTTCTTCGCGACCGTGCAGGCCAAGGTCGAGGCGCTGAATCTGCCGCCCGCGCTAGAACTGGCTTTGCTCACGCAGCTGATTCCGGCGCTCTACCTGGAGCGCGTCGCCAACCGCAGCACGCACGCCGAACCGCGCCACCGTCTGCACGCCCTGAGCCGGCAGTTGCTCGAACCGCTGCGCCAACGTGGTCATCCGCTCCAGGCCCTCGCGGAGGCCGAGCGCGCGCGACTCGAACAGGTGGCCGGCGACTGCGCCGACCTGTTCCAGCGCAGCAGTTCCAGCGTGGAGGGGCGCAACGGTCAACTGTCCCTGCATCATCATGGCCGACATCGCCTCAGCGACCGCAAGCTCGAGGCACTGACCGCCGTGCATAACTTCCACATCCGCCGCGCCGACGCGACCACCGCTGCCGAGCGCTTCTTCGGCCGCGCCCACGAAACGCTGTTCGCGCAGGTGCTCCAGCGCATGCCGTTGCCCGCGTCACCGGCGCGCCGACGACCGCGCCCACCCAGACCGCCCGCGCTCCTGCCGGTAGCGGCATAGCAGGGGTGGCCGTAACGATGATCAAGGCC
>CAILVI010000262.1 GCA_903837595.1 uncultured Thiodictyon sp.
CCGCACCGTATTAGTTCACGGATTCAGGAATTGAGCTTAGCCGTTTTTCCCATCATGCCAAAACCTTCGAGATCAGAGGAAAGTCTTCAGGCTTGCGAATTGATTCAACCGAAAGATCAACGTCAAGTTCCGGCCAATATAGATGGTTTTCCGTTGGACGTTCAATCTCGGAGAGTCGCTCAATGGTTGCCGATTTAAACCACGGAAACTCTGAGAACTGTATAGCCAATTCCTCATCATCCAGCAAAAGCCAGAAGCAATGCTTAGATACATTGGTGACTTCAGCAGCCAAAGTGGCGATGCCAGGCATCTTGAATCTCCTTAATATGGGCTTCAACGACGGCTTGCGCTTGACAAATTTGCATTTTTGAAAGCCCGATATTTACTGCCAAGTGTGCCGAGGGAGTCAGCCAGAATTTCGCTCTTTCTACTTTGATTTTCTTATAGTTACGCAGCTATTGCCAATAATCTTGACGCCAAGTTATTGCCCGCAGTTGGAGGCGGAAGGGTTTTCCCTTCATCCTGCATCGTTTGAATCCACTCGTCCACGATTTGGCACAATTCATTATATACTTGAACCTCATCGTCACCATGGCAGCAAGGACCGATAATTCCAGGGCATTCGCCGATGAAACACTGATCTTCGTTAGACCATTCGACAAGTTTTAAGTATCTTGCGCTTTCTTTCATTTTCTTGACTCCTCAATCTTTTGCCTTACTTCTCGCTCCTGATAAAGTTTTGCATCATCTCCTGTCTGACCAGAAATCGTTATTCTTATGCCTTTCTTGTGTTCAAGATTCCGATGGCTACCTTTCCCGCTCCTGTTGCTAAATCCAGCATGTTCAAGGTCATAAAGTAGTTCTCTGATTTTTCTAGGCATAGTCTATGGGCTTAGAACTCGCGACGACATTAGCGTGTTGGCCTCACTGTAGTGCTAGACAGATGTCTGTCTAAGTACCTCAAATCTGTTCTTAGACGGGCGTCTGCGTTCGACGTACTAGACCGACATTTGTGTCTTTCGTACTAGACAGATTCTGTCTAGTGTGTACACCTTAAGTGCCGTCGCCCCGGTCCGAGTACCTAGCCACCCCGATCCTCAGGCAATTGCGCTGAGGTTAATGGATGTCCCACAACCCGTCAAGCGCCGCGGAAAAATCCCGCCCCGTGGGCGACCGCTGTATTAAGGGTTCTTTACGAATCGATAAGGGTCGCGACGACATCAGGGGCCTCGATCGTAATCCCGGCCAGCGGCGTGCGTCGTCAGGGCTTCCAGCCCTGACGGTGTCAGGCCACGATGGCCTGACTACGCACCGGGCGAACCCAAGTGGCGGGAATCTTGATCGAGGCCGTCACGCATACCGTCCCCACCATTTAAGGAAGGTCGCGGTCGCCTCCGGCCAGGGGGTGCCTACCGGCACTGAAAGTGCCGCGGCCGGTGCTGGCGGCAGGCCGGTGCCCGGATTCCACAAGAGCCACGGGAGCGTCGAGATCAATCGCTCCCTGGGGTAGCGCAGCGACCAGCGTGGTTGGCGCAGCAGTTCGGCCGGACCGAAGTCACGCAGGGTAATAGCAGTATTGCGCAATCCGCCCCAGGACTGGCCGCCCTGACCCTTGGGGATGGTCGGTGCGCAATAGGCATTCCAATCGCCGATGGGCTTGCCGGTGCGCTCGGCCTCGAACCACGAGAAGGTCTTCAACCAGATGGTGACGACCCGCGCTTGCCAGAGCGTTGCGTCCTCTGCCGCGTAACGGCTATAGTCCGGATGAAACTTGTTGTCACTCGCCTGGGTATAGAGGTCGATGAACGCATCCTTCCCAGGCCAGTCCAGCGCGTTCAGTAACTGCGCTTTCTGCACATAGGAGGGCTGGTAGGATCGGTTCCCGGCCAGGCGGGCGTCGCCGCAGGCCAGAATGGCCTTGAACAGGTATTTGAAGAAGACCTCCTGTTCGCCGGCGGTGAGCGCCGAACCGTCCGCCAGCCGCCGCTGGTTCATCAGGAGCAGGGCGCCGCGATTGAGCATCAGGCGCGTGAATTCTCCGAGTGGCACCCTCGGCAACGGCATCGCGGGCATGGCCTCGAGCACCCGCTGGTCGCCGGCCACCACGCGGTGGCCCCAGATCATCTCGGCGTTCATCAGCGAGTATTCGGCCGCGGGCAGCCGATCCTCGCGCAGGAGTGCGAAATCCACCTCGACTCCCACCTCAGGTTCCAGCGCCTTCGCCTGCTGTGCCAACGCCTGTGCCAATGCCTGACGTTTGCTCCGGTCGAGGTCGCGCACGACGACGAAGTAATCGTAGTCGTTGTAGGGCTCGGGTTGCCCGTCGCGCAGGCAATAGCCGCCTTCACCGCGTCCATAGCCGCCCATCAGTACCAAGGCGCGGAATGCCGGGGGCGCCACGAGCGCAGTCACGGCCTGCGCGATCAGCGACTGGTCGCGGGCAATCCGGGTCTCGACCGCCGCATCGCCATCCAGCGTATAGCGCTCGCGGTTGGCCGGGGCGATCTCTGTTTCAGTGTGTGCCATACGCCTTCCGACCCTCCGTTAGCCCACGCCATCGACCCCATTTCTGGACGGCGCGCAGCGGAACCGAATTAACGAGCGCATCCAGTGAACCCTTGGCCGCGGCCCAGCGCAGGTCTCTCAAGACCTCCATCCCGAACGGCAGCAGGCAGTAACGCAGAAACGAGGTGTTGAGCTCGCCCTCACGAAAGATCCAGGCCTCCGCCTTGCCCTCGCCGAATTGGCGCTTGAAGGATTGGCGCAGTGTGTAATTGTGTGAGTGGGTGGCGGCGGCCTCGGCGACATAGCGGATCTCAAGGCCCGCCTTGCGCAGACGGTAGGACCATTCGATGTCTTCGGAGTATTGGACCCGGGTCTCGAAGGGGAAACGCTCCAGTATGTCGCGGCAGACCGCGCAGTTGGCCATGGAAAAGAAATGGACCCACCTGGCGGCTTCCCGCCCGTCGCCGAATGCGCGTTCGGTGTCCTTCACGAAGAGCGCGCGACAATCCGGCCGGGCGGTCTGGCGGCCATAGGCCACGCCGACCTGTGGGTCGGCGAGCGGGGCGATGAGCCGGGCGAGCCAGTCGTCGCGCTCGGGTGTGGCGTCTGAGTTGATGAAGACCAGGACCTCGGCCCCCACCGTGTGCACGGCGTCGTTGAGCACGGTGCCGGGATTGTAAGAGGCTGGGCTGTTTTGGTGGATGTGCTGCGGATCGTTGAATTCTTTGATGATCTCCAAGGTGCCGTCGGTCGAGGTCGAGTCGAAATTCCACAGCGTGAAGTTGCGGTAGGCCTGCCGCCGGATCATCTCTAGGGTCCCGCGAATGACGTCTCGGTCATTGTATGAACGCATGACGATCGCGACCTTGGGGGCGAATCCGCGCGCGTCGGGTCGATCAGTTTGCTGGTCCATTCTTCATTCCCTCTCGTCGGCGTTGCGGCGCCAACCCTTACCGTTGAACAGCGCCTTTAAGCCGCTCAGCAGGACGACCATATCGCGTTGCCACGTCTGTGATCGTGCATAAAAGGCGTCGCTCAGCAAGCGTTCATCCAGTGGCGCGTCGTCGCTCAGGTCGATCTGGGTCGGCCCCAGCAGGCCAACCGGCGATTGGTCACGGACCCGTTGCCAATCCTCAGTGCGGGTCGCGTCCTCTGCGGGTGTCAGCGGGGACACGCCGACCAGACGCAAGTGCCCCGCAATGACGGCCAGCAGCCTGGGCAGGTGACGCAGCACCGGAATGCTGGTATTCCAGCAGCGCTCGGTAAAGACCTTCGCCGTGGCGCCCCCCCGGTGGGACCGGTTACCCACGCGCTCGCCACTGACCATCAGCCGGCCCCGACCGGCCAGGGCCGCCGCCGCGGCGGCAATCGGCCACAGCGGAGCCGAGAGTAGGAGCAGCAACGCGCCAGCGAGCCGATCCCAGGAGGACACTGGCGCACGCCCTTCGGTGGCCCCCAAGCTGCCGAGCAGAAAGGCCTCGTCGATCTTGAGCAACGCGCCCGTATCAACCCGTATCAGATAGTTGTTGGCGACGATGGCATTGCTGACCTCCACCAGTTCGCCGACGTAGGTGCGCGGGAAAATGACGCTGTCACGGATGGTCGCCGCGCGGTCGACCACCACGTCGTCGCCGATCACCACCTCGCCAAGCAACTCGGCCTCCGGGTGTACCCGGCTGTTGGCGCCGATATAGGCCACGCCCTTCTTAAGGCATTTGGGTGTGACCGAGGCCTTGCGGCCCGCGAACAGGCCCAAGGCGACGGTCCGCCCGGCAATCGCAAGCCCCGGGATACGGCCCGCCAGGAGGTCAAGATTGGCGCGATGGAAGCCCGCAAGGCTCTCCAGACAGTTGAGGCTGACGTCCGCGACAACGCAGCTGCCCTCGGCGGGCAGTGGTCGTGGCTGGTCCCAACGCAGAGGATCGAGCAGGTCGCCGGGTGCGGGACACTCGGGACGCAGCAGCAATAGACTGCCGCGGGGGTCCGCCCCCACCCCGCAGAAGGCCGAGGTGCCGGCCTTGTTCTGCGCCTGCTGGAGAAACTCGGTCGTGATGGGAGAGCGCAGCACGTCGCCGCGTAACGCGAGCACCGCCTCGGCGTCTGCCAGACTGAGGCGCGACCAGACGGCAGCGGGTTGCTCTTCGCCGCGACTCAGCACATAGCGAATCGTGGCCCCCCAGCGCTCACCGTCGCCCAGGGTGCTGGCCCCGGCCTGTTCGCCATGGGCGGTGGCGACGACCACCAGGTCGCGGACGCCGGCGCCCACCAAGTCCTCGATGGTATAGATCAGCAGTTCCTTGCCGGCCACCGGAAGTAGCGGAACCGCCAGTTTTTCTGTGAGTGGCGTGAGCTCCAGACCCACGCGATCGGCAAATATGAGTGCGCGCATGCGGCCTGTGCTCCTTAATAAGCGCCGGTACCGAAAAGAAGGGCGGGAACCGTCTTTAGCAGGATCTTGATGTCGTTCCAGAAGGATTGGGACTGGATGTACTGGGCATCAAGTTCCACCTGTTGGTCGAACGGGATCTCGGAACGCCCGGAGATCTGCCAGATGCAGGTGATACCAGGGATCACCTCCAGGCGTCGGCGGTCCGACAGCGAGTATTGGTCCACCTCTTGGGGGACCGGGGGCCGCGGTCCGACCAAGGACATGTCGCCTTTGATGACATTCCAGAGCTGGGGCAACTCGTCGATCGAGGTCTTGCGGATAATCCGGCCGACCTTGGTGACGCGCGGGTCATTTCTCATTTTGAAGATGACGCCGCCTTGCATCTCGTTGTTTGCCATCAACTCCTTCTTTCGCTTCTCGGCATCAGTGTACATGGAGCGAAACTTCCACATGGTGAACAAGCTCCCCCAGCGTCCGACCCGCGTCTGTCTGAAGAGGATCGGTCCGGGGTCTTCCAGCCGGATCGCCAGCGCCACGCCCACAAACACCGGGATCAGGAGCACCGCGAGGATGGCGGCGCTCACGATATCGAACACCCGCTTGAGCAGGTAGGCCCCTTGCACGACGCCTACCCAGCCCGCACGCTTGAGGTAGAAGCGCCAGCGATGCCTGAATGCCGCCTGATCGATGCGGCCGTAGCGCGCGAGGACCAACTCGCGCAATCGTTGCTCGTGGGTCTGTTCGATCATAGCGGTGCCACAGTCATGATGGGTGCGAATCCGCCGGGAGCGGCGGTACGCGCCGCTCGCCGTCTGCGTCAGGCAGAGTAAAGCGTTCCGGGTGCTGCGCCTGCTGCCTCACGCGCAGCAAAAAGAGTGGGTTGCCGATCACATAACGCCGCCACATCCGTCCGGGCTCCTGCATCAGCCGGTACAGCCATTCCAGGCCGATCTCACGCATCCAGACGGGTGCGCGCGGGATGCGCCCGGAGTAGAAATCGAACAGCCCGCCGACGCCCATGCACACGGGCGTTGCCAGTCGGTCACGCCAGCGATGCAGTAGCAGTTCCTGACGAGGTACACCGAAGGCGGCAAGCAAAATGCGCGCCCCCGATGCGTTAATTGCATCCAACACCGAAGCCTCCTCCGCGGGAAGAAAAAAGCCGTCGCGCGCGCCGACGATCCGCAGCGCCGGATAGCGCCCCACCATGTTGTCCGCCGCCGCCTGTGCCACCCCCGGCCGGGCACCGAGCAGATAAATCGGCAGCCGTTCGCGGGCCGCGGCCTCGCAGAGTATCGGAAACATGTCGGTGCCATTGACGTTCGCCTGCAGGGCCAGGTCGAGCATCCGACAGCCCAGGTGGATCCCGATTCCATCGGGTAACACGCGATCCGCAGCGAGCAGAACCGTACGGTAATTCGCATCCTTCCAGGCAATATTGAGGCAGTCGGGATTGACGAAGGCCATCAGCTTGGGGGTTGTCTCCTTGGCGTTGGCGATGACCCAGTCGACCGCCTCGTTCATGGTCGTGTTGACCACGGGTATGCCGAAGAAATTGATCACCGGCGGCATGGCGCGCGGGGCACCGCCGCCGCCAAGCGCGCTGGACACGACCGAGCGCGCCGCCAAGCCCAAATCGCCCTTGAGCGTTTGACCGTAGACCTGCTCTCGATCCAGTGCCGACTCGCGCTCATGCGCCAGACCGATACGGCTGCGAATGCCAAATGGCGAGATCAACCCCGGCCGCACGATAAACCGCACCAGGTCTTCGACCGGCACGGTCGCCGCCTCCTGCGCCCGCAGCGGGCGGGGGCCCACGATGGCCATATCGCCCCGCAAGACGTTGAGCCAGACCGCGAGTTCACGAAACCGGCCGGTGCCGGCGAATGACAGTCGTTTGAATGGTGTCTGAAAGCGGCCGATCAGCGGGACGCAGGTCAAGACCGCGCCCGCCTGGTGCCGACTCCACCCGGCGCGCGCCAGCAAGAGCGGCGACAGCAGGACCAGCAGCGTGGCGCTGGCCGCAATATCCAGTGCCCGGGGTAGCACATTGCCGAGCACCGCGAGCATCGGATGGCTGCGACGCCGCACACCGGACAACCAGCGACTCCGGCGGGAAACGCCGAGCGGACCGGGGATCACGGGTGCGGATTTCGCCATCAGATCAGATCCTGGCATGGTGGATAAAAAAGCGGCTGCAACACCGGCACTGGCTTGCTCCGGCGCACCATCAGGGTGGGGCAGCGCGGCGTGTTGCGTCAGGTGTCAACGGCCGCCCCCCATCGCAGCAACGAGGTCGCGAATGCTGGCGTCCATCGCGCCCTCTCCCGAATACACCCGATCCGCGTACTCCTTGGATGGCTCGACAAACCGGTCATGCATCGGTTTGACTTGCGCCAGAAACTGTTGCTCGATACCAGCCGGGTCACGCCCGCGCTCCCGTGCATCCCGGGAGAGTCGTCGCGCAAAGCGGACCTGCTCCGCGGTCTCAATAAACACCTTGGTATCGCAGATCGCGCGCACCAGCGGCTGCGCCAGAATCAGCAGTCCCTCCACGATCAGCAACGGGCAGGCGTCAAGAGTCTGGGTCTGGCGCAAGCGCTGATGGGTGTGATAATCATAGACCGGGACAGCAATCGACCGGCCCGCCCTGATTTCCTCCAAGTGTTCGGACAACAATGCGAAATCAATGGCGTCGGGATGATCGAAGTTAACGCTGCCGCCATCGCAGTCAAACGCCTCACTCTGATCGCTATAATAGGAATCCTGATGCAGGATAGCACAGCGTGAATGCCCCAGCACCTCTCGCAGCAGTAATGCAAAAGTGGTCTTGCCCGAGCCGCTGCCGCCCGCGATGCCAATAATCGTCGTTTCATGCATCCTTAATGCCCAGGGATTGGCCGACGCGCCGGCGCCGAGCGAGCGCTAGGCCGACCACGGGGCCGGCCGCCGGGGCGACGACGGGCGTCAGTGCATGGCACGCAGCGCCGCCGCTTCATCGTCAAAAATCTGAAACACGGTGTGCAGTCGGGTCAGTTCAAACAGGGCACGGACATTGCTGCTCATGCCGAACAGGTAGACATCGCCACCCTTTTTGCGGGCCGTCTGCAGGCTGCCGACCAGCGCCCCGCAGGCGCTGGAATCCATAAATTCGGTCTGTGTCAGGTCCAGGACCAAGCGGCCGTTGCCGTGCAGCAGGAGTTCCTTCAGTTGGGTTCGCGCATCGGCTGCATCGGCCATCAGCAGTCGGTTTGGCAGCCGGACGACATCGATCCCATCGCGACTCTCATGTTCTAATTGCATCAGTGTACTCCTGCCTACAGTAGGCGGTTCGGCGGCGAGGTCGGGTCGGTTGCCATTGCTATTGACATCGCCGCGTCAGATTTAACACATTCTCGTCGCCGATGCGCGCGATGCGGGCCGAGTCGGTCCAGGCCAGAATCATGGGCCAGCCGCGCCCGCCTTCGGCCTCGGGCGGGGGCATGGTGGTGCGGCTCAGGACATCGGCCGGCAGCGGTATGCCGCGATCGCGTATTTCAATCTCGATGCAGTCGTCAGTACGGTTCCAATCGATTGTAATCAGGTGCCCCGGCTCGCCCCGATAACCGTGCTTGATGCAGTTGGTGACCGCCTCAATGACGACCAAGGTGAGTTGAAAGGTGCCGGAGTCATCACATCCGGCGTCGCGACACAGTGCGTCCACACTACACTGGAGGTCGGCAAGCTTCCGCAGGTCGCTTTCCAACGTCAGCGTGGTCGCCGATGTGGTCATGATTCGCTATCCCGTTCCAGTACCAAGACCGAAATATCATCATCGAAATCGAGCGTCCCGCTCCATTGTTGCAGCTGCGCCTCGAGCTCACGTGTCAGCCCCAACCGGTGGTCGCCGGTGCTGGCGGCCAGCGCCGATTGCATCCGCGCGATGCCGAAGAGTTCGCCTTGGCGGTTACTGCACTCGGTCACCCCATCGGAATATAAGATAAGCCGATCGCCCGCGTTGAGCAACACCCGCTGTGGCTGGTAGTCGACATCCGGGAACATGCCGAAGGGTAGTCCACCGGGCTCCAGTGTTTCGATCACGCCGCAATTGCGCAGGATCAGCGGGGGTGGATGACCCGCCAGCACGATTTGTGCCTCTCCGCAGTGCTTGTCGAGGGTGCCATAGACGATGGTGGCATAGTTCTCGAAATCCGCGTCTGGATCGATCCAGCGGGAGTTCACGTCCGACAGGAATGGGCCGGGACCGGGGAATCCGGCGGCCGGCGTGCCGAGGTCGGCCAGGCTGCGGTGCGACGCGGCGGTGGGCATCAGGGCCGCGTTGAGTCGCGCCGAAAACAAGGCTGCCTGGACCCCGTGACCGGAGACATCGAACAGGTAGAAACCGATCAGGTCTTGGTTGAGCGGAAAGAAATTGAAGCTGTCGCCGGACACTTGCGCGGCGGGCAGAAAGAGCGACTCGGTGCTGAACGGTGAGACCAGCCGATCTGCCGGGGGCAGCATCTGACGCTGGATGCGGGCCGCGGAGGTCAAATCACGCTGGATCTGGTTATAGGCCTGTTGCAGCCTTTCGCGCGATTCCCGCAGCGTCCGATTCTGGTCCGCGAGCTGACCCTGCACCGTGAGTATGCGCTCAGCCACCCGTAGCCGTGCGCGCAGCAACTTGGCGTCGACCGGTTTGGATAGGAAGTCGTCGGCGCCAGCGCTCAGCCCCTCGAGCAGGTCTGACTTATCGGAACGCGCGGTGAGCAAGATGATATAGACATAGTGTTTGAACGCTGCCGCGCGCACGGCCTTGCAGAACTCCAGGCCCGACATCCGCGGCATCATCCAGTCGCAGATCACCAACTCGATCGTCGCCTCGCCCATCCGCTCCAGGCCGTCGAGCCCGTCAGCGCCATCAACCGTGTTGTAGCCCCATGCATCGAGCAGCGCGCGCACGTACAGCCGCGTGTCGGCCGCATCATCGATGATCAACGCGTTCATCGATCAGCCCCTGGTGTTCATGGCCGATTGAGCACCTTGCCGCACACCCGCCCGCCGCCCCGCTCCTTGGCCTGGCCGAGCTGTTCGTCAGCCAAGCGCAGCAGGGCCTCGGCCCCGCCGTCCGTGGCGCGGCGGCGCGTGGACACGCCGATGCTGACCGTCACCACCGGCGCGGCCGCGGCCGAGGCGTGGCCGATGCCGCGGGCACGAACCGCCTGCTCGATCTGCTCAGCGATTTGCATCGTTGGCTCGAAATCGGTCGCCGGAAGCAGGCAGACGAATTGCGCTTCGCCGTAGCGGGCAATGATGTCGCCAGGGCGGTGCAGCTGTGACTCCAGTAAACGGGCCACCAGGCGCAGCGCATCCTCGCCCGCTTGGTGTCCGTAATACTCATGATAGGCAGTGACGGCATCGAGATCGACTCTCAGCAGGGACACGACGGTGCCGTCGCGTTGGGCCCGCCCGCACTCGATACCGATCTGCTCCTCGAAATAGCGCCGGCTGTAGGCCCCGGTGAGCCGGTCACGGAATGCCATGGTACTCAATTGGTCCGATTGGAATTTAAGCAGCAGCTGGGTGGTGGCCCGCGAGCGTAACACGCTGGGGTTGACCGGTTTCGTGACGAAGTCGACGGCGCCGGCATTGAGATAAGTGGTTTCGCGGTCGCTGTCGGTGTGCGCGGTGACGAAGATCACCGGGATATTCTGTAGGGATCGTGTTGCCTGGAGCTGCTCCAGAACCTGCAGCACGTTGGCTCCGGGCAACTCATCGTCGAGCAATACCAGGTCGGGGGGCGTCTGGGTGCAGAATTCGATGGTGGTCGGACCGTCGGTGGCCGCACAGAGATCACAGTCGGCGTCGAGGCCATAATAGGAGGCTTGCAGCAGCCTTGGTTGCCCGTCCACCACCAACACCTTGGGTCGGCGCGGCAGGCTCGCAAGCGCATTGATACGCGTTAAGTTCATGATTATCGGGGTGCACTCCGCTGCAACGCGTCGCTACGGACGGGGACGGCCAAGGGCTGCGGTGCGCGCTCAATGTCGCTGAAGGCACATCGAAAAAGGCGGCGGCTATCCCTGAATTTGCTTCACCGCATTTGTAAAACAAGTTTACGATTGCAGTGATTGTAACAGGAACGAACGCGTGATGTGCCCGCGGCTCTCGTGGTAAAGACATGTCCTGCCTCACTCAGTCAGACGCGCTGGTGTTAGAGCACTTGTGGGATGGTCCGGCGGCAGCTAATTTAGGGGCTTCAAGTCCAGGTTTGGCCCGACGCCCCGGGGCAAAGTTCCAAAACCCAGCGAGAGACCGCCATGAGCGCAACACCGATCCTCCAACGCGAGCCGATCTTTCAGGGGCGCGTGATCGACGTCGCCCTGGAGACCGTGGAACTGCCCAACGGGAACCGGGTCGACCTGGAGATCGTCCGTCACCCCGGCGGCGCGGCGGCGGTGGCCCTGGACGAGGCGCAGCAGGTCTGTCTGTTGCGTCAGTACCGCCACGCCGGGAACGGCTGGTTGTGGGAGCTGCCGGCGGGCAAGATCGATCCGGGCGAGGCGCCGTTGACGACCGCGACCCGTGAGTTGACGGAGGAGGCGGGTGTCATCGCCCGGCGCTGGACCGCGCTCGGCTTGATCCATAGCTCACCAGGGGTATTCACCGAGGTCATCTATCTGTGGCTGGCGCGCGACTTGGCGATCACTGGCCACGCCCAAGAGTGCGACGAGGTGATGGAGATTCATTGGCTGCCGCTGCGTGAGGCCCTGGACTGGTGCAACGACGGCACTATCACCGACGCCAAGACCCTGGTCGGGCTCTATCGCGCTGACGCCCTGATTCGCCGCGCGCAGGAACTGACCCCTGAGGACTCTTGGTGTTGAGCCGTTCGCTTCCTGTTTCTGACCCCCATGAGCCCCCGACCATGCACATCCATTGCCTGCAACACGTCCCCTTTGAAGGCCCCTTCGGCATCGCTGACTGGGCCGGCGCCCGGGGGCACGCCCTGACGGTGACCCCGCTCTATGCCGGGGCACTCCCGCCGGACCCCGCGACCTTCGACTGGCTGGTGATTATGGGTGGACCCATGGGGGTGCATGATGAGGCGCTATACCCCTGGCTGGTCCCTGAGAAGTCCCTGATCCGTGAGAGTGTCGAGGCCGGCAAGACCATCATCGGGGTCTGTCTCGGTGCGCAATTGATCGCCGCGGTACTGGGCGCGCAGGTTTATCGCAACCGGGAGCAGGAGATCGGCTGGCTGCCGATCGAGCTGACGGCGGCCGCACTGGCGTCGCCGCTCTGCGGGTCGCTGCCGTCGGAGCTCCAGGTCTTCCAATGGCATGGCGACACCTTCGACCTGCCGGACGGTGCGCTGCACCTGGCCCGCAGCGCCGCCTGCGAGCAGCAGGCGTTTCTTTACGACGGGCGGGTGCTCGCGCTCCAGTTCCATCTGGAGTCTACGCGGGACAGTGTCGCGGGGCTGTGCGCGGCCTGTGCCAATGAGATCGTCCCCGGCGCCCATGTCCAGACGGCCATGCGGATGCTGGCCGCCACGCCCGAGGACTACGCCCAACTCAACGCCGCCCTGTTCGGCCTCCTGGACCGGCTGCCGCAATGACCGGCGACGCACTGGTTCGCTGCGGCTGGTGCGGGTCTGATCCCTTGTATATTGACTACCACGACCGTGAATGGGGCGTCCCCAGTCGCGACGAGTCTCACCTCTTCGAGATGCTGACCCTGGAGGGTGCCCAGGCGGGCCTGTCCTGGCTCACCATTTTGCGTAAGCGCGATGGCTATCGGCGCGCTTTCCTGGGTTTCGACCCGGTGGCCGTCGCCGGGTTTGACGCGCTGCGGGTGGCGCAACTGCTTGGTGACCCCGGCATCGTGCGCAACCGGCTCAAGGTGGAGTCCACGGTGAGCAACGCCCGCGCCGTGCTTGCACTGTACGCGCGGGGCGAGACCCTGGGTGAGCTGCTGTGGTGCGCTGTTGACGGCGCGCCACGGCATAACGCTTGGACCAGCCTGGCGCAGGTCCCTGCCCGGACGGCTGAGTCTGACCGGCTGAGCCGGGAGCTCAAGCGGCGCGGTTTTCGGTTTGTCGGCAGCACCATCTGTTATGCGCTGATGCAGGCGGTGGGGATCGTCAATGACCATACGCAGGAGTGCTTCCGCTTGGCGGAGTTGCGGCCAGCTGTTTCTTGTTGAGGTGCGACGGGCGTCGTTGGTGGATGTGGCAATCGCAAAGCGCCCTTGGAATCCAGGGCGCCGCATGGGCGAGGCGCAGCGTGTCAAGCGGGAGTCTGCGGATCGGCGGGGGCCGAGAGTGGTTGCGACTCCGCCGGGCCATCCGCGACCCGGTCAACCGCCGGCAGCGAGGCGGCGAACTCGATCCCGTAGATCTCCCAGATGGAGACGAGCAGTGAGCCGATGACCGGCCCGATGAAGATACCGGGGAAGCCGAACATGAAGAGGCCGCCCAGGGTGCTGAGGAAGATCATCAGCTCGTGCATCTTGGTGTCCTTACCCACCAGGATGGGGCGCAGCACGTTGTCCAGGCTGCCGACCAGCAGAGCGCAGAAACCGGCCAGGGCGAGGCCCGTGACCGTGTGTCCCTGAATGATGAGGATAATGGCCGCCGGTATCCAGATCAGCGGTGCCCCGACCTGGGGGATGGTGGAGAGGACCACCATCACTGAGCCCCAGAAGACCGCGTTGGGGATGCCGGCCACGGCGAAGGCAATACCGGCCAGGGTGCCTTGCAGCAGCGCGATCAGCAATGAGCCCCGCAACGTGGCCCGCGTCACCGAGAGAAATTTCTCCAGCATGGCGCGTTCGTCGTGGGTCTTGAGCGGGAGGTAATAGAGGCATTTGTCGACCAGCTTGTCGCCGTCCATCTGCAGAAAATACAGACTGTAAAGAAACACGAAGACCATGAAGACGAAATTCACGGTCCCCAGTGTGAACGATGACAAGCCATCCATCGCCACCTTGCTTACCGCCGCGGTCACCGCGCCCGCCTGCTGCGCGATCTTGCCCCAGTGCGGGGCCAACTGCTCGTAGAAGGGTATCCGGTGCAGTCGTCGGATGAAGTCATCGGGTTGGGCCATGGTCTCCTGCACCCACACCGACACAAACTGGCTGACGTCCAGCGCTTGGGAGATGAGGACGCCCGCGACGAGGACGAGCGGGATCAGCACCACCAGCGTCATGAGCGTCAGCGAGGTCAGGGACGCCAGCGCCCGGCGGCCATTGAAGAGGGCGGTGAGGCGCAGAAACAGGGGTTGGGCCAGGGCGCTCAAGACTGCTGCCAGGAACAGTGCCATCAGAAACGGCTGGATCATGGCCAGAAAGAGTGCCGAGATCCCGAGGGCCAGGAGTAGGACCACCGCCTTGCTGATCGTCTCTTGATGCATGTTCAGCCGCGTCCTTTGAGCAGCACCCGCTTGGCCTCATTGATCTTGGCGGCCAGATAGCCGGACCCGCCGCGGTCCGGGTGCAGCCGCTGCATCAGTCGACGATGGGCGTCACGGATCGCCGCCGCGTCTGCGGCCGGCTCCAGGTCCAGGATTGCCAGCGCCTCAGTCTCGTTCATGGGACCGTCTCCGGCAGCGGCGCGCCCGGCCCCCGGACCCGGGTCGCGCGCACGCCAGTCTGCCTCCCGCTCCCGGTCCAGATAGGCCTCCAGGACCGACGCGGATTGGGCGTCCGCCTCCCGATACAGTTCCAGCATCCGCAGCAGTTCATCCAGGCGCAGATCATGCAACTCGCGGCCCGCGAAGGGGCCCTCCAGCACGCGCCCATCCATGGCCCCGGTGGCGTGGTCCAGGCGCATTTCCAGGAACTGGGTGCGGATGGACGAGCCGCGGGGGCCGCCACTGCTGGCGCTCCCGGTTCCGCCCGCCGCCGGTCCGCCGCCGAACAGCCCCCCAGGGAGCGGGATACCCAGCGAACGCAGCAGGCGTTGCAGGGCCGGGATCGTTTGGATCAACGCAAACAGCCGGATAGCGACCGGGATCAGTGCGCCGATGAAGGCGAAGATCGGGCTCAACCGACCGGTCACCGCGGCCAGCACCAACACGCCGACCACCGCCCACAGGATGACCTTGCGCAGGGTGTCGGCGACCCGGGCCGGCGGGGTGCGCCGGAACCAGATCATGAACCAGAGCACCCCGAGGCCCAAGAGCGGGAGGATGAGTAGACGGATCATCGTGGCCTCTCAGCCTTTACGACCCTGGCGGGTCATCTGGTGCGTCAATTGGAGCACCGCGCCGCCGCGCGCCTGCCCGTACCGGGTCAGGGCCGCGTGGCCGCCGGCCGCATAGACCGCCACCGCCGCCAGCAGGTCGCGCAGCAGGTCCGGGCTGTGGGCATCGAAGGGGCACCAGGCGCCGCCGCTCAGCCGCGCGATCTCCCGGAAGCTGCGTTCCGCCGTCGGGTCGCGCCCCTCCTGAAAGACGAAGGCCGGCAGGTGCAGCAGCCCCAGTCGACCGGCCAGGTCCGCCAGGCGTTCCCGATCCTCCTCCATGCAGTCACCGACGAAGACCAGGGCATCGATCCGCCCTTGGCCGGCCACCGCGCTGGCGTGTTCCAGCACGCGGGCGATCTGGGTCAGGCCCGCCGCGCAGAAGACCCGGTTCATGCGCTTGAGCAGCGTCGGTGAGTCGGCGATCCAGTCCGACGCCTCGAACTCCTGGAAGCCGCGGTAGAAGCAGAGCTGGACCGCGAGCCCGCCGAGCGCGCGGGTATCGGCAAACATCGCCGATTGGATGCGCGCCGCCTGGTCCCAGGTCGGCTCCCGGCTCGCGGTGGCATCCATGGCGAAGATCAGCCGGCCGCCGCTGCCAGGCGGCCCCACGCGCGGGGTGGCCGCCACCTGCGTGAGGAACGCGTTGACATCGTGAGCGGCATCAATGGCCTTGCGATCGGAGGGCATGGGTCTTTTTGCTGAGTAGCGTGTCAGGTTGAAGGGGAGGGGCCGGGAGTCAGAGGGCGCCAGACGTGGGACGGCCTTGATGATCATTTCGGCGACTGGTGCTCTTCGGCGCCGAGCGCCTGGCACATCGGTGACACTGCGCAGCGGTGTCACGAGTATGGTGTCAGGAGTCAGGTCGCGGAAGCGGTTCTGGGTCGGCCACCGCGAGCCGCCTTGGCTTTGGCCGCGTGCTTGGCGCGACCGCCTGGCTTGCCGAGTTGGGCCGCGCTCCACTCACGACTGCCAAGGGACCCTTCCAGCAAGGCGGGCAGATAGAGGTCCACATCCAACTTGGGGAAGTGCAGGCCCAGGCCGGAGGGGCTGATTTCGATGAGGTCGAGATCGGCCGGTCTTGCCGCCTCGAGTCCTTGGGCGGCGTGCGGCAAGAAAGACCGCTCGATACCGCTGGAAAGACCGATCACCACGCGATGTACGCGCTTATCGTAGCGAGCGGAAACCGCCGTCGGGCCGGTCTCCCGGCGTTGCACACCACGGGCGTTGGCATGTTCGAATTCGTCAGGGCTGACCATGGTCGAGGCGCAGAACCGTTGGCATGATCGAAGCCTATCATAATCCCAAACTCTCGGTGTTCACGCGGCTGGCGCTCGGCGGTCTCCAGGCGCAGCTGCCCACTTGTTATGTATTGCACAACGCTATACAATCTCCCGGTCACACTCTTCCTAGCCGCCGGCAGCATGGCCAATTCATCCACTAGCCTCATGGTTCGACTCGACCCGGACAGCAAAGGCAGCATCACCCGGGCGGCGCAGCTGCGCCGCATCAGCGTCAGCGATTACGTGCGTTCGGTCGTCGTCGCTCAGGCGCGGCGCGAGCTCGAAGCCGCTGCGAATCAGGTCATCACGCTGACGCCGGACGAGCAACTCGCGTTCTGGCAGGCGCTCAGTGAGCCGACGCAGCTGACCCCAGCCCAGCAGGCACTCGGCGCTCTGATGCGCGGTGCCTGATCCGGACGTGGCCGGCACGGTCCGCTTCCCAACCGGGTACCGCATCGAGCGGTTGCGCAGTGACCACCCGCGGCGGGCCTGTTGCAGCGGGCAGTCGCGCGTTGATGACTGGCTTGCGACCGCGGCACTTCACAACCAGGACAAGCATCTGTCCGCAACCAAGGTCCTGATCGGCGAGGACGATTCCATCACCGGGTTCTACACGCTAGCCACTGCTCAAGTCGATTTTACCGACCTGCCCCCGGATCTGATCCGACGGCTGCCGCGTCGCCATCTGCCGGTGGCTGTGCTCGCTTGGTTTGGCCTTGACGAGCACCATCAGGGGCAGGGTATCGGCTGCCGACTGCTCGCCCAGGCATTGCGCGACTGTTACGATGCCAGCCAGACCTTCCCCGTCGTCGCCGTCATCCTCGACTGCATCGACGACACCGTGAAGGCGTTCTACCAGCGCTGGGATTTTCGCGAGTTGCCTGGTCATGGGCAGCGGCTGTACCTGAGTTGGATGCAACTCGAAGCGATGATGGCCGGCGCCTGAGGGCGTCGGGCAGACACTTACGCACTTTCTTTCCTCTGAAAACAATGCTCTTGCCCGCCACCAAGCCCAGCCTGCAACTCCTATGCCCGGGACTCTTTGGCGCCGACGTCGACGGGGCGGGCCCGTTGGACCGGACCCCGGCGCTGGACCGCCTGCTAGTCCGCGCGAACGCTCGGGAGACCCAGCCCCGCGATCCACCGGAGACGCTGGCAGGCGCCTTCGGCCTCAAGACGCCCGCGGGCCTGGACTTGCCCTCCGCCGCCCTCTGCCTGCTGGCCGAGGCACCCGAGCTGGCGCTGGACGGTGACTGGTTCCACGCCGATCCTGTTCACCTGCATGCCGACCGGGACCGGCTGCTGCTCTTTGCCGGGCCGTCGCTTGAGCTTGAGCTTGCTGAAGCGGCGGCCCTGGTGGCCGCATTCAACGCGCACTTTGCCGAGGACGGTTTGCGACTGGTGGCGCCGCGGCCGGGGAGCTGGTACTTGCGGGTCGAGGTTGGCCCACGGCTGCGCACCAGCCCGTTGCACGCCGTGACCGGACAGGCCCTGGATGCCTTCCTGCCCACCGGGGCGGACGCGCGTGCCTGGAACCGCTGGCAGAACGAGGCGCAGATGCTGTTCTACCAGCACCCGGTCAACCAGGAGCGGCAGCGCCTGGGCCGGCCGACCATCAGCGGGGTCTGGACTTGGGGGGGTGGGGTCCTGCCCAAGGTCCCCGACGCACCCGCCATGACGATCGCCGACCACCCTTTGGCGGCGGGTCTGGTACGGGCGGCCGGTGGGCACCTGTTGGGGTTGGACGCACTCACCGCGGCGCCACTCGCCTGGTTGGAATCTGGACTGCGTCCGTCCGCGGAAGTAGTGATCTTCTGGGATGCGCTCTGGTGGCCGGCCCTGACGGAGGCGCGCGACGCCTGGTGCGCGGCCTTGGCGGATCTCGAAGCCCTGGTGGCGAGACTCTGCGCCGAGTTGGCGGCCGGACGGCTCGGCTCAGTGACGCTTGATGACGGGCAGCGCTGGACTTTTACCCTGACCGTGTGGGGGCAGCGTCGAGTCTGGCGCCGTGGCGGCGGGTTGCGGGAGCGGCTTGGCAGCATGGGCGCGGCAGCCCGTCGCGGCCGGGGGGCCGCTCCTACGGCGTAGGAGCG
>CAILVI010000263.1 GCA_903837595.1 uncultured Thiodictyon sp.
ACGATTGGCTGGCGACCTCGAGCCTCTCCATCACCACCGCGCTGGAGGCCGCCGCGCCGAACACCCGGATCGCCTGGGCCTGCGATTGGGCGGTCTTCCGCACCTGGGCACTGGGTCGGGCGGCGGCCTGGTATCCGGACGAACGCGACCGCATCCGTCTCCCGACCCGGCCGGAACTGCTGGTGCGGTTCGTGACCGACATGCTGGGTGGCTATGACGGGGAACCGGCCCGCGCCCGCGCCACGGTACTGCGCTACCTGTGTACCCTGAGTACGCTGCATCGCCTCCTGGATGCGCCCGATCCGACCAAGGCACCGATGGTGCGCAACACGGTCAAGGCGAAGACGCGCGGCAGTGGCGGCCAGGACCAGGCGGCGCCGTTGCGCTGGGCCGATGTGCTGGACGCCCTGGCGGTGCTGACCCGCGACCCCGGGGACCTGAAGGGGCTGCGCGATGCCGTCCTGCTGGCGGTCGGCCACAACACCATGGCGCGCCGCGCCGCGCCGAGTTGGTGGCCATCGATGTCGCGGACCTGGAGTTCGCCGACGGCGACGGTGCCCTGGTGATGCTGCGCCCGACCAAGCAGCGGCTGGAGGCGGAGCCGGAGCCCCGGTATCTGGCGCCGCTGACCGCGGACCTGCTGCGCACCTGGATGGCGCGCGGTGACATCCAGGCGGGACCGGTGTTCACCCGCTTGCGCTCCAACGGCGGGCGTGGCCCAACGGCCGTGTTGCTGGTCACCGCACAGCGCCTGAGCGCGCCGGAGGTCAACACGGTGGTCAAGCTCGCCGTGGCGCGGATCGCCATGGCGAACGGCACCTTGGACGTGACGGGCAGCGACCGCCGGGAGGTTAGGCGGGCGATGCTGCGGTATGCGGCGGCCTTCTCCGGACACTCGCTGCGGGTCGGCGCGGCCCAGGACCTGGCGGCGGCCGGTGTCTCGACGGCGGGGATTCTTCAGGCCGGGGGCTGGAAGGATGAGCGGATGATCCGGCGGTATCTGCGTAAGCTGCGGGCGCGCGAAGGGGGGATGGCGCAGTTCTTTGGGGCTGGTGCGCCAGCGTGACGGAAGTGGGGTTCCTTCCTTGGTCGCTTCCAAGGTTCCTTGGAGATAAGGAAGCGAGGAAGGTAGGAAGCCGGGAAGTTGAGAAGGGAGGATGTCAGCGCGTTGGCGGGGACCGGGCGGATGCCGATACGTCCCCTCCGTGTTGCCGGATGGGGTTTTCGCCGTCTCGCGGAAACTGGGAAGCAAGGAAGCGGTGAAGGTAGGAGGGCGGGAAGCAATGGGGGGTGCCGAACTCAAACGGCGTCGCCCTCGATCCAGCCGCGCAACGCGATGTCGCGGGCAGGCGGCTTCAAAGGAACGAACGGTGAGAGGAAGTGAGGAAGCGAGGAAGCGAGGAAGGAACCCAGCGCCGAAGCCAGGAAGCAGGGAAGCGAGGAACCGTTGAAATCATGTCACAAAGCTCGATCAACCAAGGAGTTAAACCTGTGCCAAACGTCGTCGCCATCCTCAACCCCAAAGGCGGGTGCGGGAAAACCACCCTGGCCGCCCATCTGGCCCGGGCGCTGTACCTCAAGGGACAGACGGTCCTGCTCGCCGATGCCGACGCGCAAGGCAGCGCCCGGGACTGGCACAATGCGGGGGACGGGAAGGCCGGCTTTCCGGTGATCGGCCTGGACCGGCCGACGCTCGATCGGGACCTGATTTCCCTGGGCGCACCCTATCAGTGGGTCTTCATCGACGGCGCCGCCAAGCTGGAGAAGATGATCGCGGCGGCCGTCAAGGCGGCGGACCTAGTGCTCATCCCGATCCAGCCCTCTCCTTTAGATATATGGGCGTGCGACCCGCTGGTTGAGATGATCCAAGCGCGCCAGACGGTCACGGACGGTCGCCCCGCGGCGGCCTTCGTCGTCACCCGGGCCAAGAAGGGTACCCTCCTGGCGCGGGAGGTCGCCGACGCGATCAAGACCTACGGGTTCCCGATCCTGCAGGGGGCCATCTATGATCGCACGATCTTCGCGCGGTCCATGGCCGACGGGTCCACCGCCATGGACGATGAGCCCGCGGGACCGGCCGCGTGGGAGATTCACCACCTGCTCAAGCAAATCCAGGAGGCGTTCGATGTCTGAACCGCGTTTGAAGGTCAAGCCCCGCCCCGGGCAATCCGCCGCAGGCAGCGGGACACCGTCGGATCTGGCGCCGCTGACCGCACTGGCCGCTGAGGAGCCCACCGCGCGGCTCAACGTTCAGATCCCAGCGAAGATGCGCCAACAACTGAAGATTCGGGCGGTACAGGAGGGGCGTACGGTTCAGGACCTGGTGAAGCAGCTCATCCAAGAGTACTTGGCGTCGACTCACGAAACGGTTGGGTAGAGTCCGGACATCCTGCGAAGGCACCCGGTAGGGTCGGGTGAGCCAATGTCAGGGAAGGTCGGAACGGCAGGGAGCACGTCGGCCATTGCGTTTCGTGTGTCCCTTGCGGCCATTCGTCATTGCTAACCTCGTGGCCGTTACCTTTATCGAGCGTCAGCATCATGATTCCATGAGGTGCACCGCTTCGGCGTTCACTTGACCAGGCACGTGGCCCACCACCGCTGTCTGGACGCGGTCCACCTACCCCCGCACATGGCACATTATTTTGGAAGTCGCCCGCCAGATTCCCGTGGTCATGGCCGCCGGTCCCCCGGTCGTGGAAGCGATCTTCATCGACGAGGTCTTTCTCGACCTGAACGAGCTCAGGCACTTGGTCGGCTTCCCGGAAACCATCGGCCAGCAGATTAAGGCTACGATTCGCACTGCGGCCCGCATCGCCCTCGCCCCAGTTGGTGGCCAAAATCGTCTCGGGTTTCGGCAAGCCGGACGGGTGGTTGTGGTGCCCGCGGCGCAGGTGCTGGACTTCCTGGGCGGGCAACCGGTTGGCGTTCTGGGCGGGGTCGATGGCACTTCCTGTTGTGCATGCAGACTTTCCATCAACTGCGGCAAGTTGGGGTCCTGGGGCTTAGGTCAACATCCGCAGCGCGGAATTCCAGCCCCGCGAGAAGCCGCCTGATGGCGGCGGCGTAGTCGTCCTTCCAGGGCAGCTCGTCGTCCGTGTAAAGTGACCTCCGGCGCGCTAGGGTCTCTTGATTTGTCAGCGGGTTATGACCGGCGATCTGTCGCTCCTGCCAGTAAACGCCAAAGCCGCGCTTCTGCCAGGTCGGCAGGGCATCGAAGTTGATTCCGTGCTGAAACAGCAACTCGTGTTTATCGGCGCGGCTCATGCCCTGCAAGCGCCCGGCGACCGTCCGCGCACTCAGCCCCTGGCCCCGGAGTAACCAATAGGCATGGCCATTGAGGCAGCAGCGTGCCGCGTCGTTCATGCGCCAGCGAAAATAGTCCACCACCTGCGCCGGTCCGGGTAGGACCGAGAGTCGGCCGTCGAAGGCTGCTGCTCGCCCCAGGGCCAGCGAGAAGGCGCCGCTGGCCTCACCGGCCAGAACCGAGATCCACTTGCGCGGCTTGCGGCCGAAGCTGCCCTCGTCCGGGTGGAACAGCAGCGAAATCTCGTCGCTCTCGCTGTAGGCCAGCAGGATGTTGAAGCCGCACTCCATCAGGTGGCGGCTGGCGACCGCCATCAGGTCATGAAAGCCCCGGTCGAAGGGTGCCGCGAAGTCGCAGACCTCATGGGTCAGTCGGGTGAAGCTCCGGCCGTCCAAGCGGGCGACGATCTGGAAACCCGGTGGAATCTGGGCTTCCATGGTCGCCTCGAAGCGGCGCATCCGGGTCTCCAGGTCGTCACTGCGCATGATCGATCTCCGCGAGTTGGAATCCGTCAGATCCACTCCAGACCTCGAACAGGGCGTCGAATCCTTCGTCCCAGTCCGGCGGTTGCCACTGTCTCAGGGCGCTTCTGAGCGCATGCTCAGGCACCAGAGCCCGCCCGATGCGGCCTGTGTTGCGGGCGATGGCAGCCTCCAAGGCGACGTGAAAACGATAACCCACCACCCGGAACCGGGCGGCCCGTGCCGGGATGATGTAGCGGGTGCGCTGCTCGGGGGTCAGATTGGTATTGTCCACCACGAAGGGCTGCTTGGCCTCCAGACAGGCATTGACGAGCAGCGACTCGCGGTGCCTGGTCCGCAGCATATCCAGGTTGATGCGCAGATGCGTCTCCACGAACCGCTCTTTGAACAGCCTGGATTTGCCGGCGGCCGGGATGCCGGAGAACAGGATCATTTCCATCTCAGTTGCCTTCGCCCATCACGCGGAGCGGATCGCGGCATCGGCTGCCTTCAGTAACTCTCCGGTCAAGCGATGGATGCCCGGGCGCTTGCTCTCGCGTGGACCAGCCACGTTCAGTGTCTTGATAGCATGCTGGCGCAGCCACGCAACGACGCCTGCCACCGTTTCCGCCGATACCCCGAGGTCAAGCGGCACGACGAGCTGGGGTTTGCCCAGGTCCTGGGCGAAGACTCGGGTGTCCAAGGTGCCTCCATCCAGTTCGCCCAGATTGACGATCAAGGTGCCGTCGCTGTCCTGCACATTGCGGCGGGTGCGCTCGCGGTAGCCGCCTTCGGCCAACTCGATGAGCTGATATTTTAGCGGGATGGGCCCATCCTCGGCCGCGCGTCCGGAAGGTGCCCAGCCGCCGTGTGTGTAGCCGTGCGTGATGGCAAAATCCAGGGCACCACGATCCGCGCCGGTCTGACCGCCCGAGACGATGTGCCGGCAAAGGCGCGACCGATCCGGGACGGGGTCGCTCAACGCGGGCCGCGCGATCAGGGTGCCATCGGGGAGGATTTCTCTCTGTTCGTCTAGGCGGCTATTGGGGTCTTCGAAAGGCTTCAAGTAAACGACCCGGTACGCATCGCTCACCTCCTCCTTGAGCCAACGCGCCAGTTGCAGGCCGCGCGCATGGAAGGCCAGCCAGTCCCATCCGTCCGCATCGTAGTCTTCGAAGTAGAACTGAGTCCGGTCGAACGCGATGGCCCAGTCCGCAAATTTCCGCCACAGTCCTTCCGACATTGGGTAAGACTCGTCCCAGTAGGCGCCATTACAGATGTTGACGCCGACGACACCCTCATCTGGGCGATCGACGAGCCACAGGAAGGGCGCCATGCCGTAGTCCGGCATGACGGTGACGATGGGGACGAAGCCATCGGGGTCGGTTTTACTCATGAGAAGATCAATCGCCTTTCCAAATGAGCGGGTATAGTCATGCTGGTATCTCCTGGTCTGTCAGCCGTCGCTGTTGCGCTCGCAGAAATCCAGATGGTGCGGCCGGAACTCGATCTCCAGTAAACGCGTTGATATCGCTTCCGGCGTGTCCCGCTCGTGAAACTGTTGGTAAAGGTCCCAGTGACCCAGCCCTAAATCCCCCTTCGCGGGCTGGCGCAGGAAGACGATCCGGGCCAGATGTGCCGTTCCCGTCTTCCCGGGCAGACGCCAGACCCAATACCAGGTCTTTTCGATCCTGGTGACGTAGATCAGCCTACGGTCGCCTGGAAGGCAGCCCAGGTGTTGGATTTTCTCGCGCAGGTCTTGCGTGGACGCGCGGCAGTCCTTCATCCCTGAGCGGGTCCAGTCCTGCAAAGGAATCCAGAAGAAGGTCTTCCATTCACTGGTCAGGCCGAGTTGCCGCGGCGTGTAGATACGCAGTGGGTCTCGAGGCGAGACGAGATAGCGCTGTTTCTGCGCCAGGCCGTCCCAGGTACACCGCAGGTTTGGCAAGAAGCCGAGCTTTCCCGCACGCAGACGCAAACGCAGAAAGACATCGGAGAAATTCGCCGGCCTTTTCCCGATCCGGTCGTCCGGGATCAGTTCGGCCAAAAGGAACAGGGCGCAGTGAAAATGCGTATCCGGAACAGCCTCGGCCAGTTGCAGCATCTTTGGCAACAGCCGGTAGCGGTGTTCGGGTTCGAGCGCGTCCAGCAGGTCACCAAATGCGCCATAGGTGACAAACCGATCGTGCACCAACGGATAACCGCCGCACCACTCGGCGCGCACCCAGAAGAAATGCTCCAACACGTCGTCGGCACCTGTTCTCAGATACTCCGCGATGAGATCTTTGCCATCCGCGCTATCGATGGCGAACTGATGCTCTTGTTCGAACTCCTCCACAGGTGCCTCCCACTCACAGACCTGACTGATCATGCGACTCGCCACCCCATGGTTGTGCGCATGGGAGCGCGGTCCGGATTGCAACCCGGCGACCGACCTGGTCGGATCGCCGGGTATGGGTTACCCCTTCACGCACACCACCTGCTTGAGGGTATGCACCACCTCCACCAGGTCCGCCTGGTTGGCCATGACCTGGTCGATGTCCTTGTAGGCGCCTGGGATCTCGTCGAGCACGCCCTGGTCCTTGCGGCAGATGACGCCCGCGGTCTGGGCGGTCAGGTCGGCGACAGTGAACTGCTTCTCCGCGGCGGTGCGGCTCATGCGCCGGCCGGCGCCATGGGCGCAGGAGCAGAAGCTCTCCGGGTTGCCTCGGCCGCGCACGATGTAGCTCTTGGCGCCCATGCTGCCGGGGATGATCCCCAGGTCACCCTCCCGCGCCCGGATCGCCCCCTTGCGGGTCACCCAGACGTTCTTACCAAAATGATGCTCCCGGTCCACATAGTTGTGGTGGCAGTTGACCACCGTCATGGTCGCCTGGAAGGGCGGCAGGTGCCGGGCCAGGGCCGCCAGGATCAATTGCATCATCTGGTCGCGGTTCTCGCGTGCATAAGACTGGGCCCAGGACACCGCCTCCCGAATCCAACGTGCGCATTGGATGCTTTTTGTAATCAATGGGCTACAACCGTTTTCTGCTGCCTCACTGCGACAGCAAGTGTCACATTAGGCCACGCTGCCCCTAGCGTTCGTCACATTGATGTCACACCGTCACGAAGCGTACTGTGTTTCGTCGACGGCAGCGGCGACATGCCGCCCTGGCTTCCCCCCGAGTTCACGCCGCCTCGCTTCGATGGCGCAGGTCCGCAAGATCATCAGCGCAGCGCAGTAACCATCTTTGGTCAGCCCGTCGTAAAACACACACGACCCGAGCGCCGACCATTCACGAGCGTCGATCCCGAGCGCCGTCACGAGCCCCCCATCGTTGGCCAGGTCGCGCAGTCCGGCCGGGGCCTGGTAGTCCGCCAACACAGCCTCCCGCGAATCGTACTGATCGCTGCGCCGCCGCGAATTCGCACCACTTTGGGTAGATGCCGGGGTCAGATCGCCCTCGTGGTCGTCGAGCAACCAGCCGACGCGGACATCCAGCGCCTTTGCCAACTGCTTGAGCTTCTTCAGCGAGGGCTCTTTGTCGCCGCGCTCCCACTGTCCCACCAGTCCGGGGGCAGTACCCAGGAGTTTGGACAGTTCAATTTGATTTTTGCCCAGTCGCTCACGCGCCAAGCGAAGACGTACTGTGTTGAGTTCGGACATCGACATTCTCAGTTGAAGTAAGCGCGATTATCGCTGTTAGTGCTTTCAAAATGCAAAAGCACTAAAAGCTAGATATATTCGTCGCTTATAGCGCTTTTTTCAACCCAGTTCAGCGAACGCAGGCAGGTTAAGATATGACCAATCGGGAAACGTTACGGCAGATCGGGGCCAATCTGCGGGTCGCGCGCCGGCAGGCCAAACTGACACAAAGCCAGCTGGCGCAGCAATGCGGCATCGTTCAGAGCTACGTGGGACAGATCGAGCGCGCCGAAAAAAATGTCACACTGGATGTCTTGTTAACCCTGTGCGCCGCGCTCGGCATCGAGATTATCGATTTGATGCAGATGGAGTCGGCAAATGATTCCGAATCCGCCACCGATGGCCTTCAGGCGTGACAATGATGTGCGCCGAGACTATCAAGACTGATAAAGAAAAGCCGCCTGTGCCACCTAAGCCGAAGGATTTCAGTAGTCCGCAAATGAATGAATTTAAAAAACTTCTCTGCAACTGCGACGCAGAACGCGATTCCCTGTCGAACGTCCTCGACTTATGGGATAGCATTCCGCGCTATGTCGTCTCCCGGCAACAGCAAGAGAAGTGGCGCAAGGCCGGCACCTTTCCGTTGCTCGTGGAGGTCCCATTCCGGTATCGGGGCCGGGACCTGAACATCGCTATCCAGCCATGTGCGATCAAGGGTCGGGATGGGATCGTCCGCAACTATCTACCAAGCGCCAACGAAGAGCTGGTCGAGGACGTGTTGCGCAAAATAGCTGCCGACAAAGATTGCGGCTATTACGACGCCAGCGAGACGCGCGCCGGCGTGGTCTTCACTCTGTATATGGTGCGCAAGGAGCTGGCGCGACGCGGCCACACACGCAGCTATAACGAAATCATTCTCAGCCTTGAGGTTATGGCGCGGACTACAGTCATTACGACGACCGCCGACAAGAAGGGCAAAGGGTTTTCCAGCCATAGTAACATCCTCACCAACATGAACAGAGTCACCAAGGACACGTTGGCCGAAGACCCGAAGGCGACATGGTTCGCGGATTTTAACAGGCTCGCCAGTAGGGCTTTCGACGATCTAACGTATCGGCAGTTCAACTACGCCCGGTTGATGAGTCACAAGACCCAGTTGGCCCGTTGGCTAAACAAGGTCTTGAGCCTTAAATATCTCAATGCCAACGTCCTGAATTCCTTTGAAATAAGGTTTTCGACTATCACCCGTGACAGCGGGCTGTTGGGCGCGTACGGGCGCCCACGCGATGCCTTGGCCGCGGTGGATGATGCCTTTGCGGAATTGACCAACTGCCAACCGCCGCTATTGGCCCGCACGCCCGATAAGCAGATTATTTATGGCGAACACAGGAAGATTGAGGATGTGGTCTACACCCTTTACCCATCGCGCGAATTCGTGGCCGAAATCAAGGCCGCCAGTAAGCGGCAAGCCCTCGCCGAGCAGAATCTTAATAGTGTGGATAAGTCTGTTGATAACCTGCGAGGTTCCTGTGAGTAAGGCATCTGGGGCGGTAGGTTTAGGTCGCGGCACGGGCCAAATATCGGTAGGTTTAGGTCGCGGCTGCCGGTAGGTTTAGGTCGCGGCACGGCCCGAGATCGGTAGGTTTAGGTCGCGGCACGGCCCGAGATCGGTAGGTTTAGGTCGCGGCACGGCCCGAGATCG
>CAILVI010000264.1 GCA_903837595.1 uncultured Thiodictyon sp.
AGAATTATCCCTGGCAGTATCGATAGCAAGCCTTAGACGAGGATTTCCTGATGGGTCCCCTCCGCCCATTTTTGCAGGGTTGGGGTGACGAAGGAACCCCAACAGCTTCGGGTCTCCGCTACGCCGCGTTGGGGTTCGCGATGCTCACCCCAACCTTAATTGAAGCGGAACGATTGGCGGGGGATGGTGAAGTGAAGGTAAAGTTTTCGAGACATGCGCAGCGACGCGCCAAGCTCTACAACATTCCGCAAGCCGTTGTGGAGAAAATGGTCGCTGATGCAAATGTCCCTGATGGGGAGCATGAGATCATCAGCGAAGTGCTCGGCTTCAAGTATCCACTGAAGATTGTTGCCTCTCGTGCGGGTGAGGTTATTACAGTCATCACGAATTACCCGCTCAAGAAGGGGCTGTGACATGAAAGTACATTATGACGATGAAGTTGATGCCTTGTACTTGAGTCTCGGCGATCAAGCGCCGGATGGAGTCATCGAAATCGCAGAAGGCGTCAATCTCGATACCACAGCGGACGGAAAGATTTGCGGTATAGAGATACTTAGAGCATCGGATCGGCTCAATCTCGACACGATCCTGTCTTATACGCTTGAGTTGGATCAGGGCATTTCAAAGAAAAAGGCCGCCTGATGATGTGGTGTAGATTGGGGTGACGAAGGAACCTCAACTCTTCGGCTGCCCACTATACTGCGTTGGGGTTCGCGATGCTCACCCCAACCTACGGTCGTTCCGCCATGCTTAATCTGATCTGGATCGGCTTCTTGCTGACCGCCTTTGCTGCCGGCCTGTTCCAGTTCTTGATCGGCGGCCAGCCGGATATCTTTGCCCGGATGATGAAGGCTGGATTCGATAATGCCAAGCTGGCCTTCGATATCGCGCTGGGACTCACCGGGGTGATGTGTCTCTGGTTGGGGGTGCTGAAGATCGGCGAGCGGGTTGGCTTTCTCGATGGCCTCGCGCGCCTGCTGTCGCCGCTCTTTGTCCGGCTGTTTCCGCAGGTGCCGCCGGGGCACCCGGCCTTGGGCGCGATCACCATGAACATGGCGGCGAATATGCTCGGGCTCGACAATGCGGCAACACCCATCGGCATCAAGGCGATGAAGGAGCTGCAGATGCTCAATCCGGATCAGGATACGGCGAGCAATGCGCAGATCCTGTTTCTCGTGATCAATGCCTCCAGCGTCACGCTCCTGCCGGTGACGATTTTTACCTATCGGGCGCAACTCGGCGCGGCGGACCCGACCGACGTCTTCATCCCGATACTGATGGCTACCTACTGCTCCACGCTCGCCGGCTTTGCCTTTGTGGCCTGGCGTCAGCGCATCCGTCTCGATCCGGTGGTGTTGGCCTGGATTGCCGGCTTGACGCTGGGGGTCGGTGGACTGGCGGTCTATTTCGCCGGTTTGCCGGCGACCGCGATGGCCGCGACGTCCTCGCTGCTGAGCAATTTTCTGCTGCTGGCCATCATCATGGTGTTTCTGCTTGGCGCCCTGTGGCGAAGGATTAACGCCTATGAGGCCTTCATCGAGGGTGCGAAAGAGGGTTTTCAGACGGCCATTACCATCATTCCATACCTGGTGGCCATGCTGGTGGCGATCGGCCTGTTGCGGGCCAGCGGCGCATTAGACGTGGTCATGCAGGCGGCTGCTGGGCTGATCAGCGCGGCGGGGTTCGATGCCCGCTGGGTGGAGGGTCTGCCGACGATGCTGATGAAGCCACTCTCCGGCTCGGGTGCGCGTGCCATGATGATCGAAACGATGCAAACCAAGGGTGCCGACTCGTTCGCCGGTCGTCTTGCCTGTATCATCCAGGGCAGCACCGAGACCACGTTCTACGTCCTCGCCGTCTATTTTGGTGCGGTCGGCATCAAGCGGGTCCGCTACGCGGTCGCCGGCGGTCTGATCGCCGACTTGGCCGGATTCACCGCGGCGGTTTTTGCCGCCTACCTGTTTTTTGATAGAGTGAAGTAATGAGCAGTTTGCCGAAATGTCCGGAATGTGGTTCTGAACACACCTATGAAGATGGTGCCATGTATGTCTGTCCCGAGTGCGCGCATGAGTGGGCGCGCGATGTCGTCTCGGGGGACGCCGAGCAAGGTCTGGTGGTGCGCGATGCCTTTGGGAATGTGCTCAATGACGGCGACTCGGTCACCGTGATCAAAGACCTCAAGGTCAAGGGAACGTCCTCGGTCGTGAAGGTCGGAACCAAGGTCAAGGTGATGCGGCTGGTCGACGGCGATCACAATATCGATTGCAGGATCGAGGGCATTGGTGCCATGCAGTTGAAGTCCGAATTTGTGAAAAAGGCGTAACTTCTGGCGTACTGACCGGCGGACGACCGGTGTATCCTGTCACCTTGACCCTGAGAACACCGCCGGAGGTCTCATGCTTGTAACGCTCCCGCTCCCAGCTGAGGCCCTTGCGCCCTACCGGCAGCAACTGCGCTGCAATTTTCCCCAGCTTGATCAGGTCTTTCCGGACTGTCTCGCCGAGGCGCAGGCGCTCTTGAGCGAGGCGGGGATCAACGATTATCTGGATGGGGCCTCGGCTATCTGCCGGATCGGGCGCGGCTTCGAACCGGTCCTGGTGTATCTCCAGGAGATGCCGCGGGTCGCCGCCGATCTGGGTGAGGAGACGCTGGTCATGGTCTCCCAGGCGGTGTGGAGCATCTCCCGCAGCCCCAATGGCAAGGCGATTCTGCCCTTCTTGCAGAGTATCCCGGAGACGTCGCGCCGGCTGCCGTGCGCCGAGCTGCTCGGCCGTTATATCGAGATCATCCTGGACTTCATGGGGCGGACCACCGGTTCCATCCATGGGTTTCATACCACCATCCCGAGTCCGAGCCTCCCGGACCTGCTGGAGCGTATCCCCTATCTACTCAGTCAACTCACCTGTCTGGGCTTAAGCAATTGGATCGATTACGGCGTGCGTCACTATGGCGATCATCCCGACCGCCAGCGTGATTATTTCAGTCTGCAGTCGGCGGACAGCCGCGCCGTCTTGCAGCGGGAGCGCCACGGTACCCTGTTCGTTGATAATGAGCGCCGGCTCGATCTGTATCTGCGTGCCCTGTGGCGGGAGCGGTTGCCCTTGGTCCCGTATTCGGAAGGATTCGATGAACTGCGCAAGCCCGTGCCCTATTTCGATCCGCTGGGGGTCCGGGTGCCGGATGTTTATGATGATCGTGAGGGGGTGCCCGGTCTTGATCGTTACCGGGCACTGCTGGCCCATATCGCCGCCCACCGGCGCTGGAGCCGTTCCCTGGTGGCGGACAACCTGAGCCCCTTCCAGCGGGTGGCGGTGGAAATCTTCGAGGATTGCCGGGTCGAGACCCTGGCGCTGCGCCAGTATCCTGGGCTGCGCGCGATCTTACTGGCATTGCACCCGGCGCCCGCGCAGGATGCCTGCGACCCCGAGCGCGAGTCGTGCATTCGCCATCGGCTCGCGGTCTTTTCGCGTGCCGTACTCGACCCGCACCATGACTACTGTAATCCGGACCTGCTTGAATTTGTCGCCCGTTTCCATGGCGAATTGGCCCAGGGCGAGTCCAGCACCCAGGCGATCGCAGAACTGGCGATTGCCTATATCGCCCGGACGCGCCGCCAGCAGGACCTCTCGCCCAAGGTCTATTTCACCGATACGCACGTCGACTACCGCGACGACAATCGACATCTGTGGCGCTATATCGAGCAGGGCGATGAGGAGGAGACCTTTGCTCAGCGCAAGCAGCGCCCGCCGGAGGAGGCGCAGACCCTGCCGCCGCGCCATTACCCGGAGTGGGATTACAAGAGTAAGACCTATCGCCCCGACTGGGTGAGTCTCTACGAGGGTCTGCACCCCGCGGGCGACCCTGCCCTGATCGACGCGCTGCTCGCCAAGCACCGGATGCTGGCCAAGCGTCTCAAGCAGATCCTCGACCTGCTCAAGCCCCAGCAATACGTGCGCCTGCGTTACCAGGAGGAGGGCAGCGAGTTGGACCTGGACGTGGCCATCCGCTCACTGATCGACTACCGGGGTGGGGCGACCCCCGACCCGCGCATCAATATGAGCCACCGTCATGACGGGCGCGACATAGCGGTCATGCTCCTGCTGGATCTGTCCCAGTCGCTGAATCAGGTCCCGGACGGGTGTAGCCAGAGTATCCTGGAACTCAGTCAGGAGGCCGTCGCGCTGCTCGGCTGGGCGATCGATCACTTGGGGGATGAGTTCGCCATCGCCGGCTTCTCATCCAACACCCGGCATGAGGTCCGTTACCAGCACATCAAGGGTTATAGTGAGGACTGGGACGACCAGGTGAAGGGGCGGCTGGCGGCGATGCAGGCGGGCTATTCCACCCGCATGGGCGCGGCATTGCGCCACGCCGCGCATTATCTTGAGGCGCGCCAGGCGCAGAAGAAGCTCATGCTGATCCTCACTGACGGCCAGCCCCACGACATCGACGTGGATGACGAGCGCCTGCTGATCGAGGATACCCATAAGGCCGTGCAGGAGCTCGACCAGCAGGGCATCTACACCTATTGCATCAATCTCGACGCCCATGCCGATGAGTATGTCCGCGACTGCTTCGGCAATCGCTTCACCGTCATCGACCGGGTCGAGCGACTGCCGGAGCGGCTGCCGCAGCTCTTTATGGCCCTGACGAAATGAGACCGATCACTGGCAGGCCGGTCGACCGACTGATCAAAGAGGACACCTGTTGGTGATGGTGAAGACTGTGACACTGCGGGACGCCTGGTCCGGCGAGGCGGACTGCCGCAACTGCTCGTTGCGCGACACGGTGCTGTTTGCGGGGCTCGCGGAGCGCGACTTCGAGCGCATCCACGACCCGATCGACCAGTTTACGCTGAGGCCGGGCAAGACCCTGTATCACGCCGGGGACAGCGGTGACTTCATGTTTACCGTGCGCAGCGGCGCCTGCAAACTGATTCAGTCGCTACCCGACGGTAGCCAGCGCATCGTTCGGCTCGCGTGCAGGAGTGATGTGTTGGGGCTGGAGGCGATCCTCGGTGAGCGTTATCAACACGATGCAGTGGCCCTGCAGGTCACCGAGGTGTGCCGCTTTCCGGCCCGCATGGTGCTCGATCTGGGCGCCGACAACCCGGTCCTGCACCGGGAACTGATGGCCCGCTGGCAGCGCGCACTGACTGCGGCGGACGCCTGGCTGACGGAGCTCTCGACCGGATCGGCCCGGCAGCGGGTGGCGCGGCTGCTGCTGCGCCTGGTTCGCAGCGGCGTGTGCGATCAGGAAAACAGCGAGTGTCACCTGTTCGGTCGGGAGGACATGGGTGCCATGATCGGTGTCACCACTGAGACCACCAGTCGGACCGTCGCCGAGTTCAGGCGGCAGGGGTTATTGGTGGAGACTGTGCCCAACCGCTTCCGGCTGGATATCCCGAAGCTGCGGCGGATCGCCGAGGAGTAGTCCTGCGGGTTGATCGTTTGCGGAGATTGATCATTGTTAAGCCCCAGGATATCCCTGGGGCTTACCCTTGTATACTAGTCTCTTATTCTGCCTAATCTTGCGCCTGCTCAAGCCCCGAAGGGGCGCAACATATCAGCCCAGGGCAGAGCGTAGCGGTGGTAGCCGCGACGCGACGCGCTGGGTACGGTTTCGATTCAGCACAGTAGCCCTGAAGGGGCGAAACAATGAGTTAATCCAACTGACCGCGAAGCGGTTGAACAACAAAGCCCAGGGTCAGCAAAGCGGCGGAGCCGCAAAT
>CAILVI010000265.1 GCA_903837595.1 uncultured Thiodictyon sp.
CGCGTAGGAGCGGCCCCCAGGCCGCGACGAAGTCACCGGGTTGCCGGAGCCCGCACATCGATCACGAAATGCCCCTCCGCCACCCGCGGAACCCGGCGCTCCGCGGCGGGGCGGCGGCTCTCGATGGCCTCGCGCAGATCCAGGATCACCGGCTCGGCGGCGGCAAAATAGCCATGACCCAGGTCAAGCAGGCCGAAGCCGGTCACCGCGATGGTCTCGATGCCCTCGTAGGGATACAGCGGCGGGACGATGCCCACGCGGTCGTGCTGGTGCTGCCAGCGCGACAGGGCCACCAAGCAGGGTGCGGTTCTCGCACGCCTGGGGAAAGAGCCGGGTCTTGCCCGCAAAGGTGCGCACATCCTCGTCCGGGGCGCAGAAGAAGACCTGGCCCAGGCGCAGTGGCGGGTGCTGCCGGGCCGCCAGCCGCTCCAGTGCGCTCAGGAAGCCGCGATTGCCCATGCTGTGGACGAAGAGATGTACGCGCTCGGCCCCGGAGCGCGCGCACAGGTCCTCAAGAAACTGGGCGAGCGGGCCGACGCTGGCGGTGATGGTCGCCTCGTCGGCCGCATAGTCCAGGACGCCGCCGCGCGAGGGCCAACTGTAGAAGGCCATCTCACCCGGCAGCTTGAGGTCGTAGCCGATCTGGGCAGCGCGGATCGCCGCCTCCACGAAGCTCACGTTGAAGCCGTGGATGAGCACGAAGGCGTTGCGTTCGCCCGGGCGCCACTCGGTCGCGAGCCGCCCGGCCAGCTGATCCCAGAAGGTGGACTCGGGCAGGGACAGCGTGGCGCGGACCTTGAGGGTGTCATCCGCCTCCAGCCGGATCAGGCGCCGCCACCAAGGGGTGCCGGTGGAGCCGGGCCGGTGACTGCGGGGAACCAAGACCCGGCACAGGCCGTAGCTCAGCCCATCGGCGGAGGCCTGGTCGCTGAAGGGCCGCAGCGGATCGGCGGTCGGGTCGGGTCGGCGATTGGTGGCGAACCAGACCCGCACCAGGCGCCGGTCCGGGTCGGCCCAGGCGTGGACGCCGGGGGCGCGCCTGAGGGTGGTCGGGACGGTGCGCGACGCCCGCCAGAGGAAGGGATAGATGGCCGAACACAGCCCCGCGAGACCGTCCGGCCCCAGCAGGTCGCGCAGGGGCAGCAGGTCGTCCGTCTCCGCGAGGCCCGCGGCGCCGGCGATCAGTTGGGCGCCGACCTCGGCCAGCAGTGGGGCGAAGTCGATGGTGAAGTGGTTCGGCACCACCGCCAGCGCGGCCTGCGGCGCATAAGACAAGGTCATCGCGCCCTCGGGACGCAGGGCGGACTGGCCGAACCATTGGCAGTTGACCCGGGTGCCGTCCAGGGTGGGTTGGATCAGGAGGTGGAAGGGTCTCATTCGGCGGGCTGCGCGTCGGACAGGCGGGCGTCCGGGGTGCTGGGGTGGGCGTGTCTCACTTGATCCCGGCGATCGACCAGTTTGCAGTCCGGCCTGCCCTGTCTGGCCCGAAGATCGGACACCATCTCGGCGAGGCTGTGATGGTGCCGGGCGGCATAGGCATCCCGATTGCGCCAAACCTCCGCGATGATTTCATCTTGGTACATCGTCGTCACCCTCCGTCAGCAGTTCCATCGGTGTGCAAATTTCCGGACATGAATAACCGAGGCGGCTGCAAATAGCCCGAATGATCGGCTTCTTGGTTGCATTGTCTATGTGTCGGCAATTCCATGTGAGCAAGTAGTCGATGCGATGCACGGCGGCCACGGCGATATGCAGGGCATCCGCCTCCGCGGACGCGGGAATACCACCGTTCGCGATCAACTGGGCGGCAAGCACCTGAGTCTCTTCGTCGATCGGAAGCTCCGCGATCCCGCGGAGCGCGTCCAGTCGTCGCGCAGCCGCCTCCGGGTTTCCGCCCGATGCCTCGACAATCACCAACTCCGAGGTGAAGAGATCATAACCCGCGCGCGCCTCGTCCCACCACTGCCCGGTAATCTGTTGCCAAGCGGCGGCCCTGATATCCCTGGTCGGCCTGGCGGTCAGGTAGCTGGGAATCGAGGTCTCGAGATAGATGCTCATTTTCATATTTCCGGCCGTCGCCAGCACGTTCGTAAGTTGCCTGTAACTTCAACCCACTAAACTCTCTATCATTTTCCACTTGTCGTCCGGTAGAGAGAGGAGTGCGTCGCACGCCTTGCTGAAAAAGGAAATTGCAGGGTCATCCCAGAAATCATCTCCCGCCTGCTGATACAGTTCGATTAACGAAAGTCGTGCCTGCACCACAAATAATCCATTCTCAGCATTCGACTCTCGGGGCTTCCAGTCGATGCTCCACGTCATGTTCGGCGTGGTTGCCGCAAATATCTCGGGAAGTTCTACCTTCAACCCCATGGCCCTGTTGTCATTCATTAGGCACTTCGTCCAAGCGCCTAAGCCCACTGACAACTCGGGGATACCTTGGGTGTGGGGAGTGATCTCGTAAGCCTTCGACGCGAGCACCCCGCACCACAGTACAAAGTCAGCATCATCCGCTTTGACCCCCTCCGGCGTCATGATTACACCGAAGAATAGCGGCTCGTTGAACCAGCCGGAGGTCCAACCCCGAGGGACACTAAGACCTCGGAAGACTTGTCCGCCCGCCCGCCTGGTCAGTTCCTTCCGTGCCAGTATGCCAAGTCCTCTCATTCCCGCGCGTAGACGCTCAAAGGCGGGCAATGCGATGATGTCGCTAAGCGCGATGCGTGTTCCGCTCATTCCGTTCTCCTCAATGAAAGCAATGAGATGCTGTGTCCAGTAATTCAGTACGGCCACGGAGCCACTAGCTCCGGACGCCAGCTCGGGCAGGAGTCTCGACAACCAGTGATGTATCGCGCTCCATGTTACCACCGGCTCGGCCCAGCCGGCAGGGGCGTCGGTGTGGTGGGTCAACAGCACAACGCCGCCGCAGTTGACCTGTTGCAGGCGCTGGTAATCAGCGTACAACTCAAGCTGAGTGACGCTGCCCTCATCATCGTCGTATTGCGTGAAACATGCACCGATCTTGTTCTCGATGACTAGAAAGAAATTGTCGGCCTGACCGACAATATCCGGCCGTTTTCCCGAACCCCTGAAGCCGGGACCAATCACATGTTGCGAGCTCCAGCGAATCGTACTGCCATCATCGCCCGGTGGCAGACACTGCGCAGGCGGTAAACGTAACAGATCCTTCAACGCCTGCGCCATCAAGCCAGCCTTTCCGGCAAGCCGTAGCCATTCTACGAAGGCTTCGGTGAGGAAGTCTTCCGCCGGACTGCGCTGCTGTGAAGCGCGATAGATGTATAGTCGGGTGAGCAAGATCATTAGATAGTTGATGCGTCAGGAGCGGGGGTGAAAGAGAACACCACCAGCCGGCGCAGGCACCGCTCGGGTAGGAGGCTGCGTGATCAGTATATGCCACGCGACGTGCAGTCGCGCCTGTGACTCAGCCCTTGGAGACTCTCCGCGGGTCGCGCGATGGCTGGCTGCATCGGATCAGCCTCGTTCCCGAGCGCCTCGCGGGCGAAAAGTGGGCGGGGCGCAGGTTGTGGGTGAGCGGCGGGGCGGCGGGCGCGACCTCCCCGGTCAGGAGCGGGGCGTCGGCGCCGGCATGGAACAGGGCCGGCAGGAACCAGTCCTGGAGTTCGAGCATCCGGCGCCGGTCGCCGCGCCGCACCTCGAACTTCTCCGGGTTGTTGGCGAGCCAGGCGCGGGCGTCGTCGAGCGCGCTGGCGATGCCCCGACCGCGGGCCAGGCTCTTTTAGAAGTTGCCGAAGAGTGCCGTGGTGGTGGCCACCAGCACCGAGTGGGTCATGGCGAGTATCGCCGGGATGCCGGTGGCGGTGAGCCGCCCGGCGACGGAGGCCATGGGGTCGCCCTCCTGGTCCAGGGCAGCGGTCTGGCAGGCGGAGAGGACTACCAGGCCGACCCTGGCGCGGAACAGGTTCTCGCCCAGGTCCTGGGCGGAGATCAGGTGGCCCTCGCCGTCGTCTCGCTCAAAGAGCAGAAAGCCGATGCCGACCGGGGCGTCGGACTGGGGATCGCCGCGCGCCTGGCGTTCGCGCTGGATCTCGCTGCCGATGGAGCGGCCGAAGCGGCCGGGGTCCTGCTCGGCGTCCTTCTCCGAGACCTGGTGGAAGACGCCGTGGCCGTCGAAATGGAGGATGTCGACCGGGGGCCTGGTGTCGTCGGTGAGGCGCTCGTGCAGGGCGTTGAGGGTGGCGGGGCGCAGGAACTCCCAGGTGACGCGGCCGGGGGCCTGGGTCTCCAGCGCATCGAGCACGGCGCGAGGGTCGGTGCGGGGGTCGATGAAGCCGGCGTCCGCGGGGCGGCTGACGACGAAGAGCAGGTGCAGTTGGCCTTTGGGCTTGAGCACAAAGGGGTTGCGCCCGCCGGTGGCCCCGGAGATGCGTCGGCGCACGCTGATGTGTGGACGCTCGCGGAAGAGGTAGACGCCGGTGGGGTCGTGCAGCAGTTCCCAGGGTAGCGAGAGGATGGCGGCGCTCTCGGTGTCGATGGTGAGTACACGGTGCTCGCCATCGGCGTCCTGATAGCGGTCGAACAGCCGCCCGGCGGCGCGGTTGTCGGCGAAGACGGCGTTGAACAGGGCCTTGCCGATCTCCGGCAGCCGGGCCTGGATACGCCGCGCCTCCTCGTCGTCCGGGTCGGCCAGCGATTGGGCGCCGTAGGTCTCGACATACCAGCGGATGTCGTTGCGGTCCTTCTCAGTGACCGGATTGGCGAATGCGAACTGGCCGGAGTCGTTGCCGTCATAGGCGACACTGACCTGGGTGGGGCCGGGGAAGCGCAATATGAGTTCGGGGGCGGCCATGGCGATTCGGTCCTTGGTTGGCTTAAGGGGACAGCGGTCGATCCGAGTCGGGCGATTACAGCACGATGAAAGCGGGAAGGGAATCGGCGCGTGCGTTCCGGACGGCCGCCAGGCATTAGCCCCGAAGGGGCGCGACATATCA
>CAILVI010000266.1 GCA_903837595.1 uncultured Thiodictyon sp.
ATGCCATCAGCCGGGGATTGCTGCCGCCCATCGCCGGGTGGTGGAAGATCAGTTCCGTTCCGCCCCGCCGTGTGACCGTGGACGCGGGCCGCGAAGCCCAACAGAACCGCGCCGACGTGGAGATGGGGCTCAAAACCCTGTCAGATCACTTTCAGGAGTTGGGTGCCGATTTTGGTGAGGAAATCGAACGCCGCGCCAGCGATGCGAAGCTGATTCTCGACACCGCCGCCAAGTATGGCGTGCCGGTGGAGATGCTGTGGAAGCCGACGGGTTCCTCAAGTTTGCAGGTGCCAGCGTTGACACCGCCGCCGGTGCGTGAATCCGGTGTTCCTGCAAAATCTTGATTGGCTGATCCAGCCCGAAGCCCTGCGCTCGATGGCGGCTGCATCCCGTTCGTTCCTTGATCGCGGCGCCGCTCTGCCACAACCCGGCCAATCCAACCCGCTCCTGAGTGTCGAGGATGGCATCGGCGTGATTGCCATCGACGGGCCGATGATGCGCAAGCCCGACATTTTCGCCCGCGTGCTTTTCCGTGCCGCCGATTCCAACATGATCGGCGACGCCATTCGGGAGGCTGGTGCGCGTGACGACATCAAGGCCGTGCTTTTGGAAATCGACTCACCCGGTGGCACCGTGGCCGGCACGCCCGAACTGGCGGCGACCGTCAAGTCCGTCAATGAGCGCAAGCCGGTCTATGCGTTCTCTTCCGGCTTGATGGCATCGGCTGCCTACTGGGTCGCATCCCAAGCCCGCGCCGTCTATGCCACACCATCAGCCCAAGTCGGTTCAATCGGCGTGGTACAAGCCGTGATCGACGACACCGCCGCGCTCGATGCCGAAGGGATCAAGGTGGAGGTGTTCTCCGTTGGAAAATACAAGGCGATGGGTGCCCCGGGCACGCCCCTGACCGACGACCAGCGGAATTTGATCCGCTCCAACTTGGCGGAAATCGCACAGGAATTTCATGCCGCCGTGCTGGCGCGGGGTCGCGCAATCCCGGCCGACGCCATGGAAGGCCAGACGTTCAGCGGGCGGCAGGCCCAACGGGTCAATCTGGCGGGCATGGTGCCCGACCGCGCCGAAGCCATGCGTCGTCTGCGGGTTTATCACGCGGCGGTTGACACGCAATCCAGTGCGATGAACGCATCCCCCGAAGACTTGCTAGCCGAAGCCCGCACCCAGGTTGATACCCTCCAGCGGGATTTCAAAGCCCAGGCCGACCTGTTGGCCGAGGCATCCACCAATCTTGATTCGCTGCGCGGCGAAGTTGGATTGCTCACTGCCGACCTCGAAACGCTCCGCGCCGAACGCGACGGGGCCAAGACCGAAACCACCACGCTGCAAACCCGCATCTCCGGACTCCAGGCGTCGCAGGCCGATTTCGACACCCGCGTCCAGACCGAGGTGGCTCGTGTAGTCGCCTCCACCGGCACCACGCTGCCCGCCCGCGTCACCCCGCTCGGTGATGCCACCCAGGCCGCCGAACTCCACGCGCAGTTTGCCACCATCACCGATCCGTCCGCGCAAACCGTCTTCTGGCGCAAGCTCACCCCGGAACAACAAGCCATCATTCTCAAACACCAAGCCTAACACACCGCCATGTCCAACACCCTCACCAACCTCAAAGACATCAAGGTAGCCCAGAAGGCGCTCATGCCCTTCACCGCGAACCTGATGCCCGTCACGTCGTTCTCGACCAACTTCGGCCCGCAGCCATCCGACAAGGGCGACACGGTGCGAGTCCCCTTGATCGGCATGCCGTCCGGGTCCAGCGATTTTGCCGGTGACTACACCGCCAACTCGGACTCCACCGTCATCACGATGCCCGTCACCCTC
>CAILVI010000267.1 GCA_903837595.1 uncultured Thiodictyon sp.
CACCGATGAGGTGCTCCAGATCCTTGAGCAGCATGGGTTGGGGGACTTCAGCCCGGTCATCGGCACCCTGGACGAGGGCGGTGAGATCCGGCTGCGGCGGCATGGCGAGGTGATCTGGTGCGGTAGTCGCGCCGCACTCCAGGCGGTCTGGTCCGAGACCAGTTTCCGGATGCAGTCCCTGCGCGACCACCCGGACTGCGCCGACGAGGCCTATGAGCGCATCGCTGCCGATGATCCGGGCTTAAGCGCCGCCTTGAGCTTCGACCCGGAGGACGACCTCAGCTTCCCCTATGTGGCGAGTGGCGCCCGGCCGGCCATCGCCATCCTGCGCGATCAGGGCGTCAACGGCCAACTGGAGATGGCTGCGGCCTTCCATGCCGCCGGGTTCGAGTGTGTGGACGTGCACCTGTCCGACGTCATCGCCGGGCGGGTGGACTTGGTGCGCTTCCGGGGACTCGCGGCCTGCGGTGGATTCTCCTACGGCGACGTGCTGGGGGCCGGCGAGGGTTGGGCCAAGACCATCCTCTACAACCCGCGGGCGCGCAACCAGTTCCAGGCGTTCTTTGAGCGCGCCGACACCTTCACCCTGGGCGTCTGCAACGGCTGTCAGATGCTCTCCAACCTGCACGAGCTGATCCCGGGCACCGGCCACTGGCCGCGCTTCGTGCGCAACCGCTCTGAGCAGTTCGAGGCGCGTACCCTGCTGGTGGAGGTGTTGCCGACCTCCAGTATCCTGTTGGCCGGCATGGCCGGCTCGCGGATGCCCATCGCCGTCGCCCATGGGGAGGGGAGGGCGGAGTTCCACGACGCCGCCCACCTGGCAGCCGCCGGGCGCAGTGTGGCGGTGCGCTATCTGGAGAACGACGGGCGGGTGGCCGCGCTCTATCCGGCCAATCCCAACGGATCCCCGGAGGGGATCGCCGGCCTCACCAGCCTGGACGGGCGGGTCACGATCATGATGCCGCATCCGGAGCGGGTCTTCCGCGCCGTGCAGCACTCTTGGCGTCCGGACGGTTGGGGGCGGGATGGGCCCTGGCTGCGGCTCTTCCGCAATGCACGGGTGTGGGTGGATTGAAGTCGCGTCGGGCGCAGCGCACAGCAGTGGTTTCGCCGGCTGGTGCAATGGCGGATCGCCCATTGGGTATCCGCCTGACGGTTTCAATAGCCACCGATGAATTCGGCTACAGTACCAGGAGCCCGTTTGCGGTGGAGCATTTTGGCGCATGTACACTTGGGTATCCATACCGCTGCAAACTCATGTGATTCACCGCCTTGCCTCGCGCCCTTAGCGCCCACACTTCGGGGCTCACTCGATCACGCATGGCTGCATGTGTGAGTGGGTTTCGCCCGTCACTTTCTGATGAATCAATCCAGGAGTCTACCGTGAAAAGCCCCTTTTTTCTGATGGCCGCCGCTGTCCTGTTCTGCGCCCCCGTCGCCGCTGAGCCGGCCGCTGAACCTGCTGCTAAGTCTGCGGCTGCGCCTGCCGCTGAACCTGCCGCGAAATCCGACGTTAAGGCTGATGCTAAGTCCGCCGCTGAACCTGCGGCTAAATCCGCTCCTGAGCCTGCCGCCAAGCCCTCCCCAGAACCTGCCGCTAAGACCGCCGCTGAACCTGCCGCTAAAGCGCCGCCTGAACCGGCCACCAAGTCCACCGCTAAGTCAGCAGTTAAGTCCGCTGAGACGGCCGCTGAATCCGCCGCTGAACCCGATCTGGACATTGACTTCGAGACCCTCACCTGCCGTGAGTTTCTGGCTAAGGATACGACGAGCAAGAACGTGATGCTCTTCTGGATTGACGGCTACATCAGCCGTGATCGCGATGCCGCCAATACGAACCAAAAATGGATTGAGAAGCTTGCTAAGCACTTGGGTCAGTACTGTGCCAAGAACGGCAAGAAGACGATGATGGACGCCATCAAGGACGCGCCCGACGAGGATTGAGGCTAACCCGCGTAGGGCGGAACGCGTAGCGGTTCCGCCCTACGCGCTCGTGACACCGCTTCAGCGGTGTCGCGCATGTGTCAGGCGCTGTGCGTCGGGGGCACCGGTGGCCGGATTATGTCAAGGCCGTCCCGCCCGTCCATCCCACGGGCTTTATCATTCATTTCTTGGGGTAGATCCCATGGGCCTGCCGCAGACCACGTCGCTCTTGAGTCTCGACGACTACCTGGACTTTGAGCGTCGGGAAGCTGTCCGCCATGAGTATTTCGACGGGCTGGTTTACGCCATGGCCGGGGAGAGTTTGGAGCGAAGTATGCTCTGCTTCAATCTCGCGGCTATCTTGGGCAGCCAATTGATGGGTACACCTTGTCGGGGGCTATCCCCGAATATGAAGGTGCTGAGTGGTGACTACTCACCCGGTCAGATGCGCGGCCTGTTCTCCTATCCCGATGTCACCGTAGTCTGCGGCGAGCCTAAATTCCACGACGAGCGGCGCGACGTGCTGCTAAACCCCACGCTGATTGTAGAAATGCTGTCGCCCGGCACCGAGTCGTTCGACCGCGGCGAGAAATTCCAGCGCTACCGCAAGCACCTGGATTCTCTGCAAGACTTTGTGCTGGTCTCGTCCGCCTATCCGCTGATCCAATTGTTCCAACGCCAGCCAAACGGGTTCTGGCTTTATTCTGCAGCGGCGGAAATAGACGCCAGCATGGTGCTGCCGTCGATCGGTTGTGAGGTACCGTTGGCGCAGTTATATGATCGGCAGATTGCGCCTGCGGCGGAATCTGAGCAGGAATGAACATGCGACCTGCCAAACCATGAAATCGGCCCGGTCCCTGGTGCCCGCGACGGCTCTGGTGTTGAGTCTCGGCTTGTCGGCCTGCGGGCCGGACGAGTCATCCCCGTCTGCGGCCAACGTCACTGCCGGGGGGCAGCTAGGCCCAGCGTCCGCGCCTCTCATTTTCGATCGCCGCGAGACACTCTATGTGACCGGTGCCTCCTGGGGCCCCGCATCAAGCTGGAATCCGTTCCAGCCGGGTGGCCTGGCCAACGCGACCGGCACCATCGGCAACCTGTACGAATTCCTGTTCGGCTATGACCCGCAGAAGGGCGAGCTGATTCCCTGGTTGGCGGAGGCGGGGACCTGGCGCGATGCCAATACCTATGAGTTGAAGCTGCGCGAGGGGCTCACCTGGAGCGACGGCCAGCCGCTGACCGTCGCCGATGTCAGATTCACCTTTGAACTCGGGCGCAAATACCCGGCGCTCTGGTTCGCGCCCATGTGGTCCTATCTGACCGGCATCACGGCCCCCGACGATCGCCGCCTGGTGCTGACGTTCAAAGACCCGCTCTACCAGGACTTCGCCAGCAACCTTTACAACCTCCCGATCGTGCCGGAGCACCTCTGGCGGGACCGCTCCGAGCAGGAGATCACCACCGGCGCCAACGAGCGGCCGATCGGTTCCGGCGCCTATCGCTATCTGTCGCATGCCGAGGATCGCAACGTCTGGCAGCGCAATGATCAGTGGTGGGGCATCGGCGTATTCGGCTGGCCGGCACCCAAGTATCTGGTTGATATCCGCACCACCGGCAACAACGTGGCGCTGGGGCTAATGATCCGGGGGGAACTGGACCTCAGCAACAATTTCCTTCCGGGGGTGCCCGAACTGGTCAGACGGGGCCAGATCAAGACCTATTCTCCCGGGCCACCCTACATGATCCCGGCCGACACGACAGTGTTGTACCTCAATACCAGGAAAGGACCGCTGGCAGACTCGGCGTTCCGGCGCGCGCTGGCCTTCGCCATTGATGTTCCAACCATCGTCAACCGCGCCTATGGCGGTCTGGTCGTCGCGGCTAGCTCCGGTGGTCTGTTGCCCAGCTTGAGCAGGTATGACGATCACGAGGTGCTCATGCGCCTGGGCTACACCTATGATCCAGGCCGGGCGAGGCAATTGCTTGCCGCAGCCGGCTACCGGGACCGCGACGGCGATGGCTTCGTCGAGGCCCCGGACGGCGCACGGATCGCGCTTGAGGCCACCTGTCCCAACGGCTGGACCGATTGGATGGCGGCCATCGGCGTCATCGCGTCCAGCGCCCAGGCCGCCGGCATCGATGTCAGGACGGCGGCGCCGGACTATGGCGCCTGGAACACGGCGCTGGAAGGCGGCACCTTCGATATGACCTTGAATAGTGCCGCGCCCCTGAGCCTCACCCCCTGGACCCTGTATAGCCAATTGTTCAACCATCCGTTGCGGGCGCAGATGCAATCAGGAAACTTCGGCCGCTATGACAGCCCCCGGATATTCGAACTGGTCGACGCGCTCGCGCGATTGCCTGCTGCCGACGAACTCGGGATCAAGGTCGCCACCGCGCGCATTCAGACGCTCATGCTGACAGAGCTCCCGATGATTCCACTGTGGTATAACGGTCTGTGGGCGCAGTGGCGCGATTCGGCCTGGACGAACTGGCCGACCGCCGCCGCCGGTACGCCCAAGACGCTGCCCACCATCTGGTCGGGCTTCTGGCAGTTGGGTGGACTGCAGACCCTGATCAATCTGAAACCCAATCAATGATCCCAAGTCCGGGCGCAGGCCTCGGGGCGCACAGCGCCCAACACATGCGTGACACCGCTGGAGCGGTGTTACGAGGGGGGGACTAATGATCACGGCTGGGATGGAGGTCGAATGCCGCGCTATTTCGCCAGAAAGTTACTGATCTACGCCTTGACCTTTGTGCTGGCGGTGACGATCGATTGGCTGATTCCGCGCTTCATGCCAGGCGATCCGATTGCGAATATGCTGGCGCGGGTCTCGGTCAACACCAATGCCGCGCAGGTCATGCACGACTATTACGCCCATGTCTTCGGCCTGGACCTGCCGCTGTGGCGTCAATATCTCAATTTCTGGGGCCGCCTGCTCCAGGGCGACTTAGGGATCAGCCTCTATCTGTTCCCCACGCCGGTGACGCAGGTCATCGCGCGAGCGCTTCCCTATGACATCCTGCTGCTCGTTCCGGCCATCCTGCTCAGCTGGTTCGCCGGGAACCGGTTCGGCGCCCTGGCGGCGCGCAACCGCTGGCTGGACAATGTGGTGTCGCCCGTGGCCTATCTTTTCACCGCCATGCCCTATATGTGGCTCGCCATCCTGCTGGCCTGGTACTTAGGTCTAGTGCTCGGCATCTTACCGATTGCCGGCGCCTATGCCTTCTCGCTGCATCCCGCTTGGTCGGCGGCCTTTGGCTTAAGTCTGCTCCAGCACTGGTTCCTGCCCTTTCTGTCGCTCTTCCTGGTGGGGTTCGGCGGTCAGGCGATCGGCATGCGCAATCTGATCATCTACGAACTGGAGGCGGACTATGCCCGTTATCTGGAGGCGCTGGGTGCGCCCCAGCGGCTGGTGAGAAAACACGCCTTCGGCAACGCCATGCTGCCCCAGATTACCGGTTTGGCACTCGCGCTCGGGGTGGTGGTGGCCGGTGCCCTGGTCACGGAGGTCGTGTTCTCCTACCCCGGCATCGGCTCGCTGCTGCTGGCGGCCATCCAGCGTCAGGATTACTTCCTCATTCAGGGCTGCTTCCTGTTCATCATCATCGGCGTGTTGCTCGGCAATTTCATCGTCGACATCGCCTATGTTGTACTCGACCCGCGCACCCGTCGCGGCATGACCGGTGAACCGGCATGACGCCAAGCGTGCCGGGACGTGAATTTCTCTATTTCGCCTGGCGCAATGGCAAGCTGCGCTTCGGCCTGGCGCTGGTCCTGTTCTTCCTGGGGGTCGCGCTGTTGGGGCCGCTGCTGACGCACTATCCGCCACTGGCCTACCTCAATCCGTTGGGCGCCGAGGCGCCTTCCGCAACCTACTGGTTGGGAACGACGTGCTTTGGGCAGGATGTCTATACCCAGTTCGTCCTGGGGCTGCGGGCGGCCTTTCTGGTGGGCCTGCTCGGTGGCGGCATGGCCACCCTCATCGGCATGCTGATCGGATTCATGGCGGGTTATCGCGGCGGCCTGGTGGACGAGGTGCTCAACGTCCTCACCAACGTGGTGCTGGTGATCCCGACCTTTGCCGTGCTGCTGATCGCGGCAGCCTATCTGCAGGTGCGTAGCGTGCTGATGGAATGCCTCTTCATCGGCCTGACCGCGTGGCCCTGGGCCGCCCGAGCCATTCGCGCGCAGACCTTCTCGTTGCGCACCAGGGACTTCGTCGACCTGGCCCGCCTGAGCGGCATGCGTCCCCTCAAGATCGTCTTCACCGAGATCGCCCCGAACATGCTGTCCTATCTGGTCATGACCTTCATCCTGCAGTTCGGTGGGGCGATTCTCATGGCCGCGACGCTGGACTTCATCGGCCTTGGCCCGACCAATGCGCAGTCACTGGGGCTCATGATGCAGACCGCGGTGCTCTGGGGTGCGCTGCCGCTCGGTGCCTGGTGGTGGTTCATCCCGCCGGGCCTCGCCATCACCGCCATCGTGGGTGCACTCTATGTGATGAACGTGGGGCTGGATGACGTCTTCAACCCACGGCTGCGGGAGCGGTCATGAGCCTGAGTGTCCAGGAGCTGCGGGTCTATTATCAAACCCTGCACGGTGAGGTGCGGGCGCTCGACGGCGTGAGCTTCAGCATTGCCGATGGTGAGATCATGGGTCTGGCGGGGGAGTCGGGCTGCGGCAAGACGACGCTTGGCTATAGTCTCGTTCGGCTGAGCCCTCCCCGGCGCCTGGTCAGCGGCCGGGCGGTGCTGGACGGGGAGGAACTGCCGCTCGGGGACCCCGACGCGATGCGGCGCTTCGGCTGGAAGGGGGTATCCATCGTGCCGCAGTTCGCGATGAGCGCCCTGAACCCCAGGCGCCGGATCGGCGGGATGATTGCGGAACTGCTGGCGGCCCGGAAACTGCGCTACCTGGAACTGCTGCCGGAACTGGAGCGCAGGCTGGATCTGGTCCGGCTGCCTGCGGCGGTGCTCGCGATGTATCCCTTTGAGTTGTCGGGCGGTATGCGGCAGCGGATGGTCCTGGTGCTCTCCACCCTGCTCAACCCGTCGCTGCTGGTAGCCGATGAGGTGACCTCGGCCCTGGACGTCTCGATCCAGCGGGCGGTCGCTCAACTGCTGGCCGAGTTTCGCGACCGGGGGCTCGTCAAGAGCATGCTGGTGATCACCCACGACCTGGCGGTACTCTACCAGATTGCCGATACCATCGCGGTGATGTATGCGGGCAAGTTGGTCGAAAAGGCGTCTGCCGACGTCATCATCCGTGCCCCGCGGCATCCCTATACCCGTCTGCTGATCTCGTCCCTGCCGGAAATTGGGGCCAGGCACGCGCGGTGCAGGCTCAAGGGCATTCCCGGCCAGCCCCCGTCGTTGCTGAATCCGCCACTGGGCTGCCGCTTTCGAGCGCGCTGTCCAGCTGTGTCGGATCAGTGCGGCGAAGAGCCACCGTTGCGCGAGGTCGCCGCCGGGCACCAGGTTGCGTGCTGGCAGCAACCATGCTGAGTCTCGAGCGAGTCAGCAAGGTGTATCGCGTCGGGACCTTCGGCGGCGGGCAGGTGCGTGCGGTCAGTGAGCTCAGCTTCGCGCTGGCCCCGGGCGAGGTGGTCGCACTGATCGGCGAAAGCGGCAGCGGCAAGAGCACCGTCGGCAGGATGGTGCTGAACCTGCTGCCGGTCAGCACCGGGAGTATCCGCTTCGACGGTATCGCCCTTTCCGATCTGCGCCAAGGCGACCGCAAGGACTATTGGCGCCGGGTCCAGGGTGTCTTTCAGGACCCCTTCAGCGCCTACAATCCGATCTTCAAGGCGGACCGCATCTTCAGGACGCTGAGGGCCGAGTTTTTCCCGCGGGTCGAAACCGGAGACTGGAACCGGCGCCTCGACGGGGCGCTCCAGGCGGTGGGCCTGAACCCCCAACAGGTTCGGGACAAATTCCCCCATCAACTGAGCGGCGGGCAACTGCAGCGGCTGCTGATCGCGCGTGCGCTGTTGCTGGATGTCCAGTTGCTGGTCGCCGATGAGATCATCAGCATGCTCGACGCCTCCACGCGGGTGGATGTTCTCAACCTGCTGGCCGATCTCAAGGCGCGGGGGATGGCGATCCTGTTCATCACGCACGACCTGGGGCTCGCCAATTACTTAAGTGATCGGGTGATCGTCCTGTATCGGGGCTGCATGGTCGAGGCGGGGCCGGCCGAAGCGGTGTTCGAGAATCCGCAACATCCGTATACCAGAATGCTGGTGGCTGCGACGCCGCGCCTGGATTGCAAATGGCCGGTGTCCGACTGGACGCCGCCAGTTGGCGAAGGCGAGGGCCTGGGCTGCGTCTATTCCGCCCGCTGCCCGTTGTGCGACGGGCAGTGCAACCGCCCACCCGTGCCGATTGAAACTGCCGCTGGGCATCGCGTGGCGTGCTGGAGAGTCGCTGATCCCGGACACTGACCATCAGGCGGCGTCCATTTGCCGACACCCCGTCTTTCTTGGGATCATCGCCATCCGTCCCGTCCACGCCTCGAAGATACCCATGTCCACTGCCCGCGGGCCACTCGCCGTTTTTGCCTCTTTCTCCGGGACCGGCGGGGTGGAGCGGATGCTGATCAACCTGATCCGCGGCTTTGTGGACCTGGGGCAGCCGGTGGACCTGGTGCTGGTGCGGGCGGAGAGTCCGCACCTGACCCGTCTGCCGGAGTCGGTGGAGTGCATCCAACTCCCCACCAACCACACGCTGCTCGCCGCCCCGGCACTGGCCCGCTACCTGCGCGCACGCCGGCCCGCGGCGCTGCTGGCCGCCAAGGACCGGGCCGGACGCACCGCGGTGCTGGCCCGCGCCCTGGCGGGCACCGACACCCCCATTGCGCTGCGGCTCGGGACCAATCTATCCACCGCCATGGCGGGGCGCGCTGCGGTCTCCCGTTGGCTGCGCTATGCCCCGATCCGGCTGCTGTATCCGCGCATCGAGCGGATCATCGCGGTCTCCGGGGGCGTGGCGGACGACACCGCCCGCATCGCCCGGCTGGCGCGCCCGTCCATCGCGGTCATCCGCAACCCGGTCATCACCCCCGAACTGGCGGCCCAGGCCGCAGAGCCCTGCCCGCACCCCTGGCTGAACGACACCGCCCTGGACACGCGAGTGCCGGTGATCTGCGCCGCCGGCCGCTTGCAGCGCCAAAAGGACTTCCCGACCCTGATCCGCGCCTTCGCCCGGGTGCGTTCACAGCGCAACTGCCGGCTCCTGATCCTGGGCGAAGGCAACGCCCGCGCCGGCCTGACGGCCTTGATTGCCGAACTGGGGCTCACGGGGCAGGTGGACCTGGTCGGTTTCCAGGCCAACCCCTATCCCTTCCTGGCCCGAGCCGACCTGTTTGTCTTGTCCTCCGCCTGGGAGGGGTCGCCGAACGTGCTGACCGAGGCGATGGCCTTAGGGGTGCCGGTGGTCGCCACCGACTGCCCCAGCGGACCGGCTGAACTGCTGGATGGGGGGCGCTACGGACCCCTGGTGCCGGTGGGCGATGTCGCGGCCTTGGCCGCGGCGATGGCGGCTACGCTGGAGCAGCCGTTGCCCGCGGCCCTAGTGCGCTCAGCGGTCAGCGAATACGCGCAGGACCGCAGTGCCCGGCGCTATCTGGAGCTGATGGGGCTCGCCGCCGCAGGTGACCTAAACCGTTGAGTCGCAGGGGTACCGGTCGTGCGCGGGCCGACCCTGCCGCTACCATGTCAGGTTTTTATGCACAAGGCTCAGCGGCTTGATTGACGCTCTCAATGGCTTGGGCGAGCGGTCCGCGTGACCCCGAGGGGAAATCATAAGTGGTTCTATAGAAAGCATAACTTGCAATCGGTCAATTTCCGGCCGATCTGTTTCGAGTGCAGCGACGGCGCGCCCTCTGACTGCCTTCCCAAAGGTTGCGCACAGACTTATCCACAGGTTCTGTTGACAGGTTCCATAATCTCTTGCGGGGTGGCAGGTTACGGAGAGATTACGAGGCTGGGCCGAATGAGTCGTGGCTAAGTTGGGTCGAGCGGCGGCGCCTGCTCAGAAACCCTGGCCTTCCGGAGTCAGGATCATCCGCTCCACGTCCGCCAGCCTAATCTCCCGCCCATCCAGGGTGCGGACCACACGGCCCTGGACATCCCGGCGGTGCGCCTTGTAGGGGGTGATGACCCCGGTGTTGGCGTTGACCACCTGTACCTCAACCACCTGATGGCCATGCGCCCAGTCCCGGTACAGGTACCAGCTGGAGCCGAGAAACATTATAAATATAGTGGTATAGGCGAGCGTGCGCGCCATGCCGGCGGGCAGCAGCGGGGGCGGCGGCGCGCCGTCCCGGGGGCGCCCCGGGCCGCGCAGCCGTTCCCGGATGAAAAAAGCGGCGGCCACAAGGACCGCGACGGTCAGCAAAAATTTCCAGATCATGGGGTGTGCTGTCTGTGGGCCTGGCAAGCGAAAGGGTCGATCGAAACTCAAGGATCAGAGGCTAACACGAGCACGCCGTCGCCTTCTCGGGTTGCGGGTCTGCACCCCGGCCATTTACCATCCCTTTTGACCGACCCCCGCGACCCACTTGGAGCCCATGCGTCAACCGCCGACCCTGCTGGTCATACACCTGGCCCTGGCGCTCTTGGTGCTGCTGCCGGCGGGTTGCGACCAGCCTGCGCCGCCGACGGTCAACCTGTTCCGCGCGCTCCAGGTGGATAACCTGGACCAGATCAGGCGGCACATCGCGGCGGGGACCGACCTGAACCAGTCGGACCGCAACGGCGACCGGCCACTGCACCTGGCCGCCCGCGCCGGGCAGGTCGCTATCGCCCGCGAATTGGTGGACCATGGCGCCTCCCTGATCGTCCTGGACAGCGCCGGCCGCACCCCCCTGGAACTGGCCTTGAGCCAGGGCAAGACCCAGGTCGCGACACTCCTGGTCGAGGCCGGTGCCCCGCTCGATGCCCAGGTGCTGTTGGTGACCCTGGTGCGCGCTGGTGTTTCGGACCGGGACAGTGTCGATTTTCTGCTGCGTCGCGGTGCTGACCTTAACCGGCCGGACGCCGCCGGTCAGACCCCGCTGCACCAGGCGGTGGCGCTGGGTCATCTGGAGACAGTCAAGCGGCTGATCGCTCGCGGGGCGGACGTCAACCGCCCGGACGGGACCGGGCGCACGCCCCTGGCCCTGGCCCGCGCCCTGGACCCCAAGGCCACCAAGACCGCCGATATCCAAACGGCATTACAACAATCCGGCGCCCGCCCCTGAGTGGCACGGCGCCCCATTCGCGGAGAGAGTGCGATGGCAGAAACAGTGGATGAACTGACCGTTTCCTACACGGAAGACGGTATCGAGACCACCAAGGAATTGGATAAGGTGATCCTGTCCAAGGGCAGCTGGACGACCATCATCTTCCGTCACCAGGACTGGGATAAGGTCAAGGAGGTCTATGGCCCGGACAAATACACCATCCGCCGCTACCAGAAGCGTGCCGGCGAATACCGTCAACAATCCAAATTCAATATCTCCAGCCGCGCCCAGGCGGAGGGGCTGATCAAGGCGTTACAGGGATGGCTTAATGAGGGTGATGGCAGCGCTGATTGATTGTCAATCTGGCGCCTTACCGCGATAGGTCGCCGGCGCCTCGGGCAGGCGCGGGTGCCCCTCTGTGTGGCCTGTGCGTAAGGCGACCCCGTGAAATGAGTTGCGCTCGACGTCTTCATTGCCCCACTGGTCCCAGCCGTCTCGGGGGAAGCGGGCAAAGAGCTCGAGATAGGGGCCGGGTGAGCATTGCTCGATGATGTCGAAGATCTCATCCGGTTTGCGCGAGTGTTCGCGTTTTTGGGTCGAGAGTAGATTCACCTGGCGGCGGCCCGGTGCCAGGGTTCGCATGCCGCCGCGCACCCCGAACAGGATCATCTCGGTGACGTTTCTGAAATAAAACCCCACGCCCCGCCCATCGGGTCCGCCGTCCTTGCGGACCTTGTACCAGATTAGGTTCGACTTATAGGTGAAGCCCCAGGCGGCCATGACGCGCAGGCCCTCGTTGAGCAGTGCGTTGGGTACCCAGAGATACAGGTGACTGCGCTCGGCGGCCACCGCCTCGATCGGCAGGTCCATGATTTCCTGGATGCCCATGGTCGGGTAGCGCAGCAGCCGCTTGTGTTCCGGTGCCATCTTGCCGGTGCGGTTCTGGAATTGCCAGGGGGGGTCGGCGAGGATGGTGGAATATCGTTCGGCGACCTTGGAGAGCAGGTCTTCACCGGGGGTTGGCTCGGTGATGTCGGCGACTTGGGGCATGCGGGGTCTCCTTGATACCGAGAACGGGGTGCGGGGACAATAGGCTGGAGATTTCGCTTGTCTGGGGCTGCGCGGCATTAAACAAGCCGCCTGTCGGCGCTCCCAGGGCTATTTCAGTGACCCACGCAACTGCTCCACCGCGGGGTCCCCCGGCGCGGCAGCGGCCAGTTTATCCAGCCAGGCGCTCGCCGCGTCGCGCTGCCCGAGTTTGGTGTTGAACTGGACCAGGGCGATGAGTAATTGCGTATTGGCCGCGTCCCGGCCGACGGCGGTCGCGAGGACCGCCACGGCCTCCTGGGTACGACCGGCGCCGTCCAGGGCGACGGCGTAGACATAGGCATAGCGGGTGTTGGCGGGTGCGAGTTCCACCGCGCGCAGCAGTTCCGGCAGGGCTGCGTCCAGGCGTTTGGCCCGCACCTTTGACAGGCCTAGGGCGTGGTGCAGGTCAGCGCTCTGCGGGTCCACGACCAATCCCGCCTCCAGTTGCGTCGCGGCCTCGCCCTCGCGCCCCTGACCGCGATAGAGGTCGGCCAGGTTCGCATGGGCGGGGATGAAGCGCTGGTCCAGTGTAAGGGCCTGGCGGTAGGCCCGCTCGGCCACTTCCGGCTCCCCGGCGGCCAGGGCGATGAGGCCCAGGTTGAGGTTGGACTCGGGGCGATCGGCGTTGACGGTGGCGGACACCACATACTCTTCCAGAGCCGCGGTCAGCTCCTCCAGGAGTTTGCCGCCGATCCCCTGGGTCATCACCGGGGCCAGCACCCGCGCCGCCTCCAGCCGGACCGTGCGCGCTGGGTCGGAGAGCAGGGGCCAGGCCTGCTCGGTGCGGGTGCGCAGATCGGTGAGGTCCAGGTAGCGGACGGCGGCGGCCCGCACCAGCGGGTCCGGGTCCGCCAGCAGGCGGGTCACGGTCAGCAGGGCGTCCGGGCTCGGGCGGCCCGGGCGGTCATGGAGCCGTTCCAGCGCGGTGGCGCGGGCAATGGCGGGCTCCTTCGTGTCCCCGGCCAGGGCGAGCAGGAGCGCCGGGGCGTTGGCCGCGCCACTGTCCGCCGCGTGCAGGGCTGCGCCGAAATGGGGTCCGCGTCGCGCCGGGTCCGGGAACCAACCGGCCACCGCGGCGGCGGCCCAGGCCGCGTCTTTATCCTGGTGACAGTCAGTGCAGGCATTGGGGGTGCCGAGCTCGGCCGAGAGGTCCGGGCGCGGCACCCGCAGGCTGTGATCGAAGCGTGGGTCGACCACCATGTAGTGATGCTTGGGCATGTGGCAGGCCACGCAGCCGGCACCGGTGCCGCCCTGGGTATGGTGATGGTGGCTCGGGTCGTCATAACGGGGCGCCTGGTGGCAGCGCACGCAGACCGCGTTGCCCTCGGCCTTAAGCTTGAGGCTGTGGGGCTCGTGACAGTCCGAGCACACCACCCCCTGGCGGTACATGCGGCTCTGGATGAACGAGCCGTGTTCATAGTCCTCATCCTTGATCTGACCGTCCGGGAAATACAGTGCCGGCTCCAACAGGGCGAGCCGGAAGCCCTGGTGCAGCGCCTCGCCGGGGGTCAGGGTGTCCCAGATCCGGCCGCGCCTGGAGTGGCAGCGGGCGCAGGTCTCGGTTTGGGTGTGGGTGGTGCGGGGCACCGTGCGGGCCGGTTTGCCGGTGGCGGGGTCGATCTGAAACGCGCCACCGTCGCGATCCTTGAGGTCGACCGGGAGCCCGAAACCTGGGTCAGCGGGTGTGGTCGGGGTGGTGCCGGACGCCTTGGCCGAGGCCGCCGCGCGCGCCCAGTCGACGTGTCGGGCGCCGGGACCGTGGCACGCCTCGCAGGCGACGTTGATCTCAGCGAAGCGCGTGTCATAGACGTTGTGCTCCGCGTCATACCCCTTTTTGAGGTCAGTGGAGTGACAATCCGCGCACTGATAGTTCCAGGTCTGGTCCGGCGCGGTCCAGTGCAGCGGGTTCTTGTGGTCCATCTTCTCGTTAGGGTAGAGGTGGAACCAGCGCTGCCCCCCCTGGTCCTTGGGGCGGCTGTCCCAGGCTAGACCTAAGCTCTGGAGCCGCCCACCTGGGAAGGCGATCAGGTATTGCTGGAGCGGGTACCAGCCGAAGGTATAGCGGATGGGGTAGTCTTTGAGCGTCCCGTCGGGCCCGTCGGTGCGTACGAAGAAGCGCCCGTCGCGCTTGAAGAAGCGGGAGGTCACGCCGTGGGCGGTAAACTCGGTGTCCTTGAAGTCACCCAGTACAGACTGCGCCGTCGGCTCCTTCATGGCGCGGTCGTGGAATGAGTTGCGCCACAGGTCGACCTCCCTGGTGTGGCACTCGCCGCAGATCGTGACGCCCAGGTAGCCGGCGTCCTGCGCCGCCGCTGGGCCGCAGGCGAGGAACGGGAGCAGCAGCAGGGCGGGCAACAGGGTGTGCAGGTGCATGGCGATAGACATCCGGACAGTCTGGGGGCGACGGGTCAGGAGTATACCCCGACCATCGCGAGCGCATCCTGCTCACCCGACTGCGCCTGCCGGTCGGTTACTCGCACCGTATGATCTTGCGCATCAACACCTCGTCCTGCCCAGTCACCACCAGGTCCGCGATGACACCGACCGGGCGAAAGCCGTGCTTTTCATAGAAACACCGGGCGCCTGAATTGAAGCCGGAGACCAGCAGCCAGAGGTTGGGGGACCGGTCGCGGTAGCGCGACTCGACGAACTCGAGCGCCGCGCGCCCGACGCCCCGCCCCTGGGCCGCCGGGAGCACGGCGAATAGCTCGATATAGGCCCCGCGCAGCCAGGGGTGACGCACCACCACGAGTCCCTGCGGCTCGCCGTCGCGCAGCGCCAGATAGCGGGTCAGGTCCGGGTGGAGAGCCACCAGCGCGCCGGTCAGCGCAGCGGCGCTGTAACCCAGGGTTCGCCAGGGGTCCATGCCGGCCAGGGTCTCGGCGATCACTGCGGCCTGGTCCGGCGTCAGGGCCGCCGTCACGACGAACTCCAAGGCCCCGGCGCTCATCGCTTGCTGCCCCGTCCGAACAGTGCGTCATAGCGGCGGTTGTCCCCCGGACGTTCCTCATAACACTCCTCGACCGCTACCGGGCGCCCGGCGGACAGGAGTTCGCTGACGGTTACAAAGCGGTAGCCCTGTTTCAGCAACTCTGGGACAAAAAGGGGCAGGGCGCGGGCGGTGTTCCAGCCCCGCCCGTTGGCATGGGCGACCACGATAGCCCCGCGGTGCCCCTTGACCCCGGCGAGTACCGCGCGGGCGATGGCCGCGGCACTCTGCCCCTTGTCCGGGTCCCCGGTGACGATCGACCACTGGATGGCCGGGAGCCCGAGTGCGGCGGCGGCGTCAAGCGAGCCCTGATTGCAGGTGCCGTAGGGGAAGCGAAAGACCACCGGCCACGCCGGGACACGGCTCATGGCCGCGGCCCCCGCCGCCTGGGCACAGGGGCGTTCGGCCAGTTCGCGGCGCAGGACCTGGTACTCGGCCTGGGTCCAGAGGATCTGCTCGCGCACCTCGCGGTCCTCCACCACCCGCAGGTTGGCGTGGGTCCAGGAATGGTTGCCGATCTCGAATCGAGGGTCGGCCATGAGTTGCATGGCCTGCTCCGGATGGGTGCGCAGCCATTTGCCGCCGGCCATGAAGGTCGCCTTCACGCCCTGGGCGCGCAGGGCATCCACCAGCTCGGCGTCATAGCCGGCGCGCTCGCCGGCCTGTTCGCAGAGGTCGAACGTGAGTGCCACCAGGCGCGCCTGCGGGTCCGCCGGTTCCACTGAGCGGATTGAGCCTTTCAGCCCGTGGGCCAGGGGCGGCAGGGCCGTCTCGGCGGCGCGGATCGCCCAGGCCGGCGGCGGGGTGCGGTCGGGTTTCAGCCCGCGCTGTATGGTTCGGTCCGTGGGCGATCCCGCGAGTTGGGCGGGGGTCCAGCAGGCATTGCGCAGGGTTGCCGGGTCGTTGCCGTCCGGGATCGGTTCTTGGTGATCGACCGCCGGGCCTGGTTTGGCACTGCTGCCCCGATTCAGCAGCAAGTCCAACAGTTGGGCCGGGCCCGGGGTGGCCTCGGCACTTTGCGTTGGCGCGTCCTGCGGCGGCAGCAAGCGATCGGCCGACCCCGAGGCCGGCCCGGTGTCGGCTGGTTGCGCGGGCGGGGTCTGCGGCAGGGCCGCAGGAGCCTTCAGTGCAAGGGGCTGAGCCGCCGACACCGGAGCGCCGAAACCGGCCACGACCACGACCAATAACACGTGAGCGCGCGCCGGCGTCACAGGCACACCAGTGCCGCGTTGTGAAACACCGGAATGCCGAAGTCCTCGAATGAACTGATTTCGCCGAGTGACAGCGCGCCCGCCAATTGCGACACCCCCGCCATCTCTCGCAGTTGGTGCAACTCCTGCGCTGCGGCGGCTCCCAGATGCAGGCGGCGTCCCGCACAATAAAATGTGACTAACGTGTCACGCGTGGTACTGGAGCGGGATTTTAGGTCCGCGGCAACCGCGGCCACGCAATCGCTCTCGGCGAGCGCCGGGGCCCGCAGCAAACGCAAGACCGAGTTCGGTGGTACCTCGCCGATACAAATGATCGCGCCGTCCTCATCAAAGGCCACCGGGATGCGTACCACCACCTCGGTCAACATGATGAGACCGAAGGGGAAGTGAACCGCATAGTCATAGAAATTCTCGCGGGTTAGCCGTACCCCGAAGTCGGCGTCGATCACTTCCTGGTAGACCTCAAACGCTGGTCGCCCATTGATGGTATTGATCCGGTTGCCGATGGTGGAGATGGCCTGCATCTGCGTGTTGGCGGCGGGATAGCCATGCTTGACAATGGCATGGGCGTCCGGCAGCAGTAGGCCGGCGACGGCGTTAGCGACCAGCGACTCGCGGTCGAACAGGCATGGCATGGGTTGGAAGGTCTCGCTGCCGGCATTGATGCCGGCGTAGCGAACCCGGTCATGCAGGTCTTGATAGACACCGCTCAGTAGCGAGCCGATGTTGGGAATCATGGCATCGAAGATGAAGAAGAGAGTCGATGTGGCCTGGTCCGTCGCGGGTCGATAGGCTTGCCTGACGGCCTTGCCGATCCGGGCGGCGGCTGCGTTGGCGTCGGTCGTCACGTCTTGGAGCAGAAACCAGGGCGGCATCGGCGCGAGCCCGATCAGCCAGGCGCCCTGGGTCGTAAACCCAGCATTCGTGACCAAGGCGGGAAACACCGCACCGATCAAGGGCAGGCCCAGCGCTCGACACACACCTTGAATGCCAGGGACTTGATCTTTCTCTGCCTCCGGCAGCAGGACCACTACCCCCAGGTCGCGTGATTGCTGCCGCCACTGCGCCAGGACCATGCTGATCGCCTCGGGCCGGGCCTCAACGAGGGCGAATTGTTCAAACATGGGGGTGCCCTGTCACCAGCGGCGACTGGCACTGTGAGCGGGTGTTGGTCAAGGCCATGCCTTCAATGCCATCATCGTGGGCCAAGAAACAGATTTCTGACATATCCGTCGTGCGCGAGGCGCGAGCCTCGATACCACGCGGACCTCCCCGCGCACGACGGATCGCACGATGGATTCTACAACAATACCCGCTCGATCCCGCCCGCCTCGACCTGTTTCAGGAAGGCACCCTGCCAGCCCTCCCCAAGCAGCCGCCGCGCGACTTCTACCACGATGTAGTCGGTCGTAAGCCCAGTCTCGTCGGCATACTTGGACAGGCCCTGCTGGCAGGCCGGGCAGGCGGTCAGCAGTTTCACCTTGCCGCTCGCCGTGCGGTCCGCTCCGGTCAGGGCGCGTAGCCCATTGGTCAGTTCCTCGTGTTTGCGAAAACGGACCTGGTTGGCGATATCCGGGCGGGCACTACCGAGCATGCCGGCCTCGCCGCAGCAGCGATCCGAGAGGCGGACCTCCTGGCCGATCAGGGCGCCCGCGACCTTCAGCGGGGCATAGGTCTTCATCGGGGTATGGCAGGGGTCGTGATAGAGGTATTGCACCCCCGGCACGCCCCCCAGGCTCAGCCCCTTTTCCATCAGCCATTCGTGAATGTCCAGGAGTCGGCAGCCGGGGAAGATCTGTTCGAATTGGTATTTGAGCAGCTGGTCCATGCAGGTGCCGCAGGACACCACCACGGTGCGGATATCCAGATAATTGAGCGTATTGGCGACGCGGTGAAAGAGTACCCGGTTGTCCATGGTGATCTGCCGGCTGCGTGCATCCAGACCGGCGGCGCGCTGGGGGTAGCCGCAACACAGGTAACCGGGGGGCAGGACGGTCTGGGCGCCCTGATGATAGAGCATGGCCAGGGTGGCCAGTCCCACGTCAGAGAGCAGGCGCTCGGAGCCGCAGCCGGGAAAATAAAAGACGGCCTCTGCGTCCTCCGGGGCGACTCGGGGGTCGCGCAGGATGGGTACCTGGGTGCGGTCCTCCAGTCCCAGCACCTGGCGGAAACCGCGCTTGGGCAGGGCCACCCGGACCGGACGGCTGACCAAGTCCAATAGCTGACCGAGCGCGGCGGGGTGGCCGGTGGTGGCGGCGGGCCGCGTGGTGCGTCCGCGGGTGAGTCCCACTGAACGCGCCGTGGCATGGGCTAGGTTGAGCCCGGCAAAGCCCCATTTGATCAGCCCCTTGCGCAGCAGATGGATCGTGGCGGGGTTGGTGGTGTTGAGGAACTGCATCGCGGCCCAGGCCCCGGGGTTGAAGCGCTGCTGACGGCGGCTGACCAGGATGCGCCGCATGCGCATGGTGACATCGCCGAAGTCGATGTCGACCGGACAGGGGCTGAGACACTTGTGACAGACGGTGCAGTGGTCCGCCACGTCATTCATCTCCTCGATGTGACGTAGCGACAGCCCGCGCCTGGTTTGTTCCTCATAGAGGAAGGCCTCGAGAATGAGGCCGGTCCCCAGGATCTTATTGCGCGGTGAATAGAGCAGGTTGGCCCGGGGGACGTGGGTCGAACACTTGGGCTTGCACTTGCCGCAGCGCAGACAATGCTTCACATCGTCATTGACCGCCCCCAGTTCGGTCTCCTCCAGGATGATGGCCTCCTGCTGAACCAGCCGCAGCGACGGGGTATAGGCCCCGTCCAGTCCGGACCCGGGCATGAGTTTGCCGCGATTGAAGCGCTGGTGCGGGTCCACCCGCTCCTTATAGGCGACGAAGGCGGCGAGCTTGGCCGGCTCCAGATAGCGCAGCTTGGTGATGCCGATCCCGTGCTCACCGGAGATGACCCCGCCCAGCGCGGTGGCGAGCTGCATGATCCGGTCCACCACCAGGTCTGCCTCATGCAGCATGGCGTAGTCCGCCGAGTGGACCGGGATGTTCGTGTGTACGTTGCCGTCGCCCGCATGCATGTGCAGTGCCACGAAGAGGCGCGAATCGCGCACCCGGGCGTGACACCCGGCCAGGCGCTCACGCACCACGGCCAGGTCATGGCCGGCGAAGATCTCGCCCAGGCGCTCACCGACCTCGGTCCGATAGGATTGGCGCAGTTCCCGGCGCAGCATCAGGTCGAGCAGGGTGTCACCCGGGCGCCGGCGGGAATGCTCCGCCGTGCTCAGCAACTCCAGGTGTGCGTCGGCCGGGGCATCCAGATGCGCGAGCACCGAGCGCCAGCGCGCGCGCGCGCGGGTGACCAGCACCCGGGCGGCCTCGCGCTTGGCCGCGAGGATGGCGCGCTCCTCAGTCGAGTCCCGGTAGTCCCCGTCCCGATGCGACTCGGGGAGTTCGCCGGCCAGGTAATCCAAGACCGCGGCCATGATGGCGTCCTTGTTGCGGATGGACTGCTCGATGTTGATACGCTCGATCCCGCGGCTGTAGTCCGCCAGCCGGGGCAGTGGGATCACCACGTCCTCGTTGATCTTGAATGCGTTGGTGTGGCGGGAGATGGCGGCGGTGCGGGCGCGGTCCAGCCAGAAGCGCTTGCGCGCCTCCGCGCTCACGGCGACAAATCCCTCGGCGTCGCGCGCCCGGGCCAGTTCCACCACGTGCCCTGCCGCCCGGTCCACGGCCGTCGCATCGTCGCTCACCAGATCGGCGAGCAGGACCATCTTGGGCAGTTCCCGCCGGTCGGCCTTGGTGGTGTAGCCCACCGCCCGGACATAGCGCTCGTCCAGGTGCTCCAGGCCCGCCACCTGCACGTCGGCCAAGCCGTCGATGAAGTCCTTGATCTCGACGATGGCGGGCACCGCCAGTTCCAGATCGGTGCCGAAGAACTCCAGACAGACGGTGCGCACCTGCTCGGGCATGCGGTGCAGTACAAAGCGGGCGGAGGTGATGATGCCGTCGCACCCCTCTTTCTGCACCCCCGGCAGGCCGCCCAGGACCTTGTCGGTCACGTCCTTGCCCAAGCCAGCCTGGCGGAAGGTACTGCCAGGCAGGGTCAGGACCTCGGGTTGGCCGCGCGGCGTGGTGCCGTCCGGGGCGAAGCGCGAGAGGCGAAAGCGCACCTGCGCCTGGTCGTGGATCTTGCCCAGATTGTGGTCCAGCCGCTCCACCAGGAGCCAGTCGGCGTCCGGGGTGACCATCCGCCAGGAGGCGAGATTGTCGAGCGCCGTCCCCCACAGGACCGCCTTCTTGCCGCCCGCGTTCATGGCCACGTTGCCGCCGATGCAGGAGGCGTCCTGGGAGGTCGGGTCCACCGCGAAGGCGAGCCCATTGGCGTCCGCCAAGTCAGAGACCCGGCGCGTCACCACCCCGGCGCCGCAAAGCACCGTTGGGACCGGGTCCGCCACCCCGGGCAGGTTGATCCGCTCCACGCCGGAGAGTTGCTCCAGCTTTTCGGTATTGATGACGGCCGTCATGGGGTGCAAGGGCACCGCCGAGCCGGTGTAGCCGGTCCCGCCGCCGCGCGGGATCAGGGTCAGACCGCAATCGATGCAGGCGCGCACGATCGGGGCGACCTCGGTCTCGCTGTCCGGTGAAAGGACGACGAAGGGTAGTTCCACGCGCCAGTCAGTGGCGTCGGTGGCGTGTGAGACCCGGGCCAGGCCGCCAAAATCCAGGTTGTCCGCCCGGGTGATGCCGGCCAGTGCCTTGCGCAGCCGGTCGCGGGCCGCCTGCTCGGTCTCGAACCAGGCCCGGAAGCGCGCGACCGCGGTGCGGGCGGCGCTCAGGAGTTCAGCCGCGCCGGCGTTGTCGTTGAGGCGCAGCTCAAACTGGTCGAGCCGGTGGTCCAGCGCCGCGAGCAGCAGCCGACGGCGGTCGAGGTTCTCCAGCAGGTCGTCCTGGAGGTAGGGATTGCGGGTGATGACCCACATGTCACCCAGCACCTCGAAGAGCATGCGCGCCGAACGCCCGGTGCGCCGCGTCCCCCGCAGCGCCTCGATCAGCCGCCAGCGGGCCTCACCCAGGAAGCGGATCGCGATCTCCCGGTCGGAGAATGACGTGTAGTTATAAGGGATCTCGCGGATGCGCGGCTGGGTATCGGCAGTCATGGGGTTTCGGGTCCGGCGGGGCGGGCGTATTGCACTGCACAAAATGGTACCCCAACCCCGGCCATGGGTGGCTGTGAATCCGCGGTGCGGTGCGGTGCGGTGGGGCAGGGCGGTAAAATTGTGCGACGATCGCCCGGCATCCGGCCTTGGCTCGCGCCAATTTGCCTAACCATGAGGGATAACATGAACAGCAATTCCCCTGACGCCGCGGCCAAGCCGCACCGCCCCGGTCTTGGCGTCTTCCTGGATCTGGCGAGCGTCGACCGGGGCGACCTCGACCTTGGGCGCCTCACTGGCGCCTGCGAGCGCTGGGCGTTTTACCCCGCCACCGCGCCGGGGGAGATTGCCGGGCGCATCCGCGCGGCCGAGGTGGTCGTCACCAACAAGGTGGTGCTGAATGCCGACCTGCTGGGGGAGGCGGCGGCCCTGCGCCTGGTCTGCGTGGCGGCGACCGGCACCAACAACGTGGACCTGGAGGCCGCCGCCCGACTGGGTATCCCGGTGCGCAACGTCCTGGGCTATGCAACCCCCGCGGTGGTCCAGTACGTCTTTGCCGCCATCCTGAGCCATTACACGCGCCTCGCGGATTATCGTGCCTCGGTGGTGGCCGGCGCCTGGTCCAAGGCCGAGCACTTCTGCTTCTTGGAGTATCCGATCGAGGAGATCGCGGGCCGCACGCTGGGCATTGTCGGTCTCGGCGAGCTGGGTCGTGGGGTGGCGCGGGTGGCGGAGGTCTTCGGGATGCGCGTGCTGGTGGCCCGGCGGGATGCGGCGGATGAGCGCCCCGGCCGCGTTGCGCTGCACGAACTGCTGCCCCAGGTCGACGTGTTGAGTTTGCACTGCCCACTGACGGCACAGACCCGGGGGCTGATCGGGGCGACCGAGCTTAAGTTGATGCGGCGCGATGCGCTCCTCATCAACACCGCCCGCGGTGGTATCGTCAACGAGTCTGCCCTGGCCGAGGCCCTGCGTGCGGGCCTTATCGGTGCTGCCGCGCTGGATGTACTGACCCGCGAGCCCCCGCCGCCGGACCACCCGCTGTTGGCCGCGGACATCCCAAGCTTAAGTATTACGCCGCACGTTGCCTGGGCCAGCCGCGCCGCCCGCCAACGGTTGCTGGATGCGGTGGCGCACAACATCGGGTGCGGTTTGCGTACCGTATGAGTTGTCCCGCCCATGGGCCGCTTGAGTCACTGTAGAAGCGGCCCCGGCCGCGACGGGTTGTTGCGAGGACGGATGATCAAGGCCGGGCCTGGCGCGCATATCCGTTAGAATGACAAGACCGTCGCGATCAGGATTGCGATAGCCGCGTACAGAGACCCCCGCCATGGGGTCTCAGCACCGGTCGCTGTCGTGAGTCGGTAGTTGACCACGAAGAGGCCGAGGCAGAAAAATAAACCAGCGATTGCCGCAACGAACACGGCAAGCGAGTCATGCGTCATGAGACCCACCAGCGGCAGCACGATGAGTTGCAGGCCGATGACCCCGAAGCCGAGTCCGGTGAGCCTCATGAGTGCAGTGACGATGGACTGCAGGCCGGCGTCCACCTCCTCCCAGTGTCTCCCGGCCGCTTGCTCGTGAAATGGAAGGAAGCCGGCGCTGGAGAGGTTTTTGTACGCCATCACCAGCGAGACGAGTCCTACCAGGGCGTAGAGGAACACCGCAACCAATTGGAACGCCAGACCCATATGTCACCCCTGAAATTAAACTGCGTTCTTGTATATAACAGCCCTTCACTGCTTTGCGCAACGGGCATGGCGATTAGCAAAAAGAGTATCGTCGGATTGTACAGCTTCATCCGTGCTGCGTGCAACCGCAGTCTCGCCCTTGGCTTAGGCTTGGTGAATAAATATCGATTAGCGGAGTGCGCGACGATCGCGCGGAGATGATGGCGATACCTCAGATCATTCCACTGGGTGATAGTGCCGTCCTGGCCAAGTTTGATAGTGACTCCGCTGCGTCGGTCGCTATCCAGGGCTTTTGTGCCGCGGTGCAGGCGCGGGCCTGGCCCTTTGTGCGCGACTTGGTGCCGGCATTCCGGAGCGTCTGCATTCATTATGACCCGCTGCGGCTGTATGGGCATGGCTGGACCCCAACGACCTGGTGTGCGGAGTTGGCGGTGTTGCAATGCGCGCCGGCCGGGGCGCCGGCGGCGCGTCTGCATCGGTTACCGATCTGTTATGAGGCTGGGTTTGGTCTGGACCTGGACGCGGCTGCGCAGCAGCTGGGTGTAACGGTTGAGGCGCTGATTGAACAGCACCTGGCAGCGGTGTATACCGTGGCCATGATCGGATTCGCACCGGGGTTTCCCTATCTGGAGGGTCTGCCCGAGCGGCTTCGCCTGCCGCGTCGTGCCACGCCGCGCAGTGCGGTGCCGGCCGGCAGCGTGGCCATCGCCGAAGACCTGTGCGGTATCTATCCGGTGCAACTGCCGGGCGGCTGGCATGTGCTGGGGCGCACGCCGGTGCCGTTATTTGACATTCATCGCCCCTCACCCAGCCTGTTGCAGGCAGGGGATCGGGTGCAATTCGAGCGTATCGACTCACTCCAATTCGCGGCGCTCGGCCCATGTTGAAGGTCCTGCGGGGCGGTCAACTGTCCACCGTCCAAGATGCCGGCCGCATGGGCTGGCAGGCGCTGGGCGTCACGCCCGGGGGTGCCCTGGATGCGGTGGCGCTGCGGGTGGGCAACTGGCTGGTCGGCAATGCCGATCACCTCGCGGCGATCGAAATGACCTGGGCCGGTCTACAGGTCAGCTTCACCGAGGATACCCTGATCGCGCTTACCGGCGCACGGGCTGAGGTGTCCTGTGAGGAGCGGTCGGTGCCTTTCTGGCGGCCACTATGGATCAGTCGAGGCAGCGTGCTGCGGATGGGCCAGGTCATCGCGGGTGCCCGCGTCTATCTGTGCGTGCAGGGCGGGATCATGGCGCCGGTGGTCATGGGTGGGTTGGGTACCGATTTGCGCAACCGCTTCGGCGGGTACGAAGGTCGTGCCTTGAAGGCGGGCGATACGCTCGCGCTCAGGCCTCAGCAGGACCGCTATCCACGTTTGCGTGTCCTGCTGCGACAGCATGGGAGCGGATTCGCCAGTCCACCCTGGCAGGTCTCGATGTGGCGTGACAGCGGCCTGCCGGGTGATCGGCCGATCCGGCTGCTGGCGGGGCCACACCAGTCCGGATTGGGCGATCAGGGCGTTGCGACCCTGCATTCGGCTGAGTTTCGGGTGCTGCCCCAATCCGATCGCCAGGCGCTACGTTTGCAGGGCGTCGCCCTCACGGCGGCGAATGATCGGCAGCCGTCCGCCGGGGTGTGCTTCGGGGTCCTGCAACTACCGCCGGACGGTCATCCGATCCTGCTCCTGGCCGATCATCAGACCACCGGGGGCTATCCGGTGATCGGGGTCGCGGCCAGCGTCGAGCGCACCCGGCTGGCCCAGCTCAAGCCGGGTGACAGCGTGCACTTCGTCGGCTGCGGGCAGGACGAGGCGCATCGACTCTTGCAGGAACGTGAGCGGCGCTTAATGACGATCCGACACGAACTGGCGTGGCGTGCGCAATACGGCTGATGGGTCTGATTCTTGCGACAGCGCGCCGTCGGCCTTGATCATCAGCCCGGCCACCTGGCTGCGTCAGTGTAGGTCGCCCTTCAGGGCGACCTACATCTGCCCGTGGCCGGAACGATGATCACGGCCGCGCCGTCGTGTCATGAGGGTCCGAGCGCAGTTCAAGGTCCTACCGATATCTCTCACGACGCCCCTGCTGGCGATAGGTCAACCATGGATATCAATGCCGATCTCGGCGAAGGCGGTGACTGTGACGCATTGCTGATGCCGCTGATTGACCGCGCCAATATCGCCTGCGGCGGTCACGCCGGTGATCGGGCCAGCATGCGCGACGCCCTGCGGCTGACCAGGCAGTATGGCGTCAAGGCCGGGGCGCATCCGTCATATCCCGATCGCCCAGGGTTCGGCCGTATCGAGACCGGGGCCTCACCGGCCGCGATCGAGGCGGACTGCACCCGGCAATTGAGCGAATTCCGGCAGGCGGCGGATGACTGTGGCGTCACCATATCCCATGTCAAGCCGCACGGTGCACTCTATCATCGCGTGACGCAGGATGCGCCGGCCGCCGACGCCTTCTTGCGTGCGGTGATGGCCGTCTGCGGCGACTGTGCGGTGATGGGGCTGCCCGAAAGCCGGTTGCAGGAACAAGCCCGCCTGGCGGGGGTCGGTTATCTTGTGGAGATGTTTGCCGACCGGCGCTATGAGCCGGATGGCCGGCTGACGCCGCGTAGTCATCCTCAGGCCCTGATCGGCACGCCCGACGAGGCGCTCGGGCAAGTCCTGTCAGTCCGCGACAGCGGGTGGCTGCGCGCTCGTAACGGGCAGTGGATCGCGTTGCACGCCGATACCGTCTGCATCCATGGCGATGGCGGGCAGGCGCTGGCCTTGGCGCGGGAACTTCACCGCGTGTTGGCTGGTTCCGAATTGCCGTAGATCCGGTTGCGCTGCGCCAACCCAACGTGCGGACCGGCCATGGCCAAGTGCACTGATCGCGAAGCGCGGAGCGCCCCGCACCTGTGTGTCACCGTCGAGCGGTGTCACCAGTCAGTGCGGCGGAGCGCTCGGCACTCAGCGCGGCGGGCGGCGGCGCCTGGCCTTCTTGACGGCCGTCGGCGGCTTTGCCCCGACGGCGAGACCGCGGTAGATCCGCTCCGCGGTCCGACGCACCTCCGGGCTCACGTTGCGCAGGATGTCCTCGCCTTCGAGCAATGCCAGGAAGGCCCAGTAGAGGGGGGCGTAGCGTGCTGGGTAGTCGGCGGCCTCCATCCATTCACAGAACTGGGGGCCGTAGCCCTTGGCGTGGGCATAGCGCAGCGTGCGCTGGACCCGTAACAAGAAGGTACTCCAAAGTTGGGCATCCCCCTTCGCCAGGGCGGCGTCGAAGGCGGCGAAGGCTGGCCCAGGTGAGTCTTCCGCCAGGTGTTGGGCGGCGTCCAGCAGACGACCGATAGAATCCTCCGGGACCTGCCGCCCCAGCTCGGCGTGCTGCCGGGCGTCTTCGGGGCGGTTCAGATGGAACCAGTACAGATAGGCCAAATGCCCGTGCGGGTAACCTTGTTTCTTCGGCTCCGCCAGTTCCAGGCTGCGGAGATAGGCTTGCTCGGCCTCTTCATGGCGTCCCAGTTCGTCCTGAAGAAGTGTGCCGAGGTTGTTCCATGGCAATGCGTCCTTTGGATCGAGGACGATCGCCTGACGGAAGGCGGCTTCAGCTTCCTCACAGCGGCCCAGGTGCTCTTGCAGAAGGTCGCCGAGGTTGTTCCAAGGCCATGCAAAATTCGGATCGAGCGTGATCGCCTGACGGTAAGCGGCTTCGGCTTCCTCATAGCGGCCCAGGTGCTCTTGCAGAAGGCCGCCGAGGTTGTGCCACGGCAATGCGTCCTTTGGATCGAGCGTGACCGCCTGACGGTAGGCGCCTTCGGCTTCCTCATAGCGACCCCATTTCTCATTGAGATAATAGCCGAGTTGACCCCATGCCCAGGAGCGGTGCTCGTTGTCAAACTCCATTTCACCGCCCTTCCGCAATGAAGATTCGGCGTCTGCTGGAAAGCCAAGCTCCTCAAGTCGCCGTCCGCGGTGATAGGCTCTCAAGGGCGTATCTGATTGTTCAATGTCAGAATGGCCGTCAACGCGCGCCCATAGCCTATCGCCGTCTCCTGCAAATCGTTTCCGGGTGGCGCGCACCTGGTCGGGATCACTATTCGCCGTGTTCAGGGCGACCAGGCAACCCATTGCTGCAATGCCGGGTGTGTTTTCGTGTAATGCAGCGGCACTGGCCCCTTCCAGATCATAGCAATGACCTATGCTGCCATCCCGCACCGCCGCGCGATAAGGCCCCAGCTCATGCTCGGAAAGCGACACGGCTGCACATAACTCGGCAAGCTCATTGCGCAGCGTTTCTGTCAGCGCTGCCAGCCTATCTGCCTCTATCGTCGGCAGTAGTTCGACGACTCTACGCTTCTGCGCACCGCCGATTTCCAGGGAGCCACCCAACAGGTCCCAGAATCCCCGCGCATCCATCCCATTCGGCCATTCCCGTTGCATCGCCAGCACCCGGCGTTTTAACTCGACCATATCCGCCTGTTCAGGGTCGATATCGCGCAGGTCCACCAGGTGCCCGATCCGCTCACGGGTCTCGGATTGCTGAACCAGGTCCCGGCCGGCGGCGTGGCTCAGTGCCTTGCGATAGACCGGGTCGTCCATGCTCTCCGACAGGGCCGCCATCAGATCGGCCCGGCCCCGGTGGTTGCCGCTGCTCAGAACATCGCGGGCCAGGCCCTCCCGGTCGCCGGGTGAATAGAACCCACGCAGGAAGCAGGTCAGCCAGCGGACCCGCTGCTTGAGACGGCGGCTGCCATGGCGCATCAGATACCAGATATTGAAAAAGCGCTCGACCATCTGATAGCCGGAGCGCCCGCTGCCGCTGACCTCGACCTTTTCCACATAGCCATCGTTTTCCAGCCGGGCCAGTTGGGCATTGACCACCGTGACCTCCAGCCCGGATTCCCGCGCCACCTCATTGGCGATGATCGGGTCCCAGGCCAGGGCCACGGCATCCAGCACGGCGCGGGCCTGGGGTGCGGCCTCCTCGGCGCGCGCCTTGTAGAGCGGCGTCATGCGGTCCAACAGTTGTTCCAGGTCGGCAAAGGCGTCCTCGCCCGCCTGGCTTTCCAGCAGTAGATACAGGAGCGCCAGGGTGCGCGGATTGCCGCCGGTCATTTCGGTGAGTGCGTCGATACGCCCGGGGTCACGACCCAGCAGTGCCGCTACCTTGGCCCCGTCGGGACCGCGTTTGCCGGCCAGGCGATGCAGGCAGGCACGTACCTCGGCGATTTGCAGTCTTTCGAGGGTGGTGATGCGGAAGAAGTCGAAGAAGGCGGCCGTGCGATCGGACAGACCCTTGGGGTAGGCGGCCGCCGCACCGATCACCAGTGGACCGTCGGTCTGCTGGAGCAGATCGCGCAGGCCCCACGCGTGCTTTTTCAGCGCATCCAGGATCAGATTCAGGTTGTCGAGAAACAGCACCGGCCGCCGTCCCAGACGCTCACAGCCCTGGCGGAATGCGCGCCAGGCCGACCCGCCGCCGGCCTCGGCCTTGCGGTCTTTTTCGTAGGCGGTCTCCGCCGCGTCCAATGCGCTTTCCAGGGCTTGTGCGTCCTCCTGGTGGCCTGCCTGCTCCAGCCAGTCCAACAGCGATTCGCTGGCGTTGCGCCAGAACACATGCAGGTTGATGACGTTGTATTGTTCTTCGCGGAAGGTCAGTGGCACCAGACGCGCGGCGAGCCCCGGTTGTTCGCCGACCGCGATGGCGATGCGCAGCAGGAGCGTGGTCTTGCCCATGCCCCGTTGCCCGATGATGAGATGATGACGGGGGCTGGCCCCCGGCTCGGTTTGGTGACGAAGTTCGCCGAGGAAATGGTTGAGCGTGGTTTCCCTCGCTACGAAACCGGCTACCAAGTCGTCGGGGCTTAGATTTCCTGGGCCATAGAGCGCAATGACATCGATATCGGTCATGGCGTCACTCCGGCAGATAGCGCTGCCACCAGAGTCGTAGCAACTCCATGCGGAAGCGGTGGTTGTCGGCATCCAAGTCGGAGACGAGGAATCCGTCCTCTTCCAGAATGCGCAGTAGACGAAGCAGGTCCTTTCTGGGCAGAGTCGTGTCGTTTAGCGCCGGCAAGATGCCGTCGGAGGAAAGCCCAGCCTCAAAGTCGGCCAGATAGGCGAGAAGCGCAAATAGGCGGCCCCGCACGGGTTCGGCAAAATTCTTGCGTAGGTGTTCAGGCCAAGTCTCAAAATAATTGCGGTTTGTTGGTTGCAGCAGCCGCTTGCGGGCCTCGTTGACGCGCACCTGGGCAGTGTCAGGGTCCTCGGCAGGGCTGCCCTGCAACTGCATACCGAAGGCTTCGAGATAATAGGCGGACAACCAGCCGGACGCGGCGACGATGGCCGTGGCCTCGTGTTCACTGACCTGCTGGCGATGCTCGAAGAACCCTGTCGCTGCCCAGTCTTTTAGCAAGGCGCAAGCCGCTTGCGAATCCAGCGGGAGCAGTTCAAAGGGCTCCAGATTATTGGAGGCGCCCAGGTATTCGCCGCGGCGCGCCAGCGGCTCGATACCGATGGAGCCGGTCACCAGCCAGCGCAGACCCGGGAAGCGTTCGCGGAATTCCCGCAGGCGGTACGCAATGTTCTTTACCTGGGCGAGCCCATTGGGCGTGGCCTCCAGATGCAGCAGGAAAACCGGCAACTCATCAATCAGGATGGCCCAGCGGTTGCCTGGGTCCTCGGCGAGCGCAGCGATCAGATGGTCGGCGAAAATCTCCCAATTCACATTGAGGAGCGATTGCCACCAAGGGCTGGGACCCGCTGGGGCGCCGTGAGTCGCCTGCTTTAAGCGCTGGCGTAAGGAGTCGAGCAGGGACGCGGCTCGCTCACGTTTACCCTCAATGGTCTGACATAGCTTGGCAAAAAACTCCCGTTCGTCGCGACAGTTGGAGACGTCAATCTTGATCATGGCGTACCCATGATCGGCCGCGCGTTCCTCAAGTCGTTGCAGCACAAAGGTCTTGCCCAAGCGCCGCGGGCCGGGCATGAGCAGGTTCTTGCCGGCGTTGAAGCGACGAAAGATGGCCTCGGTCTCGGCCTGACGGCCGTAGGGGGCGGTGGCGAAATCGAGGGGCATGTCATGCTCTTTAAGTGTGGTTTGAATCCGTAATGTAGGTCAGGTACTATTGAAACGCAAGTGTTTTAAAGCGGAAGTGTTAAAAATGCTACCGCGCCCGCTTTCATGTTCCGGGCTCCGGTGGCTCGCCGTCGACAATGTTGCCGGGTCGATGGATCGCAAATCGACCTTCGGATAGTTGGATTTATCTGGTCTCATGAGTATGGACATATCTGGGCGTACACTTGTGGTGTGGATAAGCGGGAGCCTACAGGAGACCGGCGGCGGAGCACTCGCTGGCGTTTGGATGTAGCCACGCTGAGCACCGACGCTGACCCAGAGGCGCCCCGCAAGGTATGCTGACGCCCGGCACAGTGTTCCCTAAACCGTGTGAAACCATGTCCCTCATCGATAACCTTCAAGCCATGCTCGCCCGCGGCCAGGACTCGGCGTTGCTGCGCTATGGGCTGGGCAACGAGTATCTGAAGGCCGAACAGCCCGCCGCGGCGGCCGAGCACCTGGCCGAGGCGGTGCGTCAGGACCCGACCTACTCCGCCGCCTGGAAGCTCTACGGCAAAGCGCTCGCCGCACTCAGCCGCCACGCGGAGGCGCTCGACGTGTTCGACCAGGGCATCGCCGCTGCCGAGCGCAAGGGTGATCTCCAGGCCGCCAAGGAGATGCGGGTCTTTCGCAAGCGCTCGGAAACGGCCATAACTAGCTGACCTATAGGGTCTTCGGGAACTTTGACAGGTAAGGCGATGGCCTATGTCCTCGTGCCTGAATAAAGTCCTTGCGCAATGGCTCAGCATCAGGTATCGTTAAGTCAGTGCAGTATTTTCCCTGTAGTGTTCCGGTAGTACCTCCTCTCCGCAGTGTGTGGCAGATCCTTCCGTAATATCCCGACAGTCTTCTGCATATACACCAAGTAGAGTTTATCCAGAGGTAAGCGTAATGGCTTCAGGCACAGTTAAGTGGTTCAGTGACGAAAAAGGCTTCGGCTTCATCGCCCCGTCCGACGGTTCCAAGGACGTCTTCGTCCATCACAGCGCCGTCCAGGGCGGTGGCTTCAAGTCACTGGCCGAGGGACAGAAGGTCACGTTCAATGTTGAGCAAGGCCAGAAAGGCCCGAGCGCGACCAACGTCGTAGCCGAGTAAGACTCGGTACCAGGTGCCCGCCACCTGGTCTAAAGAGCCCCGCCCAACCGCGGGGCTTTTTTGTTTTCCGGTCCGTCGCATGCCGGCGGGCTACCCTTCTCCCGCTCCAGCCCGTGACGGAACCCACTCGTGATCTCTACTGCCAACATCACTATGCAGTTCGGCGGTAAACCGCTGTTCGAAAATGTCTCAGTCCAATTCGGCGGCGGCAATCGCTACGGCCTGATCGGTGCCAACGGCTGTGGGAAATCCACGCTGATGAAGATCCTGGGCCGCGATCTGGAGCCCAGCGCGGGCAACGTGTCGGTGGAGCCCCACAAGCGTCTGGGCAAGCTGCGCCAGGATCAGTTCGCCTTCGAGGACCACACGGTGCTGGATACCGTGATCATGGGTCACGATGAGCTGTGGCAGATCAAGCAGGAACGCGACCGCATCTACGCCTTGGCGCACATGAGCGAAGAAGACGGCATGGAGGTGGCGCATCTGGAAGTGCACTACGCCGAGCTGGACGGCTACACCGCCGAGGCCCGTGCCGGCGAACTGCTGCTCGGGCTGGATATCCCGCTGGAGCAGCATGAGTGCCTGATGAGCGCTGTGGCCCCCGGCTGGAAGCTGCGCGTGTTGCTCGCTCAGGCGCTGTTCGCCGACCCCGACGTCATGCTGCTGGACGAGCCCACTAACAACCTGGATATCAACAGTATCCGTTGGTTGGAAGAGGTGCTGAATGCGCGCAACAGCACCATGATCATCATCTCTCACGATCGGCACTTCCTGAACAGCGTCTGCACCCACATGGCCGACCTGGACTATGGCGAACTGCGCGTCTACCCGGGCAACTACGATGAGTACATGACCGCGGCCTCCCAGGTGCGGCAGCGTCAGTATGCCGACAACGCCAAGAAGAAGGTCCAGATCGCCGAGCTGCAGACCTTCGTCAGCCGCTTCTCCGCCAACGCCTCCAAGGCCAAGCAGGCCACCTCGCGCCAGCGCCAACTGGAAAAGATCAAGCTGGAGGACATCAAGCCATCCAGCCGGGTCAACCCCTTTATCCGCTTCGCCCAGGACAAGAAGCTCTATCGCCTGGCGCTGGAGGTGAAGTCGCTGGCCAAGGGGTATGACGGCGTGCCGTTGTTCAAGGGGCTCGACCTCACGGTCGAGGTCGGCGAGCGGGTCGCCATCATCGGCCCCAATGGGATTGGCAAGACGACACTGCTGCGCAGCCTGGTCGGGGATTTGACGCCCGACCACGGCGCTGTCAAGTGGTCAGAGAACAGCAAGTTGGGCTATGTTGCCCAGGACAACACCGAGGACTTTACGCAGGACGCCACCCTCTATGACTGGATGGACCAGTGGAAACAGCAGGGTGATGACGAACAGGTCATCCGCGGCACCCTGGGGCGGCTGCTGTTCTCCCAGGACGAGATCAAGAAATCGGTGAAGGTCATCTCCGGTGGTGAGCGGGGCCGCATGCTGTTCGGCAAGCTGATGCTGCAAAAGCCCAATATCCTGCTGATGGATGAGCCCACCAACCACCTGGACATGGAATCCATCGAGGCGCTCAACACCGCGCTGGAAGACTATCCCGGCACCCTGATCTTCGTCAGTCACGATCGGGAGTTCGTCTCCTCGCTCGCGACCCGCATCATCGAGCTTACGCCCCAGTGCGTGGTCAACTTCCGCGGCAACTACGAAGACTATCTGCGGCAGGGCGAGCGCGCGGCGGCCTAACAGCAGCGATCACGGCGGCGGGGGCGTCCCGCGTCAGGCAAGCAGGCGGGGCCCCCCGGCTCCAATGGGTGGTGTCCGCCCCATCAGCGCCCGATGCGGGCGCGGACCTCCAGCGCGACTTCCAGGGCCTTGAGTCCGATAGCGCCATCCACCAAGGGCGCGGCGCCGTTGCGCACACTTTCCACAAAGGCCGCCAGTTCCTGATCCAGGGGCTTCACCGGTTCCACTTGGAGGCGTTCGCGGGCGATCTCCGGGCGTTCGGCGCCAGGGGCCTCCCGTAGCCAGGCCCGATCGATGGTCTGGGCGATGAAGTCGAGCGACAGGTAGCCGCCGGACTGGAAGACGCGAATGCGCCGCGTCTGCTTGTCCGAGACCCGGCTCGCGACCACGTTGGCCACCGCGCCGTTGGCGAACTCCAGGCGGGCGCTGGCAATGTCCACATGGGGGGTCAGCACGGCCGCGCCGACCGCGGAGATGCTGCTGATCTCGGAGTCGATCAGCGACAGGATGATGTCGATGTCGTGAATCATCAGGTCCGAAACCACATCCACATCGGTGGCCCGCTCGGTGAACCCGCCCATGCGTTGGGCCTCGATATAGCGGGGGACCGTGATGCGCTGCGCCAAGGCCATGACCCCGGCGTTGAAGCGCTCGACATGCCCGATCTGGAGCAGTGCCCCATGGTCATTGGCCAGGCGCACGATCGCCTCGCCGTCCGCCCGGGTGGCGGCGATGGGCTTTTCGATCAGGACACCGAGGCCGCGCCGCAGGAAGGGCTCGGCCGCGTGCAGGTGGGTCGTGGTCGGGACCACCACGCTCACCGCGTCCACTCGCTCGGCCAGCTCCGCCAGGCAGTCGCAAACGGTGCAGCCGGCCTCGGCCGCCACCGCGCGTGCGCGCGCCGGGTCCGAGTCAACGACGCCGACCAATTCAACCCCAGGCATTCGCGAGTAGATTAGTGCGTGGAAGCGCCCCAAATACCCGACACCAACGACAGCGACGCGCAGCTTGTCTGACATGGCGGCTACCGGTCGTCGGTTCGGGAGGATGGCGCAGCGGCGATCCGACGCCGCACCCACCCAGTGCGTGGGGCCTCAGCCACCCACGCCACTGCCGGCCGGCCCCTGCCTGGCGATCGGGACCGGGGCCCCGCCGTAATACACATTGATTTGGTATGCAAGGGTCGCGGACATGCCGAGCGTGACGACGATCAATAGGAGAGAGAACAGATCTGGTTTCCGACGGCTGTGCTTGTGGGTCATGGACGTACCGGCGATCACTTCGATTGACGCTCAAACAGTGGGTTAGGGTTTACAACGCACGGTAATTGTGGATTAACGGCCCGTCGCAGGGCACGGAAACAGGGTGCAGAGTCGCTCCTGATTCACCCGGACCGCGGGCGTCTTAGCCCCTATTATTACCTGTTCCTTTGCGCTTGTCTGCTTTCGTTAAAATGCGCTAAAACCCCTGTCTCGTCATGGCCTCCTGCCATGCCTCGCGGCGGCCCGCTTCCTGCGAGCGCCCCTGGTAAGATACCCTTAGGGTCCGGTGAGTGGTGGTCTGCCAACCGATCCTACTGAAGCCCATTGCGCCGGGCAACCCACGGGCCTGGTGTCTTGCCGCAGACGGTCCCGCTGGTGCGCGCGAACACCCCCCATAGCCATTCCGCAGCGAGGTTCAAGTGCAGCGTCACGCGATCAAGGTCTTGGCCCGCAGCCAGTTTCAGCCCGAGCAGTCCGACCCCGGTGAGGGGCGCTACGTTTTCTCCTACACCGTCACCATCGAAAACCAGGGCAGTGAGCCCGCCCGTCTACTCGATCGCCATTGGATCATCACCGACGCCGACGGCCAGGTGCAGGAGGTCCGCGGTGAGGGGGTGGTCGGTGAGCAACCGCACCTGAAGCCCGGCGAGCGCTTCCACTACAGCAGCGGGGCCATGCTGCCCACCCCGGTCGGCAGTATGCACGGGAGCTACGGCATGATCGGCGACGACGGGACCCGGTTTGCGGCCGATATCCCGCCTTTTTCACTCGCCTCCCTCGCCCGGCTGCACTGACGCACCGCCCTGCCAGATGCCCACCTACGCCATCGGGGACATTCAAGGCTGCGAACTGGAACTGCGGCGGCTGCTCGAGCGCCTGCGATTCGACCCCGCCCTCGACCGCCTCTGGTTCACCGGCGACCTGGTGAACCGGGGCCCCGGGTCTTTGGGGGTGCTGCGCCTGGTTCATTCACTGGATGCCTGCTCGGTCGTGGTCTTAGGCAACCACGACCTGCATCTGCTCGCGTTGGCGGCCGGCAACGAAAAGCACGCCAAGAAGAGTACGCTGGCGGAGGTTCTTAAGGCCCCGGATCGGGATGAACTGCTCCACTGGTTGCGCCATCGGCCGCTGCTGCACCATGACGCCGATAAGGGCTTCACCCTGATCCATGCCGGACTCCCGCCCCAATGGACGCTGGCCGTGGCCCAAGACTGTGCCCGTGAGTTGGAAGAGGCCCTGCAGGGGCCCGACTACCGGGACTATCTGTTCGCCCTCTATGGTGACCAGCCGGCGCGTTGGGACCCGGAGCTGGCGGGTATGGAGCGGCTGCGTTTTATCACCAACGCACTGACGCGCTTACGCTATTGCACCCCAGAAGGGACCTTGGCCCTGAAAGAGAAGCGCCCGTGGTCCAGCCGCCCGGCGGGACTGGTGCCCTGGTTCCAGTGTCCGGGCCGGCGCAGCGCCGATGCGCGCATCATCTTCGGTCACTGGTCGGCCCTGGGCTATTGGGACCGGGACAATGTGTGGGGCATCGACAGCGGTTGTCTGTGGGGCGGCCAGCTGACCGCCGTGCGGGTGCGCCGGTCCAAACCCATCGAGCCCCTGCATCTGCCCTGCGCGGGTTATCTGGTTCCGGGTGAGGGCGGGGATTGAGCTTGGGTTACAGTAAGAGGTAACAGATTCGGCCCGTCCTGGCACGGACTTGGGGCCGTCAGCCGTGGCCTGCGTCGCTGCGGGTCGCCGTGATAGCCCCCGGCGCGGTATGCTGTCGCCGATCGCCCGATCTTGACCCGTCTACCCGATACGAACCCATGCAACACGACTACGATCCGCGCGGCATCGAGGCCGCGGCCCAGGCATTCTGGGAAGAACACCGCAGCTTCAATGCGGTGGAGGACCCCGCACGCGAGAAATTCTACTGTCTCGCCATGTTCCCCTACCCGTCGGGGCGGCTGCACATGGGGCATGTGCGCAACTACACCATCGGGGACGTGATCGCCCGCTACCAGCGGATGCAGGGCAAGAATGTCCTCCAGCCCATGGGTTGGGACGCCTTCGGCCTGCCGGCGGAGAACGCGGCCATCAAGCACGGCATCCCGCCGTCGCAGTGGACGCGCTCCAACGTCGCCTACATGAAGGCGCAGTTGCGCAGCTTAGGCTTCGGCTACGACTGGGAGCGCGAACTGGCGACCTGCGACCCGGACTACTACCGCTGGGAGCAGTGGCTTTTCACCCGTTTGATGGACAAGGGTCTCGCCTACCGTGCCACCGCCACGGTCAACTGGGACCCCATCGACCAGACGGTGCTGGCCAACGAGCAGGTGATCGACGGCAAGGGTTGGCGCTCCGGCGCGCCGGTGGAGAAGCGCGAGATCGAGCAGTGGTCGGTGCGCATCACCGACTATGCCCAAGAGTTGCTGGACGCCCTGGATGGGCTGACCGGCTGGCCGGAGCAGGTGCGCACGATGCAGCGCAACTGGATCGGGCGCTCTGAAGGTGTCTACATGGAGTTCGGCATTGCCGGCTCGGACGAGCCACTCGGCATCTATACCACCCGCCCGGACACCGTCATGGGTGTGACCTATGTGGCGGTGGCCGCCGAGCACCCGCTCGCCCGCCGCGCCGCGCAGCACAACCCGGAGGTCGCGGACTTCATCGAGTCGTGCCGACAGGGCGGGGTCTCGGAGGCCGAGATCGAGACCATGGAGAAGCGCGGTCACGCGCTGGGCCTTGACGCCATCCACCCCGTCACCGGCGCGGCGGTGCCCATCTTCGCCGCCAACTTTGTACTCATGGGCTACGGTACCGGGGCGGTCATGGCCGTCCCGGCCCATGACCAGCGTGACTGGGAGTTTGCCGAGAAATATGGAATCCCCAAGCATCAGGTGATCCATTCGGCCGACGGCAGCCCCTGCGGTATTGAGTCCTGCGCCTATGTCGAGAAGGGGGTCTTGCGGGACTCAGGACCGTTCGACGGCCTGACCTCGGGACAGGCCTTCGACGCCATTGCGAGCTGGCTCAAGGAGCACGGCAAGGGCGAGAAGCGGGTAAACTTCAGGCTAAGAGATTGGGGCGTCTCCCGCCAGCGTTATTGGGGCTGCCCGATCCCGGTCGTGCGCACGCCAGACGGCGGTGCCCGCCCGGAAACAGATTTGCCCGTCCGCCTTCCCGAGGACGTGGTGGTCGATGGCTCCGGCTCGCCCCTAAAGAGAATGCCTTCATTCTCGAATCTCGCCGACGGCGAGATTCGAGAAACGGACACATTTGATACATTCTTCGAGTCGTCCTGGTATTACGCCCGCTTCTGCTCCAGCAACTGCACCACGGCCATGCTCGACGAGCGGGCGCGCTATTGGCTGCCGGTGGACCAATATGTCGGTGGGATCGAGCATGCGGTGTTGCACCTGCTCTATGCCCGCTTTTTCCACAAGCTGATGCGCGACGAGGGGCTGGTCGATTGCGATGAGCCCTTCACGCGGCTCTTGACGCAAGGCATGGTGGTCGCCGAGACCTGGTACCGTGAGGACGCGGAGGGTCGCAAGGAGTGGTTCAGCCCGGCCGATGTCACGGTGACCCGCGACGACAAGGGCAAGCTGCTCCATGCGGTGCTCGCGGCGGACGGGCAGCCGGTGTGCTTCGGCGGCATTGAGAAGATGTCCAAGTCCAAGAACAACGGGGTGGACCCCGAATCGCTGATTGAGCGTTACGGGGCCGACACGGTCCGTTTGTATACCATGTTCACCTCGCCGCCGGACCAATCGCTGGAATGGAACGACGACGGGGTTGAGGGTGCCTACCGCTTCCTCAAGCGGCTGTGGACGCTGGCGAGTGCCAAGGCCCACCTGATCACGGGAGACGGCAGGAGCGTGAACCTGTTGTCGGCCCCGGATGAGGCGGCCGCAGCCGTCCGCCGCGAGGTCCACACCGCACTCAAGAAGTCGCTCTTCGACTACGAGCGCCAGCAATATAATACCGTGGTCTCCGGCTGCATGATGATCGTCAACGCGCTCTACAAACTGGATGATTCACCCGAAGCACTGTGCGTGCTGGATGAAGGGCTGAGGATCGTGCTGTGCCTGCTGGCCCCCATTGCCCCCCATGTGACCCACCATCTGTGGCAGGAGCTCGGTTTCGGTGAGGATATTCTCAACGCCTCCTGGCCGGCCGTGGACGAGGCGGCCCTCAAGCAAGACAGCATCGAATATGTGCTTCAGGTCAACGGCAAGGTGCGCGGCAAAGTCAGTGTCCCTGCGGACGCGGACCAGGCCGCCGTACAGGCCGCGGCCCTCGCACAAGAAGGGGTCCGGCGCCATACCGAGGGTGCTACGTTGCTCAAGATCATCGTCGTCCCCGGCAAACTGGTGAACCTCGTTGTCAAATAGCGTTGTTCAAACCCGGCGAGCGGTACTGCGGACGCTGCTGCGGGCGCTGTCCTTGCTGCCGCTCGCCGGCTGTGGCTTTCACCTGCGCGGTGCACTCGAGGTTCCGGCGACGCTTACCCCCTTGTATGTCCAGGGGGGCGCCGGCTCGCCGGTCTTTCAGGCAATCAAGGAACAGCTCTCCGGCAGCGCCGTTCCCGTGGCCGCCAGCCCGAGCAAGGCCAAGCTGATCCTGCGCGTGCTGGGGGAGGGGCGCACCTCTCGGGTCGTGGCCACCGACTCTAACGGCAAGGTATTGGCCTATGAGCTGCACTATCTGGTTACCTACGATGCGGTGCTGGCGGACGGGAAGCAGTGGCTGCCGCAACAGAAATTGGACTTGGTGCGGACCTTCGACAACCCGGACGTGGAGGTCTTGGGCAAGCAGCTGGAGGAGGTGCAGATCTACCAGGAGTTCGCCGTCGACGCGGCCGATCGCATCTTGATGCGATTGCGCACTGCACTGCACTGAGCCGCGGCAACGCCATGCGGCTGCGCTTCACTCAACTGTCGGACCAGCTCGCACGCGGGTTGGCTCCGGTCTATCTGATCTGCGGCGACGAGCCCTACCAGCTCGGCGAGGCTGCCCGGCTGATTCGGGCGCGTGCCCGCGCCGCGGGCTTTGACGAGCGGGAGGTGCTGGACCAGGACGGAGCCTTCGACTGGGGCGCCCTCACCGCCGCTGCCCGCGCGATGTCGCTGTTTTGCGCGCGCAAGCTCATCGACCTGCGCATCGGCACCGCCAAGCTTGGCAAGGACGGCGGGGCCGCGGTGCGCGCCTACTGCGAGCGGCCCTGCCCGGACAACCTGTTGCTGATGACGGCCCCGGCGCTGGAGCGCAAGGAGCTTGAGACCCAATGGGCCAAGGCGGTGGAGGCGCAGGGCGTGGTGGTTCAGGTGTGGCCGCTCAAGGAACGGGAGCTGGTCCAGTGGCTTGACCAACGGCTCAAGTTCGCCGGCTTCACCCCGGGGCCGGGGGTGGCGGACCTGTTGGCCGAGCGACTGGAGGGCAATCAGATGGCGGCGGCGCAGGAGATCGAAAAGCTCAAGCTATTGCGCGCGCCGGGACCGCTCGCGCTGGATGACCTGTTGGGCACCCTGGCGGACAGCGCCCGTTTCGACCTCTTTGCACTTACTGACGCGGCGCTGGCCGGGGATCGGGCGCGCGTCCAACGGGTGCTGACGGTCTTGCGGGCGGAGGGGACCGCGGCGACCCTGGTGCTGTGGGTCTTGGCCCGGGACCTGCGGATGCTGGCCCAGGCCGCCTGGGCTAAGGGGCATCCGGGGGCGGCGCCGGCGTTCATTGCGCGCCCGCGTCAGGAGATCGTCGAGCGCGCCCTGCGGCGTCTGTCGACCACCCTGCTACGCTCGCTGGTGCGCCAGTGCGCCCTGGCCGATCGCTCCATCAAGGGCCTGGGCCCCAATGACGCCTGGGAGCGACTCACGTTCATCGCCGACACCCTCGCCAGCGGCGCGCTACGGCTCCCGCCGCCGCCGACCCCGCGCTGAGCGCGAATGGGTGAAGGTTGGTTGGCCGTTCCTAGGCCGCATGTCCCGACGACATCCATGACTGCAAGCGGCTGAGAATAATGGGACAGGATTAACAGGATTTCGCAGGATTTACAGGATTCTTGATACCCTGATCAGCTGTCTTCTAATCCTGAAAAATCCTGTTAATCCTGTCCAATTTCCAGCGGACGACCACGATGTCATGCGCTTGGGGGGAGGCTTCGCTTCGCGGGTATCGAATCTATGGTCAACCTGGCGCGGCTACTACCAGCCCGTTGCGTTCCAGTACGGCGTAGACCTTGCGGCTGGTCCGCGCCAGCCGGGACAGGTCCCCCAGCGTGGGGCTCTCCCCGGCGGCCAAGCGGCGCTCCCAGTCATCCAGTTCGCCTTCCAGAAAATCCAGGAGCTTGCGTGAGCAGCCGTCGCACGCCCCGGTGCAGACCCGGGATTGCGGGGCCTCGAAGGGGATCGCCACCCGGACCTGGGCGATTAGGTGGCGCATTGCCGTGCGGGTGTCGGGCTTCATCCAGGCCGTGGGCTAGCCGGGCGTCTCAGACCCGCGACATGAACTCGCCGGAGAGCGTATTGACCTTGATGGACTCGCCCGACGCCAGGTACTCGGGTACCTGTACCACCAGCCCGGTGCTCAGCGTCGCCGGCTTATTGCGGGCGGAGGCCGAGGCGCCCTTCATGGCGGGGGCGCAGTCGATCACCTCCAGGACTACCGTGGCGGGCAGCTCGATACCCACCGCGACGGCGTCGACCACCAGGGCATAGATCCCCTCCAGACCCTCGGTGAGGTAAGGGAGTTCGGCCTCCAGGGCCTCCAGGTCGAAGCCGTATTGTTCGTAGGTGTCCCGGTCCATGAAGGTGCAGCCGTCGCTGTCCTGAAACAGGAACTGCACGGCGCGCCGCTCGAAATCGACCGTCTGCACCTGTTCGTCACCCTTGAAGCTGCCCTGGAATTTCTGGCGATTGACGACGTTGCGCCCGCGCACCTTGTAGAGCGTGTTGCCGCTGCGCGAGGACGCGGTCTGGACTTGGAGGTCGGTGATATAGACCACCGCACCATCCACCTCGAGGACGCTTCCCTTCTTGATTTCACTGGCTTTCATGTGTTCACTTGCACTGCGCGTAAGGATTGAGAGGCCGCATCATACAGGCGCGGGAGGGTCTCGGGGGGCACGGGTCAGCCGTCCGACGCCCATGGGGGCCACGGCGCGGCCGTCCCGGCGGGCACTGGGTCCGGCGCCTGGGGTAGAATCCGACCCATGATCCAGGTTACCGCACACATCCGCATCGACCCCGCCGAACTTGAGGAGCAATTCTGCCGCTCCCCGGGGCCCGGCGGGCAGAACGTCAACAAGGTCGAGACGGCCGTGCAGTTGCGCTTCGACGTGGCGCACTCGGCGTCCCTGCCGGAGGACGTGCGCGCGCGTCTGCTGCGGCTCGGCGGGCGGCGGGTCGACAACGCGGGTGTACTGACCATCGAGGCGCACCGCTTCCGCACCCGCGAGCGCAACCGCGAGGACGCCCGCAGCCGCCTGGTCGCACTGATTGCGCGCGCCGCCCACCGGCCCAAGCCGCGGGTGGCGACCAAGCCCACCCGCGCCTCCAAAGAGCGGCGGCTTGAGAGCAAACGGGCCACCTCAAGTACCAAGCGGCTGCGCGGGCGGCATGCGGGCGATGACTGAATTCGAGCCGTGTTCGCGATTGAGGCGATGACTCACCTGGCACAGAAACGGCGCAGCCGTGGGCTGCCGCGGGCGGACTCCTCCCCCGATGGCAGGGCGGCCTGCGGGTTCGCCAGCCAGGTGGCAATGTCGCTCATCACCCGTTCCCGCTGGAGGTCCCGGGTCAGCATGTGCCAACCTCGGGCATAGAGTACCAGCCGCAGGTCCGGGTTCGCGGCGGGCAGATCATTGAGTAAGGCGCAGAAGGCCGCGCGAGGGATGATGCGGTCGTGCTCGCCGTAGAGTACCAGTGCCGGCCGCGGTAGACGGGGCGCGGCGGCGCGGGCGAGATCCATCAAATTGGTGAGGCCCCACAGGGCTTCGATCCGGGTTGCCCTGATGATCAGTGGGTCGTCGGCATAGGTCTGCAGCATGGCCCGGTTGTCGGTGGGCGGGCGTTTGAGCCCTTTGCCCGTCAACGTCAGCCAAGGCAAGGCGCGTGCCGTGATCGCGAGCGCCAGGCGCTGCAGCGGGGGCATGGTGTCACGTGACCAGACCGCCGGGGCGATCAGCACGGTGCCCGCGACGTTGGCCGTCACTCCCGCGGCCATGATCTCCGCGCCGCCCATGCTCTCCCCCACCAGATACAGGGGTAGGCGGGGGTGGCGTTGATGCAGCAGTGCGGCGAGGGTTCGCAGATCCGCGATCAGGTTGTCCTCGCCTGCCCAATGGCCGCGCCGCTGGGTAGCGCCGAAACCGCGCTGGTCGTAGGCGTAGACGAGGAAGCCGTGGGCGGCAAGCGCGGGGCCGAGCTGGGCGAAGGTTAGCCCCGCGTGCTCATTGAAGCCGTGCAGCGCAAGCACCAGGCCCCGCGCCGTGCGGGCGTCGCCCCAACGGCGCAGTGGCAACCGATAGTCGTCGTCCATCACGGCCGTCGTCGTCGTGAGCCGGGCCGGCCCGCTCGCTGACCGGGGACTGTGCGGCGGCACCCCGGCGCAGCCGGTCAGCAGGACGAGCACTGCAAGGGTCCAGCACAGGGTGGGTGTGCCGCCCGCGGTGCCTGTTGACTCGATCAGCGTCCCCTCATTCTTCCGTCTCCACCACCACCCCGGCTCCATGGCGGCCGGTGATGATCACCAATTTGCCCAGCGTCGGGTGACGGGCGGTGACGACTGTGAAGTCGTCGGCCGCCTTTTCGGCCAGGGTCTCACTCTCGTCCTTGAGGTCACGGATGACCGGGGGATTGGCATCGAACATGCGCATGGGTAGGCTCCGGGTGAATGGGTGGTGAGCGGTCAGGCGTAGGTCGGGTTAGCGAAGAGTAACCCGACATTTCGGTGCCGCATGTCGGGTTACGGCGCGCGTTAAGCCTCTGTCCTGTCAACAGATGCCGTGCCCCGCGCGCCTAACCCGACCTACGGGATCGTGCAAAATGAGCGTGGCGGCGGAATGCCTCTTACAATCTCCGGCGCGTGGGAACGAGACGGAAGACGCCTGGTCCGGCTACTGCTTGCGGTCCAAGTCCTCTTGAATCTTGGCGATGCCGGCCAGGGCGCACTCCTCGTCGGCCTCACCGGCCGGCGAGCCGCTCACCCCGACCCCGGCCACCAGGACGCTCCCGCCCATCAGGACCGGCACCCCCCCGGCGGACATCAGCACCCCGTTGAGATGGCCGATGGCACTATTGGCCCGCTCCCGCATGGCGGAGGTAGCGGCGCTGAAGTTGGCCGCGGTCTTGGCCTTCTGTTCGCTGAGATTGGCCATCAGCGGGGCGGCCAGGGTGTCGCGCAGGGGTGACCTGGACGGTGCCGGCGCGATCGACCACGGTCACGGCCACCTCGAACCCCTTGTCCCGACAGGCGGCCATCGCCCCCTCTGCGACCTTGAGGGCGGCGCTCAGGGAGAGGTGCGGCAGCTGCACCAGCAGGGGGTCATCGGCCAGCGCGGGGGTGGCGATCAGCAGGGCCGCGGCGGCGGCACACAAGGTCTTGGTCATTGTCGGGTCCTCTGTGATGGGGCGGGCCATTAACCGTAACGCCGCTCGATGTATTCGTCCACCATGCGCTTGAACTGGCCGATGAGGTCGTCCCCCTTGAGGGTGGCCGCCTTCTCGCCGTCCACGTAGACCGGCGCGGCCGGGTGCTCCCCGCTCCCGGGCAGGCTAATGCCGATGTTGGCGTGCTTGCTCTCGCCGGGGCCATTGACCACGCAGCCCATGACGGCCACGTGCAGGGTCTCCACCCCCGGGTAGCGGGTGCGCCACTCGGGCATCTGCTCGCGCAGATAGGTTTGAATATCCTGGGCCAGGTGCTGGAAGGTGTCGCTGGTGGTGCGACCGCAGCCGGGGCAGGCCGTGACCATGGGGGCGAAGGAGCGCATCCCCATGGTCTGGAGGACCTCCTGGGCGACCTGGACCTCGCGGGTGCGTGCCTCCCCCGGGGCCGGGGTGAGCGAGACGCGGATGGTGTCGCCGATGCCCTCCTGCAACAGCACGGCCAGGGCTGCGGTGGAGGCCACGATGCCCTTTGAGCCCATGCCGGCCTCGGTCAGCCCCAGGTGCAGTGCATGGTCGGTGCGAGCGGCGAGCATCCGGTAGACGGTGATCAGGTCCTGTACACCGCTCATCTTGCAGGACAGGATGATGTGGTCCTTGGGCAGGCCGAGTTCCACCGCGCGGGCGGCGCTGGCGACGGCCGATTCGACCATCGCCTCATGCATGACCTGATCGGCCAGCTTGGGGGCGGCGGAGCGCGCGTTGGCGTCCATCATGCGCACGATCAGCTCCTGGTCCAGGCTGCCCCAGTTGACGCCGATGCGCACCGGGCGGTCATAGCGGGCCGCGATCTCGATCATGGTGGCGAACTGGCTGTCGCGCTTCTCGCCGCTGCCGACGTTGCCGGGATTGATGCGGTACTTGGCCAGGGCCTGCGCGCACTCCGGGTAATCGGTCAGCAGCCGGTGGCCGTTGAAATGGAAATCGCCGACCAAGGGCACGGTACAGCCCTCGGCGTCGAGCTGAGCGCGGATCGGCGCCACCGCGCGGGCGGCGGACTCGGTGTTGACGGTGATGCGCACCAACTCGGAACCGGCCCGCGCCAGGTCCGCCACCTGGCGCACGGTGGCGGCCACGTCGGCGGTGTCGGTGTTGGTCATGGACTGGACCACGACCGGCGCCCCGCCCCCGACGGTGAGCGAACCGATGCGCACCGGGACCGTGGCACGCCGCGGGAGCGGGGACTGGGGGGGAGAGACTGGATTCATGCTGACCTCGCCGTGGAGCGGCCTGGGGGACTCGAAAAAAAGCCGTACAAAGATGAACCCTGCGGGGCTTCAGGGCAAGTGCGAGCGTAACCCCTGAATGATCGGCAGATAGTCCGGGTGCTCCTGATCGATGCCGCCATGCCGGACCAGGAAGTCGATCACCACCAGGTTGCAGTTGAGTTTGAACTCCTCGGTGTTCCGGACCAATTCTGCCACCGCTGCCAACGGCAGGCGGGTGAATGACTCCACCTCCCCGTCGGTGCAGCGCGGCACGAAGTCCGCCGGTAGTTCCAGGTCGTAACAGAACATCACGTCCGGCTTCAGCCCGTCGCGGGCCTCCCGGCAGTAGGTCACGGCGCCCACGGCTACGGCCTGATCCGCGAGCGCGGGGCCGATGTCGGCCTCCTCGCGGCACTCCTTGCGCAGGTTCTCGCGCAGCCCGACCCCGTGGGGCAGGCCGCCGGCCACCAGGTTATCCAGGCACAGTGGATAGACGCGACGGTCGGCCGAGCGACGGCCGATCCACAGCTCAATCCCGCGCGCCGTGCGCACGAAGCCGTTGAGGTGCTGACCGAAGGCGCGCACCCCGAACCAGGGGGCGGCGGTGCGGTCGATCAGGCAGCGGGCCTGGTCACGGCGACCCGGGGTCACGGCGTAGCGCTCGCCATGCAGGTGGGCGATCAGGCCCTCAGCGACCAGGGTCTCAACCACTCCCGCCAGGCACTGCGAGCGCGCCGCGAACCCGGCCGGGGCACCGACCCAGTCGACCCGATCGGCGTCCACGCGAAACTGGTCGGGCCAGCGCCGCAGCTCGGCCGCAAAGACCGGCCGCAGCGAGCCGATGCGCTCACGGGCCAGGGTCCAGGGCAGAAAGCCGGCCGGGTCCCAGGCGTTGCAGGCGCGGACCTTCTCGAGATAACTCATGATCCATCCGCCTTGGCGTCTTCCCACAGGCGCTCCATCTGCGCACGCACGGCCGGTCCCGGCTGCAACCCCTGGGCGGCGAGCCCCGTCTCGATCCGCGCGAAGCGCCGTTCAAACCGATGGTTCGCGGCGCGCAGGGCCTGCTCGGCATCCACCCCCAGATGCCGCGCCAGATTGACGCAGGAGAACAGCAGGTCGCCGATCTCATGCACGCGCGCGGTGGGGTCGACGTGTTCGGCGAGCGTCTCACGGCACTCGTCCAACTCCTCCTGCACCTTGTCGAGTACCCCGGCGATGGCGTCCCAGTCGAAGCCCACCCGGGCCGCCCGCCGCTGGAGCTTTTCGGCACGGACCAGGGCGGGCAGCGCTTGGGCGACCCCGGCCAGGACGCCGACGGGGGCGCCGACCGCCCCCGGGTCGCCCGCCCGTTCTCGGGCCTTCTCGCGCTCCCAGTGGGCACGTACCGCCGTGGTGTCCGCGAGTGCCGCATCCGCGAAGACGTGCGGGTGCCGGCGGACCATCTTGTCGCAGATGGCCCGTACCACGTCCGGGAAGGCGAAGGCCCCCTGCTCTTGCGCCATGCGGGCATGGAAGACCACCTGGAACAGCAGGTCCCCTAACTCGTCGCGCAGGTCGGTGAGTGAGCCGGACTCGATCGCCTCCGCCACCTCGTAGGCCTCCTCCAGCGTGAAGGGCAGGACGGTGCTGAAGGTCTGGGCCAGGTCCCAGGGACAACCGCCCGCCGGGTCGCGCAGGCGGGCCATGATGGTCAACAACTCGTCGATGGTGGTCTTGTCGGGCATGGGCTTAGCTGATTCGAGGGCCTATCGTGGATCGCAGGGACGCGCCGGAACTGAAGTTCCATCAGCGCCGTATCGGCGGCGGCAGCGGTTCGGCCGTGCTGAGGCTATCGGCCCACGCCTGCACCGCCTGGTGGTCGATGACTTGGCCAGCGTCCACCTCGGCCAACGCTTCGCGGGTCAGACGGCTGCGCTCCTGTTCCTGGTCGACCTTCTCCGCCAGCAAGATCGGAACCTGTGCGGTCAGCGCCATGGTCTTTGCCCTCTTACCAATTCCCTCAAATCATAGTGATTAAGAACGATTGATACAACAGAAGGTGCCGTCGGCCATGCGGGAGGCGCGAACGCCCCGCCTTTTCCGGCTTCCTGTTAGGATATGCGGCTTCGCCGAGCATCTGAGTATTTAAAACCATGTCCGAGACCTTGCGCATCGCCACCCGCAAATCACCGCTCGCCATGTGGCAGGCCGAGCACGTGACCGCCGCCCTGACGGCCATCCACCCAGGGTTGCGGGTGGAGATCATCGGGATGTCCACCAAGGGCGACCGCATCCTTGATGCGCCGCTCGCCAAGGTCGGCGGCAAGGGCCTGTTCGTCAAGGAGCTGGAGCAGGGGATGCTGAGCGGCGAGGCGGACATCGCGGTGCACTCGCTCAAAGACGTGCCGGTGGAGCTGCCCGAAGGGCTGCACCTGGCGGCGATCCTGGAGCGCGAGGACCCGCGCGACGCCTTCGTCTCCAACCGCTTCGCGTCGCTGGACGAGCTTCCCCAGGGCGCCTGCGTGGGCACTTCCAGCCTGCGCCGCCAGTGCCAGCTCGCCGAGCGCCGCCCGGATCTGCGCATCGAACCGCTGCGCGGCAACGTCAACAGCCGTCTGGGCAAGCTCGACGCCGGTGATTACGACGCCATCATCCTGGCCTCGGCCGGGCTGATCCGCCTGGGTTTCGAGTCGCGTATCCGCAGCCGCATCACCGCCGAGCAGAGCCTGCCGGCCATCGGCCAGGGCGCCATCGGGATTGAGTGCCGCACCGACGACCCACGGGTCAATGCGCTGATTGCCCCGCTGCACCATCATGAAACGGCCCTGCGCGTGCGCGCCGAGCGGGCCATGAACCTGCGCCTGCACGGGGGTTGTCAGGTGCCGATCGCCGGCTTCGCGACCCTGGCCGACGGGCGTCTGCACCTGCGCGGCCTGGTGGGCGACCCGGACGGCTCGCGCACCCTGCGCGCGGAGGCCGAGGGTCCGCAGGAGGACGCGGAGGCGCTGGGCACGGCGGTGGCTGACGCGCTGCTGGCCCAGGGTGCCGGGGAGATCCTGAGCGCGCTGCACGACGCGTCATGAACGCAGGCGGTACCCTCGCGGGGCTCGGGGTCCTGGTGACCCGGCCCCAGGCGCAGGCCGCGGGTCTGTGCCGGCTGATCGAGTCCGCCGGCGGTCGGGCGCTGCCCTTCCCGACCATGGAGATCCAGCCGGTCGCCGACCCCGCGCCGGCGCGCGCGCTGCTCGCCCAGGACTGGGACCTGATGGTCTTCACCAGCCGCAACGCGGTGGACCTGGCCCTGGCACTGGGGTGCGACGCGACCTGGCCGCGGGTGGCCCGGCTGGCGGCGATCGGGCGCGCCACCGCGGCCGCCTTGAGCGCCGCTGGGCGCGCCCCCGACCTGGTCCCGCCCGAGCGCTTCGACAGTGAGGCACTGACGGCCATGCCCGAGTTGGCCGCCATGGCCGGCCGGCGGGTGCTGATCGTGCGCGGGGAGGGCGGGCGCGCGCTGCTCGGGGAGGTGCTCAGTGAGCGCGGCGCACTGGTCGAGTTCGCCGAGGTCTACCGACGGGTGCGCCCGACCGTCGACCCAGGCCCCTTGCTTGAACAGTGGCCGACGCAGGTGGGCCTGGCCATCGCCACCAGTGACGAGGTGCTGCTCAATCTGGTCGAGATGCTGGGCGCCGCCGGGCGCGACCTGCTGCTTGCTACCCCGCTGGTGGTGATCAGTGAGCGCACCGCGACGACCGCGCAGGGCTTGGGCTTTCGCCGGGTGCGGGTGGCCGAGCGCGCCGAGGACCAGGCGATCGTGACGGCCTTGGGCGCGCTGGCGGGGGAGGCCGGCCGCGGTGAGCCTGTGAAGGTATTCGGAGCGTCTCCGACGTAGCCCGGATGAAGCGCAGCGGAATCCGGGGGGGGCGCAGACACGCAAGGAATCAGTGGCTTGCAGCGGCGACCCGGATTCCGCTGCGCTCCATCCAGGCTACGGGACTACGGTGTACTCGGGTACCTCGGCGGCGGTCAGCATAGGCGAAGTCTAATCCAGCGGAGTTCAATGGTCGCCCTTCGCGTAGGCCAACACCGGGGCGCTGTGATCCAGGTCACCCGGGGCTTGGTGCTGCCCTGGGAACCGGCGGCAGTCAATGCGCTTCATCTTTTTCCCGTACACGGCGAAAGACCTCCCGCGCCAAGTGATCCTGTGCCGCGGAGCGGAACTCGGCGTCGGTCATCACCCGGGAGAAGATCTCCTCGTTGCCCTCCATTCGGGCGATGAACAGTTCATCCAGCATGCGATCAAAATAGGACGCGAAGTTCGCGAAGTTGTTGGCACGGGCCGCTTCCGCGATGTGCTCATTGTCTTCCGCCGACGCCCGTATCTGGTCGAAGAACAGTTGATCCGCCACGGTAAAGTCGGTGCCGAAACGCTCGTTGAGGAGATCGATCAGGCTCGATAGGGCAACCGCCTCATCTTTGACCCCACCAGTGCCCACATCGGTCGGCCCCTTCAGTGGATAGGCCTCGCCCGGCGCGAGGTTGATGGAGCCCTCGGTCATCTGTTGGAGCCGGAAGAACCGCAGCGCCACCTCATCATCGAGAGCGAAACCCTGACCATCACCCGGCGGCGGGAGCTTTGCCAGCAGGTTCCGCACGAAGGCGTAGAGCCGTTCGAGGTCGCTATCCTGGTAAGGGATGATCTGCGACAGAAAGCCATAGAGATTGCGATAGGCCGTCAACTGGCCGCGAAACGTCTCGCGTTCATCTTCCTCCCGCTCCTGGAAGCGCTGCACGACGGCATCGAGCACGGCGTTCATCACCCGATGATCGCTCGCCGAGTGGTCGCGCTTGGCGCGATACCAGACCTTGGCGAAGGCGGTCACGTCCGCGGGTGTGAAGATCGCCCATTCGAGCAGGCGGTGTTGCAGCTCGGAGAGTCGCTGGGGATCGGCGTTCTCGCCGACGGGCGTCGTCTCATAATAGGGCTTGAACGCCTGGTAGATGTCGTCCTCCTCGTTGACGAAATCGAGCACGAAGGTGCGCGACTTGCCGGGCGCGATGCGGTTGAGCCGCGAGAGGGTCTGTACCGCCTGCACGCCGGCGAGCCGCTTCACCACATACATGGTCTGCAACAGGGGCTGATCGAAGCCGGTCTGATACTTCTCCGCCACCAAGAGCACCCGGTAATCGTCGCGCTCGAAGGCCTCCGGCAGCGCGCTCTCAGAAAGACCGCCGTTCATCGAGACCTCAGTGTAGGACGCGCCGGGGTCATCCGGGTCTTCGACCGTGCCCGAGAAGGCCACCAGCGAGCGAATGCCGGTGTAGCCCTGATCCTTGATGTAACGGTCAAAGGCCAGCTTGTACTTCACGGCGGCCAGGCGGGAGCCCGTGACCACCATCGCCTTCGCCCGCCCGCCCAGCTCGTGCATCACGTAGAGCCGGAAATGCTCGACGATGACGGTCACCACCTGCTCGATATTGACTGGATGCAGCTCCAGGTAGCGTGTCAAGGCCTTCGCGGCCTTCTTGCGCGGTACATTGGGGTCGTCCTCGATCTGTTTGATCAGGCCGAAGAACCGCTTGTAGGTGCTGTAGTTGGCGAGCACATCCATGATGAAGCCTTCCTCGATGGCCTGGCGCATGCTGTATTCGTGGAAGGGTGAGGCGCCGGAGGGGCCCGGCTCATCGAACAGGGCCTTGGTCTTGAACTTCGGTGTGGCAGTGAAGGCAAAGAAGCTCAAGTTGGGCTGCCTGGCCCGCTTCAGCGCATCGCGGAGCACCGCCGCCTTCGTCTCATCGGAGAGGTCGCGGTCCTCCTCGTCGGAGAGCTGGGCGGCAATCGCCGCCTCGATCCCTTCCTGGTTCAGCATGCCCCGCAGTGCCGTCGCGGTCTCTCCGCTCTGGGACGAGTGCGCCTCATCGACGATGACGGCGAAGCGTTTGCCCGCCGTATCGATCTGGACGCCCGCGCCCTTCTTCTCCAGCGTCGACAGCGCCCGGGCGATGAAGGGGAACTTCTGAATGGTCGTGATGACGATGGGCGTGCCCTGGGAGAGTGCACGGGCGAGCTGCTGGGTGTCCTCGTCGATCTTCTCGACCACACCGGTCTTGTGCTCGAATTGGTAGATGGTCGCCTGCAACTGTTGATCGAGCACCCGCCGGTCGGTGACGACGATGACCGAGTGAAAAACCTTCTGATCCTGGGCATCGTGCAGGCTGGCCAACCGATGCGCGAGCCAGGCAATAAAGTTCGACTTGCCGGAGCCGGCCGAGTGCTGGACGAGATAGTTCCGGCCCGCCCCATGGGCCTTGGCGTGGGCGGCGAGCTGGCGAACCCCGTCGAGCTGGTGATAGCGCGGGAAGATCATCATCTCCCTGCGCACGGTGCGTACGCCCTTGCTCGTCGTGACCTGGCGCTCCTTCACCTCCAGATGCATGAAGCGTTGCAGGATCTCCAGCAGGCTGTTTGCCTCAAGCACCTCGTCCCACAGGTAATGGGTCTTCCAGTTGCCCGCCACCGGCGGGTTGCCCGCCCCGTGATTGTTCCCCCGATTGAAGGGCAGGAAATGAGTCTCCTTGCCATTAAGCCGTGTGGTCATCCACACCTCGTCCGGGTCCACGGCGAAGTGAACCAGGGCGCGTTTCTTGAATGCGAAGAGCAGATCGCGCTCATCCCGCTGGTGCGCGTATTGATGCATGGCATCGGCGGCGCGCTCCCCGGTGAGCGGGTTCTTGAGCTCGCAGGTGACGACGGGGATGCCGTTGACGGCCAGGGTCACGTCGATGATGCAGCGGCGGTGCTGCCCATCCGCCCGCTTCAGCACCGAGGTAAAGGCGACCTGGCGGGTGATGGTCAGCCGGTTCTTGGCGTAGCTCGCCGCCGCCTCGGGGTTCATCGCGGTGTTCGGCCGGAAATAGGCCAGCCGCAGGGTCTTGCCGTAGCACTTGAAACCGTGTCGCAGGACGTGGAGCGTGCCCTTGAGTTCCAGTTCTTTGGCCAGGCTGTCGAGCACGGTCGCGGCGGTCTTGCCTCCGAGCAACGACTCCAGCGCCGCCCACTTGGCCGGCTGGCTGTCTTTAAGGAAGCCGGTGACATCGTCCGGGAAAAGGGCGAGCGCTTCGTCATAGGCGGTCGGACTGCGCGTCTGATAGCCGCCAGTGCTGGTCAGACCGGCCTCGATCGCTGTCTCGAAATCGCGTTCTGTGTGGGCGGACATGCCGAGTTTCCCCAAGTGTGTTCATCAATGATAACTTGGCCGCATGGGGGCCATCGTGTCTGGGACCGCGCGCGCTCCCCTCCCGCGTAGCAAACTTGCCCTCATGTAACCGTTCGATTACGATTACCCTATGGTCACGATGAGGACTGAGCGATGAGCGAGAAGATCCGCATTGCCGATTTGCCCGAATTCGACATCACCGAACACCTGGAAGACGACCAGGCCATCGCCGAGTATCTGACTATCGTGCTGGAAGAGAACGACCCGGCGGCCTTCGCACAGGCACTCGGAACCGCTGCCCGCGCGCGCGGCATGACCGAGATCGCCAAGGCGAGCGGGATCGCGCGCGAAGCCCTCTAGGCCCTGCGCGCCGACGCACAGCCGCGTTTCGATACTATCAACCGCGTCTGTCATGCGCTGGGCGTCAAGCTGGTGGCTCAACCGATCGAGACGTGACGCGGGACGGCAGATGATGGGGGCATCAAGGGTCATCGCAGATCCGCAAGCTGCCCTGTGACGACTGCCGTGATCAGAGCACTACGGAACTCGGCTAGAAGCGTAATCGTGCGATCGATCTTATCCATTTGCTCGGACATTTGTCCAAGCTCCAAGCCAAGAGCGGCAAGTATCCGAGCGATCTCATCTCTTGGCGGCAGCGGAATCGGAAGATCGGCGACGACAGTCCTCGAAATTGAAGCGAGATTCGTGGATTGAACAGCACGCCTGAAGAAGTGGAACTTCGCATACGCGGCTTCCGTGCATCGCGCGACCCATTCTGGATCTAGCGCATTTAGTCTCACGGCAAAGACGTGATTTTGATGCAAGCAGGGAAAAATTTGACGTCTCCAAACCGCCCCTCGCCCAAGTTTGTCATTGTCCCCGCCTTCGTTCATTAGGATGTCGCCATTCTCAAGAGCGTACTTCTGGACGTCATTAGCTCTGACTTCAATCTCTGCGATCTCGTTCAAGTCCAACCAACCGTCTTGGACGTTCGCGACCCGAAGGTATGGCAACACCACCGTTTCCTCGTTCGAGTAGGACTTGCCCTTGGTGATGCCGGAACGAACTTGGCCAAGCCGCTTCAATGGTACCGGCTCCCAATGCGCGGGGATGTCGCCGAGCCAGTCGATGCCCGAGGGTTTCATGGGGGCGTCGGGGTTGAGGCCCTTGGTGACGGCGCGGGTGATGAGTGCCTGGCGCTTCTCGGCCAGCCGGTCTAGCAGCGCGCGCTTCTTCTCGATCAGGCCGTCGATCCGCGCGGTCTTCTCATCCAGAAATCGTGCAATCCTCTGTTGCGTGTCGAGCGAGGGCTTCGGCACCATGAAGTTCGCATAGCGCTCCGCGCTGACGTTTTGGATTGTCGATTGAATGAGGTTTGAGTCGATATCAGCCCAATAACGTGTGCTCTGAAGATACCAGTAGATATACCGCGCATCGAATTCTGCTGAGCTGCGCAGTCGGATCAAATAACCTGCAAAGCACGCTCTACCCCAGTCCTCTTTATAGATTAGAGACTTGCCAACCGTAGCGCCGCTGCGAGCCAATAGAATATCGCCTTCCTGAAGCAGGTAAGGCTCTGCAACGCTGGGTGGGAGGGAACGAAATGTCTCTTCCCGCAATAGACCGTTGGAATCAACATCCGTGATCCGGACAAAACGAGGCCAATCGGGATCATCAAACTCAGCTGCGGCGTTGGCGCCGTATTTGAGCGATTCGGTTGACGTGAACTTTAGACGGATTTCGCCAAAGACGCTCATGTGATGAGCCCCTTCAGCAACCCGGCAATCTTCCCTTCAAGCGTCGTAATGTCCGTCTCGATCTGATCGAGCGGGCGCGGCGGTTTATAGACATCGAAATGCCGGTTGATCGGGACTTCGGAGTGAACATTGGTCATGCCTGCCCCTCTCCACCTTGGCCTTTGCCTGCGGACTTCTGCGCCGGTTGCTTCCGCGCGGCACCGAGCAGTTCTGCCGACGCCTTCAAATCCTCGATATAGCGGGCTTCGGCCTCGGCCTCAGCGGCGAGGCGGCGGCGCTCGGCGAAGGCATCGTATTCCCGGTTGGCGTGGTCGAGTGCGTCCTGGTGGCTGATGCGACCCGCGCCCTGGAGCACGGGCAATTCGGTATCGTGCAGGAACTTGTCGAGAAAGCCCTCCCAATCGCCCATGCGGATGTCCTGCCGACGCTGGGCGCGGAATTCGGCCTGATCGAGGAACATGACGGTAATCCGGTTGAGGGTGTCGATTTCCTGGCTGTCGAGGTAGTTCTTGGCGGTGCCGACATCGCGCTTTAGTAATTGGCGCCCTTTCCAGTTGGTCGCTCCCATGTTGGGCTTTTCGGCAATGGCCCGCTCGTAAACGATCTCGGCCGCTGTCAGGCCGGTGGCGGCGAAGTGCATCTTGTTCTGCACGGCGGCAAAAAAGCGCTGGGTTTCGCGCTCGCCTTCGCGGTAATCGCTGGCGAGGGCGAAGATGTCGCGGATACGCTGGTAGACTCGGGCCTCGCTGGCGCGGATGTCGCGGATGCGGGCAAGGAGTTCATCGAAATAATCCACTGGGCCGGCGGTGCCTTTGAGCCGCTCGTCATCGAGCGTGAAGCCCTTGACCAGGTATTCGCTGAGGCGCGCGGTGGCCCACTGCCGGAACTGAGTGCCGCGGGTGGAGCGCACACGGTAGCCGAGGGCGATGATCATCTCCAGGTTGTAATGGTCGAGGAGACGCTTGATCTGTCTCTTGCCTTCGGTCTGAACAATTAAGTATTTCTTAAGAGTTGCCTCTGGCCGCAGCTCTTCCTCTTCGTAAATGGCTGTTATATGTTGGTTTATGTTGGGGACCGAGGTGCCGTAGAGCTCGGCGATCTGGCGCTGGGTCAGCCAGACGGTGTCGCCTTCGAGCAGGACACGAATCGGCGCGGCGGCATCGTCTGCACGGTAGATCAGCAGGCTGCCCCCCGGATTTTCTTGCTCTTGCCCGCTCATGCGATCAGCCCCTTCAGCAGCCCGGCGATCTCCCCTTCCAGTTGACTGATGTCCGCCTCGATCCGATCGAGCGGGCGCGGCGGTTTGTAGACATAGAAGTGCCGGTTGATCGGGATCTCGTAACCGACCTTGGTCTTCTCATAATCCACCCAGGCATCCGGCACATGGGGCAGCACCTCGCGTGCGATGTAGGCGTCGATCTCACCCCGGAAGGCCGCTATCAGCCGGTCGTTGGGCTTGTCCGGGCCGAAGTCCATGGGCAGCGGCAGCGCGGTGCCGGTCGGGAGTGGAATGTTCTCGGTGTCCCGCAGCTCGCTGTCGGGCTCCGCTTGGCCCTTGGCGTCGCGGCAGATCGCGGCGCCCGGGTCGCGCTCGCCCAGCGCAGCGAAGATGGCCTTCTTGATGGGGGCCGGGAGCTTGAGCCCGGCGCGCTTCGCGGCCTTCGTCAAATCGGCATCGAAGACCGCCCGATCCCGATAGCGCCCCTTGCCTTCGAGGGTCCCGACCGCGGCGCGGATGGCATCCTGGAGCTTGCGCCCCTCCTCGATCTCCCGTTCCACCTCGCCCTTGTCCTTACGCTTCTTCGATGTGGCCAGGTTGGCAAAGGCGGACTGGTCGTCGAGCCGGGCGATGCGCTCGGGGTTGGCCGCGAAATTCATCCGCAAGGGGCGCTCGACCGTCACCTTGAGGAAGCCGAATTCGCGGTTCTCGAAGAGGCGGGAGATGACGCGGGTCTCGGTCTGTCCGTCGATCTGGACCACGGCCGTCTCGCCGTCCTGGTAATTGCCGTAGACGCGGGCGAGGTGGCGAATCTGGTCTTCGGTGATCTCGTTGCGCTTGTTGTTGAGGCTCTTCTTCATCTTTTGGAAGAAGTGGGTGCCGTCGATGAGCTGTACCTTGCCGCGCCGCTCGGTGGGCTTGCGGTTGGTCACCAGCCAGACGTAGGTGAAGATGCCGGTGTTGTAGAAGAGCTGGTCCGGCAGGGCGACGATCCCCTCGAGCCAGTCGTTCTCGATGATCCAGCGGCGGATCTCGCTCTCGCCCGAGCCCGCGCCGCCGGTGAAGAGCGGCGAGCCGTTGAAGACGATGGCGATCTTGGAGCCGGGCCGGTCCTCGTCCCCCTGCGTATAGGGGTACATCTTGGAGATCATATGCTGGAGAAACAGCAGCGATCCGTCGTTGATGGCGGGCAGTCCCGCACCGAATCGGCCGGCGAAACCCAGGGTGTTGTGCTCGTGCTCGAGCGCGTCCTTCTGGTCCTTCCATTCGACGCCGAAGGGCGGGTTGGCCTTCATGTAGTGGAAGTGCCAGCCCTCGAAGCCGTCGCGGGTCTTGCCGTCGCCCAGGGTATCGCCGAGGACGATGTTGGCGGTGTCCTCGTCCTTGATGAGCATGTCGGAGCAGCAGATGGCCCAGGCTTCGTCGTTGTACTCCTGGCCGTAGAGGGCAAGCTGCGCCCGGTCATTCTGGGAGAGGATCAGCTTCTCGGATTCGGAGAGCATGCCGCCGGTGCCGCAGGACGGGTCGTAGATGGTGCGGAAGATGCCGGGCCTGTAGACATCCTGCTCGCCGGTGTAGATGAGGTTCGCCATCAGGCGGATGACCTCGCGGGGCGTGAAGTGATCGCCGGCCTCCTCGTTGGCCTGTTCGTTGAAGCGCATCACCAGGTGCTCGAACACGTAGCCCATCTGGAGGTTGTCGATCCGCCTGGGATGAAGATCCACCTCGGCCATGGCCTTGACGATGGTGAAGAGGCGGTTGCTGGCGTCCAGCTTCTCGATCTGGTCGGCGTACTTGAAGCGCTCGAAGATGCGCCGCGCGGTGGGCGAGAAGCCGTTGATGTAGGAGACCAGGTTGGGCGCGATGTTCTCGGCGTCGCCGAGGAGCCGTGCGAAGGTGTAGGGGCTGGTGTTATAGAGCGGGTGCTTGCGGTTCGGGTCGGCGGCCTTGCCGAGCAGCCGATCCATGGCCGCCTCCGGCATCTGCTGGGCCTCCAGTTCGCCGCGTCGCTTGAGAACGGCATCCTTGGTCGGTTCCAGCACGCAGTCGAGCCGGCGCAGGACGACCATGGGGAGCATCACCAGGCGATATTGCGGCGGGCGGTAGGGACCCCGGAGCCGGTTCGCGATCTCCCAGATCTTGGCCTTAAGGTCTTCGTGCGTTTGAATGTCCACGGATGGTCGTCCTTCTCGTTGGTCGCTGCCACGCATCGATGCGTTGCATGCTTCAGGTGCACCGCGCTCGCGGCGGTGGCGTTCTTCTTCTGGTCAAGCAGCATGCGGACGACGGTACGCGGGCGGGCTTACCGGGCCCGGAGGTGCGCTGTCCCGGGGGTCGGCGATGGGCCGGATTATGGCCAATCTCCGGCCCGCTGACCATTGCGACGCCCCAATTCGGATGCGGGCTGACCCAGGGTTTCCTCTCCTCCTCGGATGTCGCAGGGGACCCAAGGACGGCGGCGGGGGAGTTGCCGCCGTCTTCCAGGGACTCCGGGAAGCGCGGGTCCGTGGCCGGCTAACGCTCGGGGGACTCCATGGAGCCTGGCAGGGAGGGGACGGAGTCCTCGGGGGACTCCGCGGACGACTCGCGGAAGACCATGAAAAAATAAAACAAACAATATTTTGCATCATCCTTCCGCGAACCCCGACCCCAGGGGAGTCCGTCGATACCTCCAGGGACTCCGCGACGCTCTCGGGGGAGCCATGGAACTATCCCAGGGTCTAAAGGCGCACCCCAGGGGAATCCATGAGCAGCCCCAGGGAACTAGCGGAGATTCCGGGGTAGTGCGTCGGTATCCCCGGACTATACTTGAATTGCGCAGGGGTGTCGGGGACTGTCTCGGTGGACACCATGCCAAATCCATTGCCTCCACCGCGGCGCCTGGTTCCATCCTGCGAGGACCATCCGTTTAACCGCGAACGATAAGGAGTGCAGCCAAAATGTCTAACTCCGATTTCATCCCTAACTCGGACCACGACTTACTGGTTTGGGCGGAAAATTTGCATGCCAAGCTGGCAGCCAATCCCGCCGCCTATGGTGTGACCGCCGAGGAGGTCGCTATCTTGGGCGGGGCAAATGCCGATTTTCGTGCCAAGAATGCCGCAGTCGCGGAGATCAACACCACCGCCAAGCGGATCACCGCCGAGAAGGATCACAGCCGGGGGACCCTCATGTCCCTGGGCCGGGGACTCGCGCGGCGTGTGAAGGGGCATGCGGGTTATACCGAGGCAGCGGGTGCCGACCTGGGGATTGTCGGCCATAAGATCAGCTTCGACCCCGCCACGGCCAAGCCCATCCTGAGCGGCACCGACAAGACCGACGGCGCGGTCGAGTTGCGCTTTCCCAAGCTCGGGACCGAAGGCGTGAATATTTACTGGCAGCGCGAAGGGCAGACGACTTGGCTCCTGGTGGGGCACGCCAACCACTCTCCCTACACGGACAGCCGCCCGCTGCTCGAACCCGGCAAGACCGAGTTGCGCCGCTACACGGCAGTCTATGTGATCAACGACAAGGAGGTTGGGCAGTTCAGTGATGTCGTCGAGATCACCTGTGCCCCGTGATGGGCTTGATCATCACTGCGGCCACCCGGCACCGATAGGGTGATGGCTTGCCCCACTACCGAGTTGTGCCGTGCCGTTGGAGCGCTTTAGCAGGCGCATCGTGACACTGCTGCGGCAGTGTCACGCCTGTACTGGGCGCTCCGCGCCCTGATATCTCACGCAAGATCGCTTTTTCTCCGAGTCTCTGCGCGCCGCGGGTTCCGACCGGGACGCATTGCCGCTTGCCGAGCCCCTGCCCAAGCCGGTCGTCGGGTTAGGCGCGCCCTTTCACCCGCGCCACCCGTGCTGACGGTAGCGTGCGCGGTAACCCGCCATGGCGCTGCCGTCGGGTTACGCTTCGCTAACCCGACCTACACGCTCGACGCTGACCAGATAGCCGCTTAGGAGTAATCATGACAAACGTCATTCGCCTCGTCGATGCTGACGGCACCGACCAGCGACACATCACCGCGGAGATCACAAGCACGGGAGACCTCCTGTTGTCCGGGCAGGATCTCGGCCCGCTCGTCCGCGAGGTTTGGGGGGATTCGGACTACGAGTACTGGCTCACAGTCCCCGCAAGTGAGAAGGACCGGGTGCTGCTGATGCTCCTCGAAATCGCCTATGCCGGAGACGAGCAAGCCGTTAACAAGCTACGAGAAGCCCTTGATTCCCGAGGCATCCCCTGCAAGTTCGATTCCTACGCCTAAGCGATACCCGAGTCGGGCAATGACCACCGCAAAGCGCGTCAGCTAACCACTGCTTCGGGGGGGAATACCTGCCCACAGGCTTGCAGGGCTCTATGGGCGGTTTCCAGTGCCCCCCCAAGCTTCAATGCGACGGACCACGGCCAGCAGGTCAGGGGCGGTTATCCCGCCCGTCGGCCGGGGGCCGATCCAGGGGAACACGTCAACCTCGAATCGACGGATGATCTTTTCAGCATGGGCCGGTACCCACTTCGTGGGGTTCCGCCCGAACCACTCAGGGGTGATGGCCTCGAAGGTATCAATCCCCGCGGTCTTGGTGGCCTTGCGCGCGGCGCTTGGGTCAATGTCTTTGGCGATCGGTTCGCGGGCTTCGTCGCGCCGGGTGCGGGCCGCTTTCAGGGTCACGCCTGGGTAAGCGGCCAGCGCCATCAGCTTCTCTTTACCGTCCATGCGGTACTTGAAGCGTCAGAGCTTGGTGCCATTCGGGTTGACCAGCAGGTAAAGCCCGCGCTCGTCCGCCAGCTTGTAGGGTTTGCAGTGGGCTTGGCGTTGCGGATGGCGGTATCGGTCAGGGGCATGGGGGTATCCCTCTTTTGCGGGGCCGGGATACCCCCGTGGGTACCCCCAGATGCGCGGGCTGCTATGGGACTACCTTAGACCGTCTGACCCCTCAGAGCAAAAAAAGGCGGCAGAAACGAGAGCTTCGGTGCTTCCTGGAACTGTCTGAAACGGCGATGTGGTGCCCTCGGCGGGATTTGAACCCACGACCTATCGCTTAGGAGGCGATCGCTCTATCCAGCTGAGCTACGAGGGCGGACGGATGGACGGGACCTGCGGTAAACTCGTCAGGCGGGTCACGCACCGGGTCCTTAGTGTACCGCATCGCCGAACCAGTCAGCGACCGCACGATGCCTGACCAATCCGGCCACCCGGCCCAATTGGCCGCTCAACAGCGTGCTGGGGCCTGGGCCGGTGTGCCCGCGTGGCGACCCGGAGCTATCTGGTTGGACGTCCGCTCAACGGGGGGTGACTGCGCCGGCGTTGCAATTGTTGCAACCCCGAGAGAAATCCGGGATCATGGGTAACCACCACTGAATGGCGTAGGAACGACCATGGCCGAGCCCCAGGAACGCACAGTCCGAGACGACCCCTTTGCACCCGATTTGTCGCTGCAAGAGCGGCTGCATGCACTGGAAGCGGCCTGGGGGGAGCCGCTGCCCGGCCAATCGGGGGCGCAGCGGCAGTTGGCCGAGCAGGCGGCGGCCTTGGCGGCACTCGCCGCCGAGGCCGCAGCCCAACGGGAGCGCTTGCGAGACCGGGAAAAGGCGCTGGTGGAGCGGATCGCCGATGTGGATGATGACCGCCGCCTCAACATCGCTCAATTGCAGCGTGAGTCGAAGTCGCAGCGCGAGGAGTTGGAGGCCCGGCTGCGCCGCCATGGTCGGGTGACGGTCCTGGCGCTGTGCCTGGCCGTGGCCGGTAGCGGCTTGGTCGCCCTGTACGCGTATTGGCGGACGCCCGTGGCCGATCTTTCTGCGGAGGTCGCTACCCTGCGCCAGGACCTGCAACGGCTCTCCGGTATCGCGCGGCAGGATACCGAGCTTCAGGACCGGCTAACGGCCATCGCCACCGTGGTGGGGCAGGTCTCGGGCGGCGTGGTGCAAGACCCAGCCCTGGCGGCCCGGCTGGACCAGCTGGCGGCCGAACAGGGTCGCCAAGGGGCTGAACTGGTGGGCGTGCAACGCAGCCTCCAAGCGGTGGTCGCCGGGATGCCGTCGAAGGTCGGGCCGAGCGTCGACCCTCAGCCGGCGAGCCCGTCACGCCCACTCAAGTCCGCCGCGTCGGAACCCATCCCCGAACCCGCCCCGAAACTTGCCCCAGCCCCCATCCCGGCACCCATCGCGGAACCCGCTCCGCAACCCGCCCCGGCATTGGCGGGTAAACATCAGCTGACGGTCACCGACCGCCCCTTTGCCCTGCAAATCAGCGGCGGCTACCATCTGGACAAGATCCTGGAAATGGCTGCCGGCCCGAACCTGCCGGCCCGGGTCTATGTGTACCAGGACGTCCGGCGGGGGCGGCCCTGGTTCGTGCTGATCCACAGCATCTACAAGAGTAGGGCGGATGCCCAGGCGGCAGTCGGGCAATTGCCCCCGCAGCTGCGCCCGTGGATCCGCTCCCTGACGCCGGGGGCTGAACTGAAGATGATCGAACCGCGTTCCGATAACTGAGCGTTCCGGGTCTTTCTTCCCCGCCCCATGGGCAAGGGCCCCGGAACAGGCGACAATGGACGGTCGCTGTTGACGCCTGATCTATCTGAGTCCCATGCCCCGCCCCCTGACCCGAGACGACATTCGCCACGCGATCGACCTGAGTTCGTTCAACCGGGGTCTCGGCTATTTCCGGCAAGGGATGGTAATCGATCTCGCGGAGGAGCGGCGCGACGCCGACGGGATCAGTCTCCAGGCGCGGGTGCGTGGCAGCGGCGGGCGCTTCTATCGCCAGTCCATCTTCATCCCCGCGGACCCTGACAAGCGCGACATCACGGGCTCCTGCGGCTGCCCGGTGGGCTACAACTGCAAGCACGTGGCCGCTGCCTGCCTCGCCTTCGAGGAGCGTGAGCGCCAGTTCCAACCCACCGACGGCAGCGCCGCTACCGAGTTCCTGAAGCGCTGGCTCACCCGGGTGGTGGCGGCCGGTGAGACCCCGGTCACGGTCGCGGATGCGGAACGCTTGGTCTATGTGCTCCAGCCGAGCCCCACCGACAGCCAGGGAGTCGCCGTGGAACTGCGGGTCGCCAAGCCCCTGCGTCGCGGCGGGCTCTCCAAGGGCCGCCAGGCGAATCTCTATAACCTGCTGCACGGGTTCTCCACGCCTGAGTATCTGGCGGCGGTAGACCATGACATCCTGGGTATTCTGCGCGCCTCCGCCGCCGGTCAGTGGATCACGAGCGTCCCTTTGAGCGGACTAAACGGCCAGTTGGCCCTGCTGCGGATGGTCGCGACCGGTCGTTGCCATTGGCAAGGCAGCGAGGCGGCACCCTTGGTAGCGGGTCCGCCGCGGGATCTCACGATCGGCTGGCGGGAGGGTGCCGACGCACTGCTGAGCCTGGTGCTGACCGTGACCCCGGCGGCCCGGCTGCTGCTCCTGGACCCGCCGCTGTATCTCGACGGCACGCAGCACCTGGTGGGCCCGGTGCAGGCCCAGGGCTTGAGCTGCGCCCAACTGCGCGAACTGCTGGCCGCCCCGCGCCTGCGTGCCAGTCAGGCGCAGGCCATCGCCCGCACCCTGGTGCTGGAGTTCCCCCAGTTGCCCCTGCCGCCCCCGGTGCCGGTGCCGGTGGCTGAGGTCGTTGCGGCCCCGGCTGTCCCCTGGTTGACGCTGAGCTGCGAACCGCTGACGGGCATCGAGACCGACCTGCTCAGCCTGGATTTCGACTATGCCGGTCATCGCGTCCCCGGCCTGCCGGCGGTGTCGCACAGTGTGCTCGCCGCTGACGGCGGGACGGTACGCATCCGCCGCGATCTGGACGCGGAGCATGCCGCCCTCGACACCCTGGCGGGGCTGGGTTTCGTGCCGGTCGAGACCGTGCGCCCTGGCGGTCACCGGCTGCTCCCCGCCGCCACCAATCCCATTGAGCGCGCCGGGCACTGGTCCGCGCTGCTGCGCGACGGTCTGCCGGTCCTGGAAGCGGCCGGCTGGCGGGTGGATATTGCGTCGACCTTCCGGCTACGTTTCGAGGCGGCGGACTGGGACCTAGAGGTGGAGGAGGCCCCGGAGGTTGGGGTCAACGACTGGTTCGGCCTGCGCTTCGACCTGGACATCGGTGGGCGGCACGTCCCCCTGCTGCCGATTATCGCCCCCCTGCTGGAGCTGGGGATGGGCGCCGAACTGCCGCAGATCATCAGCCTGCCCCTGGACCCCACGGGGACCGACGCCGCCGCGGCCCATCGCTATGTCGATCTGCCCGCGGCGCGTCTGCTGCCTTTCATCGAGACCCTGCGGGACCTCTTCGACCGGGCCGCACCGGGGGCGGACGGGCAATTGCGGATCTCGCGTTTTGACGCGGCGGCGCTCGCCGACCTGGAGGCCCAGGGGTATGCGATCCGCGGGGCCGAGCGGCTGCGCGAACTGGCCCGACGCCTCGCGGACTTCACCGGCATCGAGTCGATTGAGCCGCCCGCCGGGCTGACCGTCGAGTTGCGCCCCTACCAGCGGCGTGGGCTCGACTGGCTCCAGTTCCTGCGCGCCTGGGACCTGGCCGGTATCCTGGCGGACGACATGGGGCTCGGTAAGACCATCCAGGCCCTGGCCCACCTGCTGGTCGAAAAGGAGGCCGGGCGGCTCGACCGCCCCGCACTGGTGGTCGCCCCCACGAGCCTGATGGGCAACTGGCGACGGGAGGCGGCGCGCTTCACCCCGGCCCTGCGTACCCTGGTACTGCATGGGTCCGAGCGGCATGCCTCCTTCGAGCGCATCCCGAACTATGACCTGGTGCTGACCACCTACCCACTGTTGTCGCGGGACCAGGAGCATCTGCAGGGGCAGTCCTTTCACTCAGTGATCCTGGACGAGGCCCAATCGGTCAAGAACCCCAAGTCCCAGGCCGCTGCAGTGGTGCGCGCCCTCAAGGCCGATCATCGCCTCTGTCTGACCGGTACCCCGATGGAGAACCATTTGGGCGAGCTGTGGACCCAGTTCGATTTTCTGCTGCCGGGCTTTCTGGGCGACCAGGCCAGTTTCAAGCGCAATTGGCGCACCCCGATCGAGCAGCACCGCGACCAGGAGCGCCATGCCCGCCTGGCCCAGCGCGTGGCCCCCTTCATGTTGCGCCGGCGCAAGCAGGACGTGGCAACCGAACTGCCGCCCAAGACCGAGATCATCAAGAGCGTCACCTTGGGCGAGGCCCAGTCGGCGCTCTATGAGGGCATTCGGCTTTCCATGGAGCAGCGGGTGCGCGATGCCATCGCCGCCCAGGGCCTGGCGCGCAGCCATATCACCATCCTGGATGCGCTGCTGAAGCTGCGCCAGACCTGCTGTGATCCGCGTTTGTTGAAGCTGCCGGCGGCCGCCCGGGTCAAGGAGTCCGCCAAGCTGGAGCTCCTGATGGACCTGGTGCCGGAGCAATTGGAGGAGGGCCGGCGCATCCTGCTGTTCTCCCAGTTCACCAGCATGCTCGCGCTGATCGAGACCGAACTGGACGGGCGCGGCATCCCCTACGCCAAGCTCACCGGCCAGACCCGCAAGCGCGACGAGGCCATCGACGCCTTCCGCTCGGGAGCGGTGAACCTCTTCCTTATCAGCCTCAAGGCTGGGGGCGTGGGGCTCAATCTCACCGAGGCGGACACCGTGATTCTTTACGACCCCTGGTGGAACCCCGCGGTGGAGTCGCAGGCGGCGGACCGCGCCCATCGCATCGGCCAGGACAAACCGGTCTTCGTCTACAAACTGGTGACGGAGCAGACGGTGGAGGAACGCATCCTGACGATGCAGGAGCGCAAACGCGCGTTGGCTGCCGGGGTCTATCAGGAGTCGGCCGGAGAGCCGGACTTGGGCTTCAACGGTGCGGACCTGCAGGCCCTGTTCGCCCCCTTGGGGGCAGCGGGCTAAGTGCCACCGGGCAGGACGCTCGACTTGACAAACCTCGTCGCCATTGTTCACGCACCGGCAGCTTGTGCACACCCTCCGCCGTCGGCGAAAGTCGTACGAAATGGGGCGGCAGGATGGGGTAAGGGCTTGACAAATGATCGTAACTGGCTGTTATTGCGATTTTCTTTTCAGTGGGCGCGTCCGGCCCCTAAAGAAAATGAAGTCGGAAATGAGCGACTTGCCGAGGGCTTCAGGACATTCGTCCACAGAGTTATCCACAGGTTTGGCACTGCGGACCGCATCCCTGCGTCGTGGTCTTTGCGGTCCTCGCGCCGGGTCATGCGCACGGCACTTTCTAGGCTCACGGATCTCCGCTACCCTGCACCTGTCGCCGACTGTTTGACCGAGATGCCACATGCCCGAGGCCGTGTTCGCTACCCCCATGGGCCCCATTGGTCTGCACTGGACGGGGGAAACCCTGACCGGGGTGGACCTGGATCCGCTACCCGCCGCGTGCGGCGCCGGTGTGGCTCCGCCGACGCTCAGGCGCCAACTGGAGGCGTATTTTGCGGACGGTACCGCGCCCTTCGACCTGCCCCTGGAACTGGGCGGCACATTCTTTCAGCGGCGGGTCTGGGCGGCCATCCGCGCCATCCCGCCGGGGGCGACCCGCACCTATCGGGATCTTGCTCACGAGCTGGGCAGCGCTCCGCGGGCCGTGGGGCAGGCGTGCCGGGCCAATCCCTGCCCTATCGTGGTGCCCTGTCACCGCGTGGTGGGGGTCACTGGGCTGGGCGGCTTTGCCGGGGATAGCACCGGGGGCAAGCTCGCGTTCAAGCGCTCGCTGCTCCGACACGAGGGGGTGGTGGTTGACTGAGGGGTGGCGCCATGGCGGATGACCGGGCGGTGATCGAGGGCTTTGCGGATATCCTCTGGATGGAGCGGGGCCTGAGCCAGAACACGCTGGCCGCCTATCAGTCGGACCTGCGCGCCTTTGCCGTGTGGATCGAACGCGAGCGTGGGCATTGCCTGCTCCAGGCCGATCGACTGGATCTGCTCGACTATCTGGCGGTCCTGTCGGTGGCGGGGCGTAAGCCGCGCTCGGCGGCCCGGCTGCTGTCCTGCCTGCGCCAGTTCTATCAGCACCAGGTGCGCCAGGGTGTGCTCCAGGAGGACCCGAGTGCGCGGGTGGATGCCCCGAAGCTTGGCCGGCCCTTGCCCAAGAGTCTCACCGAGGCGGAGGTGGAGGCCCTGCTGGGGGCGCCCGACCCGGCGGACTCGCGCGGCCATCGTGATCGCACCATGCTCGAGGTGCTTTATGCCGGGGGACTGCGGGTGACCGAACTGGTGACCCTCACCTCCGGTCAGGTGAGCCTGACCCAGGGGGTGGTGCGGGTGATGGGCAAGGGTAGTAAGGAGCGACTGGTGCCGCTGGGGGAGGACGCCGTGGACTGGCTCGCGCAGTTTGTGCGCGGACCGCGTCAGGACTTGCTGGGCGGACGCGCGAGCGACTTTCTGTTTCCGACCAGCCGCAGCGACTGCATGACCCGTCAGGCCTTTTGGCAGCTCATCAAGCGTTACGCCATCCAAGCCGGGGTTGTGAAGCCACTCTCGCCCCATACCTTACGCCATGCCTTTGCCACCCACTTGTTGAACCATGGGGCGGATTTGCGCGTGGTCCAGATGCTGCTGGGCCACAGCAGCCTGTCGACCACCCAGATCTATACACACGTTGCTCGGGAGCGCTTGAAACAGCTGCACGCGCGGCACCATCCACGCGGATGAGTCTGGTCCGGGATCAGTGCTCACGGCAAGACGCCAAAGTTATTGAGTGTGTTAGCAGCGTCGGGCGGTTCATCCGGTGGGTGGACGCAGTGTTTTTTTCTTGGCGTCTTGGCGTCTTGGCGTGAGAAAATACCCGACAGTTTTCCCCGCCGCCGTCCGGCGTATAGATATAACATAGAGTCAAGGACTTAACTGCCATGCCCTCGTTTGACATCGTCTCCGAGATCGACCTCCAAGAGGTCCGCAACGCGGTCGATCAAGCCAATCGGGAGACCTCCACCCGCTTCGACTTCAAGGGCGTCAAGGCGACCTTTGAACTCGCCGACGGCAAGGTATTGATGGCCGCCGAGCAGGAGTTTCAATTGCAGCAGATGATGGACATCCTGCGCCAGAAGCTCGTCAAACGCGCGGTCGACCTCAAGGCCCTGGACGTCCAGGAGCCGGCGATCACGCTTAACGCCGCGCGTCAGGAGGTGCTGCTCAAGGAGGGCGTGGACAGCGATACCGCCAAGTCCATGGTCAAGCGCATCAAGGGCAGTAAGCTCAAGGTCCAGTCGCAGATTCAGGGGGACCAGGTCCGGGTCACCGGCAAGAACCGCGACGACCTCCAGGAGGCCATGGCCCTGTTGCGCGGAGAGGATTGGGGTCTCCCGATCAAATTCAGCAACTTCAGAGACTGAAACCACATTCCACCCCCCAGTTCACCCCCAGGTCCGGGCGCGCTGCCGCCGCGTCTCCCGTCCTCCACCGCTTGCGCAGACTGAGAAACCACTATGCATTTCCGCCGTTCGCTCGCCGCCGCCGCACTGATGCTCGCCGCCGGCGCCCTGTTCGCCGCTTCGCCCGAGGACGCCACCATCCGCGCGGCCCTGGCGAAGGCCGCCCCAGAAATCAAGATTGACAGTATCCAGCCGTCCCCGATCAAGGGCCTCTACGAGGTGATGGTCGGCACCGAGATCATGTATGTGACCGCGGACGGCCGTTACTACGTGGACGGTCGCATCCTCGACCTCGCCAAGCGGGAGGACCTGACCGAGCCCCGCCTGACCGGCGTGCGCAAGCGCCTGGTGGATGGTTTGGGTGAGTCCCAGATGATCGTCTTCGAACCCTCGGTGTCGGCGAAACACACGATCACGGTCTTTACCGACATCGAGTGCGGTTACTGCCGTAAGCTCCACAGTCAGATCGCGGAGTATGGCAAGGAGGGTATCCGCGTGCGTTATGTCTTCTTCCCGCGCGCCGGCAAGGGCAGCCCGGCCTACAAGGAGGCCATCTCCGTCTGGTGTGCCGGTGACGCGGCGGCGCGCCGCGCTGCCTTGACCGCGGCCAAAGCGGGTCAGACCATTGAGGAGAAGACCTGTGACAACCCGGTGGATGCACACATGGCGCTGGCGCAGAAATTCGCCCTGCACGGGACCCCGTCGATCGTCACCGAGACTGGCGAGATGATCGGCGGCTACGTGGAACCCAAGCGGCTGGCGGCCAAATTGGCGGGCGATGCCGCGGGCGGCCCGGCGAACTGAGCGTGTGCGGGGGTTCGCTTGACCGAGCCCAGGTCTGAGACCGACCAGGAGCGGGTCGCGATGTGGGCTCATCCAGTGCAATACGCTTGGCGTACCGACCGTGGGCGCGTGCGTCAACAAAATGAGGACGCGCTCGCTGTCCAGGCCGATCTGGGCTTGGTGGTGGTGGCCGACGGGGTCGGCGGGGCCAGCGCCGGTGAGGTGGCGAGTCAGTTAGCCGTCGACACGATCCGCGAGTGCTTCCGGCGCCAGTTGCTGCCGTGGACGGACGCCGAGCAGGCCGCAGCGGTGGTCGAGGTGGCGGTGCAGGAGGCCAACCGGGCGGTCTGGCAACTGGCCCAGACCAAGCCCGATTGCGACGGTATGGGAACCACCCTGGTCCTGGGTTTCGCGGGTGCGGGCTGGCTCGCCTATGTCAATGTGGGCGACTCACGCCTCTACCGCCTGCGGGGAGAGCGCCTGGAGCAACTCTCGCACGACCACTCGTTTATCCAGGCGGTCGTCGATCAAGGGCTCTTCCGCAGCCTCGACGACGCCCGGCGGGCCGGCATCGGGGAGCATATCCTGACGCGGGCCTTGGGCATTGCCGCGCAGCTCAGTGTCACCTGCCGATTGACCGATTTGCGCGGCGGCGATCTCTACCTCTTCTGCACCGACGGGCTCACCGGCATGGTGCCGGTGGATGCCCTCTGCCAACTCCTGCGCGCCGTCGGTACCAGCGCACTGGACAGCGCTGCCGAGGCCCTGCTGCGGCTCGCCAACGCACGCGGTGGGACCGACAACATCACGCTGGTCTTGATGCGGGTCGGCGAGCCGCCGGCTGACGCAGGACTGGACACGTGTTGGCCCCCAACCTGACGGCCATCCATTGCGTCAGTCACTGTTGACCGTTTAACGCGACGATGCCGATAACCGGTAGTGCCCGTTCTGTGTCGCCGGCAGATCGCAGCAACCTGGAGACCATAATGAAACGCAACATCAAGACGCTTGCCTGCCTGATCTGTGCAGTGGGGATGGCATGGGGCCTCGCGTCCTGTGCGCAGATGAAGGCGGCGCCCTCGAAAGGCGGCGGATTCGTCCCGCTGGGTAAGCTGCAGCATGATGCCGCGCTCCCCTTCGACAAGGCGTGGATTGCCGACGGTATCGACTGGAGTGCCTTCAAGTCTATCGCTATTGCACCGGTCAACACCCAGTACCTCATCCAGTCACAGTGGTGGCAGCAGAACCTGCGCCAAGGCCTGATGCAGAAGGATGCACAGGCCATTGCACTCTACATGCGGCAGCAATTCGCCAATGCCTTCAGAAGCGACCCGCGGCAACGTTTTCGGGTGGTCGAAGCGGCCGGGCCGGACTCAGTGATCCTCGAGCTGGCGCTGACCGAGTTGGTGCCGAGCAATGTCGTGGTGGAGGCCGCTGCGCTTGCGGCCCCCAAGGGCAGCGGGCTCGCGATCTCGGCAGCGGAGCAGGTCGCCGGTACGGTGGCGACCGTGGCCTTCGAGGCCCGGGTGAAGAACGCGAAGACGGGTCAGGTCATCGCCATGTTTGCCGATCGCGAACAACCCAAGATCAACCCCGTCGATCTCAAGCAACTCACCTGGTATGCCGAGGCCCAGGAAATCATTGGCGACTGGGCGAATGAAGCGGTCAAGGTGGCCGGCATGCGATCCGATGAAATCGTCAAGCCGGCCCCCCTCTTCAGCCTCAAGCCCTGGTAGCTGAGGTCCGGGCGGGGGAGGGCGCTGCTCGCGCAGTACCCTCAGCCCTTGAACAGCAATGGCACGACATCCTCAAACCGCGTGGCGAAGTGGATCAGAAGCCCTTTGCGGACATGCTCAGGGACCTCTTCGAACTCGCCGCGGTTGTCCTCCGGCAGGATGATCTCTTTGATCCCCGCGCGGCGGGCGGCGATGAGTTTTTCGCGCACCCCGCCGATGGGGAAGACCTCGCCGGTGAGGGTGATCTCGCCGGTCATCGCGATGCGTCGTACCGGCACGTTGCGGGCCAGCGACAGGAGTGCTGCGGCCATGGTGATGCCGGCTGAGGGGCCGTCCTTGGGGGTGGCTCCGGCGGGGACGTGCAGGTGGATGAAAGCCTTGTCGAAATAGGTCGACTCGGCGCCGAAGTCGCGGGCGTGACTGGTGACATAGGTGTAGGCGATCTCGGCGGATTCCTTCATCACGTCGCCCAACTGGCCGGTCAGCTTGAAGCCGCGGGCCTGCTCGTGGGCGCGTACCGCTTCAATCGGCAGCGTCGCCCCGCCCATGGTGGTCCAGGCGAGCCCGGTGACCACCCCAGGGCCGGAGAGTCGGCGCTCGTCGCGGAACACCGGGCTGCCCAGGTACTCCTTCAGGTCCGCCGCGCCGATGGTGATGGGTAGTGTGGCCCCTTCCAGCATCCGTACCGCGACCTTACGCACGATCTTGGCGAGTTGCTTCTCCAGTCGCCGGACGCCCGCGTCCCGGGCGTAGCCGTCGATCAGTTCGCGCAGCGTGGTGGTGTCCAGTTTGATCCCGCCCTTGGGCAGCCCGGCGCGATCGATCTGGCGGGGCAGCAGGTATTTTTTCGCGATCTGGAGCTTCTCCTCGGCGATGTAGCCGGCGAGCGTGATCTGCTCCATGCGATCCAGGAGCGGCCCGGGGATGCTGTCGGTGGTGTTGGCGGTGCAGACGAACAGGACTTTGGACAGGTCGAAACGCAGGTCCAGGTAATGGTCCAGGAAGTCTGAATTCTGCTCAGGGTCCAGGACCTCCAGCATGGACGAGGCGGGGTCGCCGTGGTAGGAGGCCCCGATCTTGTCGATCTCATCGAGCATGATGACCGGATTGGCGGTGCCGGCGTCCTTGATGGCCTGGAGGAACTTGCCGGGCATGGCGCCGATATAGGTGCGGCGGTGGCCCTTGATCTCCGCCTCGTCGCGAATGCCGCCCACCGAGAAGCGGTAGAAGCGCCGGCCCAGTGCATCGGCGATCGAGTGCCCGATGGATGTCTTGCCGACCCCGGGCGGGCCGACCAGCAGGATGATGGAGCCGGCGATCTCGCCCTTGTGGATGCCCACCGCCAGGAATTCCAGGATGCGCTCCTTCACATCCTTGAGTCCGTAGTGGTCCCGGTCGAGTACGCGGCGGGCGCGTTTGAGATCCAGTTTGTCCGGGGAGTGCTGACCCCAGGGCAGCAGCGTGATCCAATCCAGATAGTTGCGGGTAACCGAGTACTCGGGCGAGCCGGTCTCCAGCATCCCCATCTTCTCCATCTCCTCGTCTACCCGTTTCTGCGCCTGCGCCGTCAGGGTGAGCTTGGTGAGGCGTTCCTTGAACTTGTCCAGTTCAGCGGTGCGGTCGTCCTTGGCGATCCCCAGCTCCTTTTGGATGGCCTTCAGTTGCTCCTTCAGCATGAACTCACGCTGCTGCGTCTGCATCCGCTCCTCGACCGAACGGCGGATCTTCTGCTGGGCCTTGGCCAGTTCCAGCTCGTTGTTGAGCAGCACCAGGACCTTTTCCATGCGCGGCAGCAGTTGCACTTCCTCCAAAACCTCCTGCAACTGTTCGCGCTTGGAGGTGGTGAGGCTGGCGGCGAAGTCTGAGAGATGGGAGGGGTCGTCCGGGCCGAAGCGGTCCAGGAACATGCGCAGCTCTTCCACATACAGCGGGTTGAGCGGCAGCAGTTCCTTGATGGTGTTGATCACCGCCATGGCATAGGCCCGGACTTGGTCGTCCGGCGCACCGGCCGGTTCCGGCAGATAGGAGACGCGGGCATTGAACGGGACCGTGTCGTGGACCCAGCCCTCAATGCGAAAGCGCTGCAGGCACTCGACGAGGACCTGCAGGTGCCCCTCCTGGCGGTGGACCCGATGGACCCGGCAAGCGGTGCCGACCGGGTAGAAGTCGGCGCTGGTCGCCTCCTCGGAGGTCTCGCTCCTCACCAGGACCACGCCCAGGATCTTGTGCTCGGTCTCACCGACCGCGTGCAGCGTGGGCGACCAGTGCTCGGCCGCCATCATCAGCGGCACCGCCTGACCCGGGAAGAAGGGCCGGGAGGCGACCGGCAACAGATGGATCTGGCCGGGCAACATGTCGTTGGCCCGCGCCAACGCGATGACGTTACCCTCCTCGTCCGGCTTACTTTCGCTCGCCAGTTCCACTGCCTCCACCGCTACCTCCGTCTCCGTCTCAGACATTCGTCTCTCCCGGGCTAATAACATGCTCTAGCTATGTGAGTTTTGGGCCATCGTGCGGGCGTTGCAACGCCCTGAGTGCTGAGGTTCAAATGGGCGCCTGGTAGTTGGCCAGCCGGACGAAGCTAGCCACGTCCAGGTTCTCCGCCCGCAGCACCGGATCGATCCCGACCGCGGCGAAGCCCGCGGCGTCCACAAACCCGGCCAGGCTGTTGCGCAAGGTCTTGCGGCGCTGGGAGAAGGCCGCCGCCACCAGGCGCGCATAGTGGGCCGGGTCGTGTGGCGCGTCCGGCAGCGGCCGCCGCGGCCGCAGGCGCAGGAAGGCCGACTCCACCTTGGGGGCCGGGGTGAAGGCCCCGGGGCCGATGCGAAACAGTGTCTCCGCCTCGCACCAGGTCTGCACCATCACCGACAGCCGGCCGTAGACCTTGCCCCCGGGGTCCGCGCTAATCCGCTCTGCCACCTCCCGCTGCAACATCAGGTGCAGGTCCAAGAGGCAGTCGGCCTGCTCCAGGAAGCGGAACAGGAGCGGGGTGGAGAGGTTGTAGGGCAGGTTGCCGACGATGCGCAGCGACGCGGGCGCGGTGCTGAGCGAGCATAGGTCGAAGCGCAGCGCATCCGCGCTGTGGATGCGCAAGTCGCCCAGGCCCTGTAGGCGCTCCCGCAAGGGCTCGATCAGATCGCGATCCAGTTCAATGGCGTCCAGGGACCCTGCATGTTCCAGGAGTCCCCGGGTGATGGCCCCTTGGCCTGGGCCGATTTCCACCAGGCGCTCCCCGGGGCGCGGCCGCACCGCATCCAGGATGCGTCGGATGGTCCCGGAGTCGTGCAAGAAGTTTTGGCCGAAACGTTTGCGTGGTTGATGCATATCCACCAGTGTGGCCTATCCAGCGGCAGGATTCGAGCCCTATCCGGTGCGATGGGCGATATTTTCACCGCATGGATCACCGGGCTGGGCGTGGTCAATAGACCCACGGGACGAATTTGCGCGCCCGGGCCGCATATCCCGGGTAATCCGGGTGACGCTCGGTCAACCAACGCTCCTCCTTGCCGGCCTTGTAGTCGAAGAACAGGCCGCCGATCAGCAGCAGCGCCAGGTGGCTGAGGCTTAGTGTGTAGCAGACCCAACCCAGGGCGGCGAACAACAGCGCGCTGTAGAGCGGGTGGCGCACGACGGCGTAGACCCCGCTGGTTACCAGTTGGCTGTGGTCCACCGGATAGGGCAGCGGCGTGAGGTAGGGGCCTAGCGCGCGCGAGCCCAGCCCCCCGAAGGCCAGCGCCACCAGTGCGCAGACGACGAGCACCGCCCAGCGCGGTGCCACGGTCTCAGCAAGCAGGTCCGGTGTGAGCCAGGGGTTCCAGCGAGGAGCGAGCGCGAAGGCGAGGAACAGGGCGAACTGGATGACGACCAGCCACTCACCGCGTCGGCCGTGCCAGGCGGGGGCCGGCGCGGGGCGGTTGCTGGGGGTTTGATCAGGGGGCATGGCGGCTCCTGTGCAAGGTTGCCCGGTCGCCCCAAGATGCGGTCGAAGCTCCGGGAGGCAAGACCGTAGGTGCCTTGGCGTCCAGGATCAGCCCTCCGGACGCAGCACCAGGAGTGTTTCGGTCTGCGGTTGCGACGGTCCATTCCACGGCCAGGGGTGGCTGCGACCGTTGCGCCAGTCAGCGAGTTGGTCTGTGCGATAGGGCGAGAGCCAATGTCCGGACTGGCCGAGCGGCAGGGTACCCCGGGTCAGCCGCCAGTCGGCCGGGGTCTGGACCATCCGTACCGACGGCACGATCATAACGTGGCGCGGGTCGGCCGACGACGGCTTCGCCAAATCCACCGTATCCGCGGCACCGCCGATCCCGATGGGCCCGACGTCGAACAGCCGACCGAGGAGCGGTACCCGGTGGAAGGCGTGGGGGAAGGTCAGGGTGCGCAACCGGTCGAGCCGCTGGTCCGCCGGCCGCGGCAGGGCCGAGTCGAGGTCCGCCGCGGCGGTGCGCAGTGCACGCCCCCAGATCTGCGCGGGCGACTCCGGCCCCGGGGTGGTCACATCGTCCCAGAAGCTGGACTCGCCGGTGCGCAGGGTCTCCTGTAACGAGTTATAGGAGAGGGTGGCCATCGACATCAGCGGGGCCAGGTCCTCACCCAATTCGTCACTATAGATGGCCCGCCACAGGGCCGGCTCCAGCAGGGCGTAGAGTGCGGCGGCGCGGCTTGACCCGTCCATGACGCCGTCCCAGGGGAGCAGGTCGCGCTCGGCAATGGCCCAGGCCGCGGGGTCCGCGGCGCGCAGTTGCGGCTCGATCCGGCGCAACGCCCGCTGGGTGAGCCGCGCCTGGATGCTCAGGTGGTCCGAGGCGATGGCGGCCATGCCGGCGGGGTCGAGCGGCCCGTGCGTGGTCCCGATGTCGCCCAGGCGCTCGCTGATGCGCTGGGCGCGATAGGGCGCCAGCCAGGAATGGCTGACGTTCACGCCATAGTCCAGCGGGATGGTGCGGTTGTTGGCGGTGATGATCGACGCCTCCGGGGGGTCGGTCAGGGTGGGGTTGAGGCCTTGGGGCACCAGCGCATCCCAGCCGTAGCCTGCCACCCAGCCGGGGGCGGGGAAGGTCCCCGCACCCTGGCCGCGGTGCGGCAGTCGCCCGGTGACCTGCCAGGCGATGCCGCCGTCCCGATGGGCCAGCATCAGGTTCTGGGAGACTGCATAGAAGTTCAGACCCGCGGTGCGCGCCGTGCTCAAGGTGGGTGCTCGGGCGAGCGCCCAGAGGGCCGGGAGGCTGCGGTCGGGCGGGTCGGTGACCTGGCTCAGTGCGATCAGATAGGGGCTCGCAAGTGCCGGGAGCCACCCCGGTTCGGCTCCCGGCATGCCGGCGGCGTGCCCGGGTGCCAGCAGGTCATTGAGGATGACCCCATGGCTGGTGCTGCGCACGGTGAGCTCCACCGGCGGCGCGCCCTTGACCTCAATGTGTTCTGCCCGGGTGCGGATGGCCTCCGGTGCCCCGTCGGCCCGTTCGACGTGCTCGCCGTCCGCGGTGGGCCGTTCCAGGAACAGGTCCTGGGTGTCGGCAATGCTGCTCGTCATGCCCCAGGCCAGGTCCGCGTTGTGGCCGATCAGCACCAGCGGCACCCCGGGCAGGGCCAGACCGGCTTCGTGTATCTCAGGCCCGATCAGCTCCAACTCGTACCAGATCCCCGGCACCGACGGTGCCAGATGGGGGTCGTTGGCGAGCATGGCCGTGCCGTCCGCAGTGCGCGCGCCGGTGACCACCCAGGCGTTGCTGGCCGGTGCCGGGACCGGCAGGCCGAAGCGCGCGGGCAGGTCCAGGAGCCTGGCTAGTGCAATGGCCGTCGCGCCAGTCCCGGACAGGGGCCGATCCGGCAGTTCAGGCGCCACCGGCGGGGCCGGCACGCCCTCGTCGGTCGGAAAGAGTTCCCGCGCCCGTTCCTTGCCGACCCGCTGTGCCATCCGCAGATAGGTCAGTTCCTCCTTGAGGTTGAACGACTGGGTAAACGCCATGTAGGCGCCGATCAGCAGGCTGTCCTCCGGCCGCCAGGGTTCAGGCGCAAATCCGGCGATCAGATACTCGATTGGCAGCCGGCCCGCCGCTTGGGTGCGATAGGCATTCACCCCGTCCGCGTAGGCGGTCAGCAGCGCACGCTCGGGTGCCGTCAGTTCCGCCAAGGCGCGCCGTGCCGCAACATTGAGCCCCAGGGTGCGGAACAGCCGGTCCGCGTCCACGGCATCCGGCCCGAAGAGCTCCGCCAGCCGCCCATCGGCCAGTCGGCGCATCAGGTCCATCTGCCACATCCGCTCCCCGGCCACCAGGTAGCCCTGGGCAAACAGCAGGTCATGGGTAGAGTCCGCCTGGATGCTGGGCACGGCGTGGAACCCGAAGCGCACCCGCACCGGGGCGGTGAGGCCAGCCAGGGCGACTTCGCCGGAATAGACCGGCTGCGCCCGTTTGGCGATCCACCAGGTGGTCCCCCCACCCGCGAGTGCAAGGGTGAGCAACAGCGCGGCGGCGGAGAGCAGGATGCGTTTGACCATGGCGAGACCCGTGGCGAGGAGCGAGCGCAGAGAGAAACACGCTCCGCGCGACTTGTCCAGTCATGGGGGCCTCGCACTGGGGGCAACGCTTGTCGACGCAACAACCTCGGTCTCGATCACCGTTCCGGCCAACGGCAATCCGTCATTTCCCGCCGGTAACCCGGAATCCAGGCCAGGGATGGCAACCTTTCAGTCGCCATGGACGCTTGGAATACTGCGGAAACGGGAACTTTCGAGGCAAAATCGGCACAAAGGCCTTTGAGGAGTCCATCCATGCGCACGACCGTAAACCTCGACGATGATCTGCTGATTCGAGCCCAGGGGTTGAGCGGCGTCACTGAGCGCGGCGCCCTGATCCGTGAGGGCCTTAAGGCGTTGATCGAGAGTGAGGGCGCCCGCCAACTGGCGCGACTTGGAGGCAGCGAGCCCGAACTCCAGCCGATCCCGCGCCGCCAGTCCGAGCCGGCCTGACGCAACAAAGTGCTCGGGACGCACCGCTGGCGCAGTGGTTATAATACCCACCATGAACAGCAAGCGTTTTCCCGTGGTATTACATACCGATGACGGCGTGCGCTTCGGCGTGACGGTGCCTGACATGCCCGGCTGTTTTTCGGCCGGGGACACCTTCGACACGGCACTCGACAGCGTGGTGGAGGCGATCGAACTGCATCTGGAAGGGCTGACCGAGGACGGCCAGGACATCCCCACGCCGCGCCCGATCGCCGAGCGGCGCGCCGATCCCGACTTGGCCAGCGGCGTGTGGGCGATCGTCGCGGTGGATGTGTCGCGTTTCGAGGGCCGTGCCGAAAAGGTCAACATTACCCTGCCCGGCCACCTGCGGGCCAAGATCGACCGCTACGCGAAGGACCATGGCGCGACGCGCTCGGGTTTTCTGGCGGAGGCGGCGCGGGCGGCGATGCGATAACTAAACACCTCGGCGCGCGCCGCAGGAAGCCCGAATTCTGCGACGACGGTGAGGGCGTGGCGCGCCTTTTTTTGGGCAATGGCCAGGCTCTGACTTTGACTAGGTAATTGAACCTAGCCTCGTATGCCAGCCGTCATTCCGGCCAGGAAGCCGCAATCCTGCGCCAGGAATGGCAACCTCTCAGCCGGTACACCTGTGCAGAATAAAACGCGGAGCTCGGAAAGATGATCAATGCCTTGCGCGGGCTATTGGGGCTGAGGATTCAGAAGAAAGCGTGGTCTGTCCCCTATTTGCCTCAGGACCTGACCCCAGATCTTTCCGTGCCCGGGCCTTGAGCCAGCAACGTTGCGCCCAACACGACCGGCACAGGGTGCCAGGTCGGCGCGGCCAGGAGGGGGCAAACGGCAGCGGAATCTGTACAATGCACGATCAAGGCTGGAAGGCGGGGCATCCGCGGGTACTGCCGACGTCTTGGGCGACTTCGGAAGGTACTCACTGGTTGGCCCACCTGCTTTTCAGCGTGCGTTGTCGCCTCTGCCGCTTGCGGACGGGCGTCCCCTGGCCGCGGCGATCGACTGCCGAACGGGCCGGGCCAATGCGCGCTGCGATACCGGGGGCGGGCGTCACGGGCGTCATTGCTGCGCAACGTCGAGCCACCATCCGCCTGGCGAGCCAAGAATGTTACACATAGCGCACGCCACAACGCGGCTCCCCGGCAGTAGCGGTTTGGGATTGCACTGTGGCCCCGCCGCTTAATCGGCGGTCATCTGGGTGATAGGTCAAATGTGCGATGAAAAGGCTGGTCAGAATCTATTTGGACAGTTCGCCGTGGCTGATTTTTCTGCCTTTCTTGTTTTTATTTATTTTGATTGTTCTGGCATTTCACGCTGATGGGCTGCAGAATGATGAAGCAAGATATTATGGATTCGCAAATAATTTATTAAATGGTTACTATTCTCCGCCCCCGCCGAATGTTAATTTATGGAACGGTCCGGGGTATCCGGTTTTTTTGATGCCGTTTGTTTTCTTTGGTCTCCCATTAATCTTAATAACCCTGACAAATGCTTTTCTGCAATACTTATCGATTATCTTGTTATTTTATGCTATTAATCGATATGCTTCGCGATATACGTCGTTGTTTTTTTCTTTTTATTGGGCGTTTTACTATATCTCTTATCAAGAGTTGTATTCTGTTGCGACGGAGCCTCTTGCTTCATTTTTGTCTGCGCTTATTGTTTTCTTGCTGTCGAAATCATTTCAGTGTGGTTCGGCTATAAGTTACTTATTGCTTGGGGTGACGATTGGCTTGCTTGCTCTGACCAAGGTTATTTTCGGCTATGTGATTGTTATTTCGCTTTTTATTTTATTTGCTTTATTTGTTTCTAAGGTTGCCGTCGTCAAGCAAAAAAAATTACTTTTCATTATGTCGATTGCTTTGCTTGTCAATATTCCGTATTTATTTTATACTCACAAATTGACTGGCAAGATTTTATATTTCGGAAATTCTGGAGGAATGTCGCTGTATTGGATGAGTACCCCCTTTGAGGGTGAGTTCGGCGATTGGAATAATGATTCATTTGATGCAAATTGCGGGCGTGATCCAAGAATTCCATGTAATTCCGCTTTGTTTGCAAGAAATCATCAGGCGGATATTGATTATGTTAAGCAATTCAGCGGTACAGCGCGTGATGACGTGCTTAAGCAGATCGCCCTTAATAATATAAGGTCGCATCCGGTAAAATACTTGAGAAATTGCATATCTAATCTTGGGCGCCTTTTCTTTGGGGTTCCGACTAGTTATTTTTATCAGCGTGAGGAAACGTTACTTAGATTTTTTCCGAACAGCATAATATTAACAATGATGATTTTTTCTATAATAATTACAATCTATAATTTCAAAAATATTGCAATGGAAATAAATTTTATTGTTATTTTTTTCTTTATCTATCTATTCTTGACAACCCTGGTGAGTGCTTATCCGAGGCAGTTATATGTTGTTGTACCTTTATTATTGTTTTTGTTTGCTTTTGTCGCTGAAAACTGTGTTATTGTAAAATTCAACATTTCAGCTGAAAAATAAGCGATTATGAGCAATAAAATCGACTGCGTCACACCGGTACCTGAAGCATGAAGCTCACGATTGTCATTCCATGTTATAACGAACGCGACACGATTGAATTGATCATCGACGCGGTTCGTCAATCTGCCTACCTTGATAAGGAAATCATCGTCGTGGACGATGGCTCTGATGATGGCTCGTGTGCCCTCTTACGTTAAAAGATCAGTCCCAAGGTGAGTCGGATTATCTACCATCACGTCAATCAGGGTAAAGGCGCGGCGCTGCGCACCGGGTTCATGGCGGCCACGGGCGACATCCTCATTGTCCAGGACGCGGATCTGGAATATGATCCTAACGAGTATCCCGCACTGCTCAAGCCCATCTTGGATGGGAAGGCGGATGTGGTATATGGTTCACGCTTCATGGGTGGGAATGCCCATCGCGTGGTCTATTTCTGGCACCGCGTGGGGAATGGCTTTCTGACATTGGTTTCCAACATGTTCACGAATTTGAATTTGACGGATATGGAGACCTGCTACAAAGCCTTCCGCCGCGAAATCATCCAGGGGATCGAGATCGAGGAAAACCGCTTTGGCTTTGAGCCTGAAATCACGGCCAAGATCGCGAAAAAAGGTTGCCGAATCTATGAAGTAGGTATTTCCTATTACGGTCGCACCTACAGCGAGGGTAAGAAGATCGGGTGGCGTGATGGCGTACGGGCTCTGGTCTGTATTTTCAAGTACAATCTATTGCGATGAAAATTGTTCGCTATTTTTTTGTCGGCGCCACTGCCGCGGCCGTTGATATCGGTCTGTTCGGGGTGGCGGTCAAAGGTTTGGGCCTACCATGGTTTCCCGTGGCCATTTGCAGTTTTGTGCTGGCCACTGCCGTCAATTACGCGTTGTCCATCCGTTATATCTGCCACAGCGGCATAAGGTTTGGTCGCCGTCACGAAGTGCTGCTGGTCTTTCTGGTCAGCGCTATCGGTCTGGTTATCAATCAGGCAGTCCTTTGGGTATTGATTCAATCTACATCGACTGATGTTGTGTTGGCGAAGATGGCATCAAGCGCGTGTGTGTTTTTTTGGAACTATGGAGTACGCGGCCGGTTTATTTTCGGGGTAGCCGAATCTTCATCTCGCTCCCACGCTCCAGCGTCGCGAAGGCTTTAGAGAGGGAGAGTGTCAGGTCTTGGAATCGATCATACCCAGACAAAGCATGATTGCAAGACCTGACCCCATTCCTTGTGTGACCCCATTCCTTGTGCCATTGTTTCGGATCTTTGTTGCCAGGGCATGAGCTTCCGAAGAAAACGTGGTCTGTCACCTATTCTCCTTACTGGATTACGCCCCTCCAGCCACCACTGCTTGGGAGGCATTCCCAACAGAATTGTTCCTTGAAATTGAAGCTCACTGTGCAGTCGCCCGTGATTGCCCCCGTTGTCCAGATATCGGCGCTCCAACTGCCGGTCGGGCAGGTACCGCTGACCGTGTTGTCGCGGGTGTAGCCGCCGTCAGCGGTCACCGTGAAGGCGCTGCTCGCCCCAGCGTTTACCGGCTGTGGGCTGTTAGGACTAACGCTGCCGCCACTGCCGGCGGAGGGTGTGACCGTGTAGTTGACGGGACTGAATGTCGACACCAGGGTATAGGTGTTGGTCGAAAAAGAGCCCCAGCTACTCAGCCGCACGTAGTAAGTTCCGGCACTTAAGGTACGGGCGATGAAGAAGTTGTATCCGTCCATGATATTTTCGTCCGTTACCAGCACGTTGCCGGCCCCATCCAGCAGATAGCCGTTGGTGTGGAATGTGGCGGCGGTCGATTTAACGGTCAAGAGCCCGCCTTCGGTGAGGTCGACACGGAAGTAATCGAGGTCCGCGACCGGATTTATCGAGCCGGTGGTGCTGCTGTTCGGGGCCACGAGTGTCGCCGTTTCTTTGGTATTTCCTTGGTCATCAGGGAGCTGTGTGAAGCTGAAGCTCACTGTGCAGTTGGCCGTGATCGCCCCGGTGGTCCAGACATTGCCGCTCCAGCTGCCGGCCGGGCAGGTGCCACCTACCGCGCTGTCGCGGGCGTAGCCGCTGTTGGCCGTTACTGTGAAGGCGCCGACCGCCCCCGCGATCACCTTCTGCGACGAATTGGGGCTAACGGTGCCGGCGGATCGTACCGAACCGCCTGAAGGAGTGACGAAGTAAGTGGGGGTCGGCGATGATAATGTCGCCTGCCAAGTCACGCTGACGGTACCAATATAGCAACCGGACGAGTTGACGTATGTGGAGAAGGTGCCGGACGCCGCTGCGGCCGAAGAGAACTGGGCGGTAAAGCTAGAACCGCTGCTGTTAGTATAGTTGACTTGGTTATTCTGAATAGGCAGGGAAGGCGAGAGTAGTACGGTCGATGTGACGGTTGCTGTGCAGCCCCCACTGGAGACACTAGCGGTGCCCTCAAAGCTCGTTAGGGCGTTATTTTCTATTACAAAGAAAACTGGCTTCGACTGGGATGTGGTCCCGTCCCAGGTCCCGCCGCCCGCCAATGCCCGGTCGATAAGTCCTAGCTCGAGGATTAGTGCAAACACAACCGGATAGCTGAGCCGCCAATGCTGAATAACCATATTAAGTCTCGTTTCAGGCTTGGTCCCGGAAACGGTCAGCGAATCGCGGAACTTGGGAAAGCCGCCGCCGGTTAGCTAAACTTGGTCGAGCGAACGAGGCGTTTCCCAAGAACTGCGGTTAAAGGGGTCTGATCTAAAGGGGGGCAGTACCCTTAATCAACGGGCCTTATCGTAAAGGGTGCTGCCCCTTTAGCTCAAAACTCGCGGCAGGCTACCCGCCGCGGCTAAACCGGAATCTCACACGAGAGACGTATACTTGAGCGCGCCCCCTCCCTTTTTTTCTATTTGTACTTGTAAGTAGGTGCTGGGCGGTATGTAGGTGTCGGTGGTGGGCGGTATGGTGGGGGCGAGTATGTTCGTTGGGAATCCCTCTGCTGTTGAGCCATCGCAGCGTTATTCTGTTGCTGTCTGTACTCCTGTCTCTGCATCTGAGTGTAAATATTGTCCATCCGTGCTTTTGAATCTGCATTGCTCTGACTAAACGCAGATTGAGAAGTTGCCAGCAACGCAACGGCGGACAACGTGACGGTAAGGATTTTCATCTCTGTGTTCTCCTAACGGTTAACAAGAAATACGGCGCTTTGCTTCGCCTTTGCGTCCGCGAGACTGAGCCCGGCTTTCGCTATCGCTCCATCCGCAGCTAAAGGGTCCAGGTTCAACTATTTCCGGCTAAAGGAGCACGGCTAAAGGGGTCAGCACGGCTAAAGGGGTCAGTACCCTTAATCAATGGGCTTCATCGTAACGGATGCCGATCCCCTCTCGCTACTGGTTCCGAGCGGCCGGGCACCCTAAAAAGTCAACCTATTGACCACAGCCTCCGGTCGCTTCAAGAGCGCGAGCGATTTCTCGCCACCGCTTGCCATCTGCCTGCCTGGGCGCGCCATGCGCTTTCGGATCAACCGGGGATGAAGCATAGCAAGGAGCGCGGTCCTCCGATTACCGCCGTTGGGGTAGGGCTCTGTCCCTGAAATTGGGGACAGCGCAGCCGCGTATTTGTGCTGGTTGGGGTCCGACGGAGACGAGGGCCAGGCGATCGGTGCGGCGGGTCTTTCGGCGGGATGGTTCGCGATCCGGTCGGACGGCGCGAGGCACCCGGCAGGGTTGCGCAGCGGAGTCGGAGCCGCCTCAGCGGGCGCTTGCGGACGGGCCTTGATCATCGTTGTAGCCATCGGTACTCCCTGCGCAGAGCGCCTAATACATGAGTGACACGGCTGGAGAGACTGGGCGAGAATCGGTGCCGGCTGCGGACGTTCGCGTCTGGGAGCGCCGACATTTTGTCGGCCAACCGCCGCAGGCGGTTCGCGGTTTCGCGGTTAATCGCAAGGGCTTTGTTTTCGCGAGGACCCAACGGCGCTGCGCACCGTCGCCGACAGAATGTCGGCGCTCCCAGCCGGGGTGGGGGTTGGTGGCTGCGAATATTTGCCCAGTCTGGTCAGACGATCACGCCGCCTTGCACGCCCCACCGCACCACCTCGATGGCGGTGTGCAGCCCGAGTTTCTTCATCAGGCGCTTGCGATGGGTGTTGACCGTCCCGGGGCTGATCGTGAGGATGCGGGCGATCTCCTTGCTGCTGTGGCCTTTGGCCATGAGACAGACGACCTCCTGCTCCCGCGCGGACAGCGGGGCAGTCGAATCTCCATTGCGTTGCATGGTCCGCAGCTTGGCGCGGACGGAGGGCGTAATGAAGGTCTGGCCGGCGGCGACAGCACGCACAGCGCAGATGAGTTCCTCGAATGGGCGGTCCTTGAGTACATAGCCCATCGCCCCCGCCTGCTGGGCCGAGAGCGCGGCGGCTGGGGTGTCGTGCAAGGCGAGCAGCAGGACCCGGGTATCCAGGGCCGCTGCCTCGACCCGGCGTGCGATCTCGATGCCGCTGGCCTTGGGTAAGCAGAGGTCCAGGATGGCCACCTGCGGCGCATGGTCCGCGATGAGTGTCCAGGCGATCTCGCCGTCGGCGGTCTGGGCGAGGAGTGCGACGTCGGACTCTGCCCGGAGGAGTGCCGCGAGTCCCTGGCGGACCATCGCCTGAGCGTCGGCGAGGATCAGGTTTATCGACATGGTCCTGACTCCCTGCCGAGCGGGGCTGCGGCCATGACGGCGCGCCGCCGGTCATTGTCCTGTGGGCGGACGTGCAGGGGCGCCCGCACGTCGTGGGTTTGGAGCCAGTTCCAGTCCATCGATCACGTCCTTAAGCCGAGGTTGTCGCTGTTGCGGCGGACTCTGCCCATCGTGCGAACGGTTCGCCGCGAACCCGTTCCCTCGTAGATGGTAAGACCATTCCTGTTCGGGTTGCAGCGATTTTGTGTTTGCTTTTCTTAATACTGGCTTCGGGTAATGCGACGGTGGGCATCCCTAAGGCATCCGGCTTGCGGCGAGCCTTGTGTCCCCTCACACGGGGCGCTACTTTAGGAGGCCCGCGCTGCCGCAAGAGTGACAAAGATGACCATCCGCGAATTCGACACGATCGTCATCGGCACCGGCCCGGGCGGGGAGGGGTCGGCCATGAAACTCGCCAAGTCCGGGCGGCAGGTGGCCGTGGTGGAGGCCCACAGCGCGGTTGGCGGCGGTTGTACCCACTGGGGCACTATCCCGAGCAAGGCCCTGCGCCACTCCATCCAGACCCTGG
>CAILVI010000268.1 GCA_903837595.1 uncultured Thiodictyon sp.
AGAACTGGTAATTGAATCCCGCGCTGATCCCACCGTCGAGCAGATTGGTACGGGCCTCGCCCATCAGGGCACCATAGATAGAGGCGTTCTTGAGCACGCGGTAGGTGGCGCTCACGTCGAGTTGTGCGAAGGTCCGCCCGACATGGGGCGCGTCGATGGTGTAGCCCGCGCCGGCGAGGTTCGCCGAGACCGTGGGCCGGACCAGCTGACCGAAGTCCTCGCCGATGGCCAGGCTGGCGCGATAGGACCAGTGCCCGGCCGCCGCCGCGGCGACGCTTGGCTCCAAGGTGGCGCCCACCATCACCCGGGTACCGTTCTGCTTGTAGCCCGCAAGGACCAGCCCCGCGGGACTGGTAAGTCCTTCGTTCAGCGCACCGCGTTGGGAGTCCTGCCACAGCAGCCGCGCGAAGGGTTCAATGCGCACGGCGCTGACCGCGAAGGGCGAACGCACGCCCAGACCCACGGACAGCCCCTCGCCGTTGGCCTTGGTGCTCAGTCCCCCGGCCAGTCCCAGCGGGTCGCTGCGGTTGGTGCGCCAGGTGCTGAAGCCATAGGCCAACAGGGCGTCGACCACGACCGGGCGGGGCGTATTCAACGCGTACTGCCCGTAGAGGAAGGGGGCGGTCTCCTTGACGGTCCCGGAGCCGAGGTCCGGGGAGACGTTGATATCCGTGTAGGTCACACCGAGGCCGAACCGATAATTCGGACCCTGGAGCAGGTCCGCACCGAGCGCAAAGTGGCTGCGCCTTGCCTTGTAATCGGAGCTGATCTGACCGCCGCGCGCACGCCCTTCGCCGGCGTTGAGTTCGACCCAGAGCCGCACGCCCGCCGCCGAGCCTTGGTCGGGCGTGGTGTCCAGGTGCCGCACCACGGTGTTCTGCAACCAGCGTCCCGGCGCGGGTGCCGCCGCCGCCATGGCGCCATGGACCTCACCCGCCAGCGCGGTCAACAGGCCGGGAATCTGTGCGGCCCGCTGACCGGCTACCGCGTAGCGCAGATTGACTTCCTGCGTGTTGTAAGCGCCCGCGCCATCCCAGGTACGCAGGGTGTCCAGGGCCCCGCCGGCCGCCTGGCCGTTGGCATTCGCCCCATTGCTCCAGGCATAGTTGCCATAGGAGCTGGGGGTGGCAATCAGGTCGACGCGGTTGTTGCCGTAGGCGTTATAGAAGACATCCAGTTGCGTGCCGGAGGCCAGCCCCGCCGCCGGTTGGACGACGCTGCCGAACCGGCCTTGAATGCCGCTGCTGGCGCTGATGATGGCGAAGGTGTCGCCCAGGGCCGGGGTGTAGGCGTTGGTGGCCGCCCCGGTGATCCCGCGCAGGAGCGGGCGCAGGGTGCCGTTGGCGATGAACTGGCTGCCCGCGCCAGTGACCAGCAAACGGGAGTAGTTGTTCGCGCCATTGGCCGTGCCGGTGCCGTCGATGTCTTCCTGATAGGTACTGCCCGGGTTCATCGTGACCGTGCCGATGCTGGTCAGGGTGCCGGGCGAGTTACCCGGGGCCAGGGTGCCGCTCACGGTGGTTGCCGCATAGAGGATGCCGGTGCCGCGCAGGGTCCCCGCCGGGCCGATGTTGACGGGGCCGCTCAGGCTGCCATTCACCGCCAGGGTCCCGCCGTTGACCGTGGTGACGCCGCTATAGGCATTGGTACCGAACAGCGCCTGATAACCGCTATTGAAGGTCAGGCCGCCGGTGCCGAAAATCGTTCCGGTAAAGTTGCCTAAGCTGCCGTTGGCCCCGCTGAAGGTCAGCGACTGTGCGCCCAAGGCCACGACGCCGTTGCCGAACAGGCCGGTGATCGTCGCGCCGTTGGCGGTGCCGGAGATATCGAAGGTGCCGTAATCCCACACGCCGCTGGAACTGGCGATACTGCCGGCGCCGGCCAATGCCAGGGTGCCGCCATTGATGAGCGTTTGGCCGGTATAGGTATTGATCCCGGACAGTGCCTGATAGCCGCCATTAACGGTCACGCTACCGGTGCCGCCGATGGTTCCGGCAAAGGCGCCTATGTTGCTGTTGGCCCCGCTGAAGGTCAGCGACTGTGCGCCCAAGGCCACGACGCCGTTGCCGAACAGGGCGGCGATCGTCGCGCCGTTGGTGGTGCCGGAAATATCGAAGATTCCGTTATCTACTACCCCGCCGGAGCTGGCGATACTGCCGGCACCGGTCAATGCCAGGGTGCCGCCATTGATGAGCGTTTGGCCGGTATAAGTATTGACCCCGGACAGTGCCTGATAACCGCCATTCACAGTCACGCCGCCGGTGCCGCCGATCGTTCCGGCAAAGGCGCCGAAGCTGCCGTTGGCCCCGCTGAAGGTCAGCGACTGCGCGCCCAGGGCCACGACGCCGTTGCCGAACAGCGCGGCGATCGTCGCGCCGTTGGTGGTGTCGGAAATATCGAAGGTTCCGTTATCCACCACCCCGCTGGAACTAGCGATACTGCCGGCGCCGGTCAATGCGAGGATGCCGCCATTGTAGACCGCGGCGATACGATAGCCCCACACCGTCCAGTAGCGTCCGGCACCGTAGGCTGCGAGGTCGGTGGCGCTATTGATGAGCGTTTGGCCGGTATAAGTATTGACCCCGGAGAGTGCCTGATAACCGCCATTTACGGTCACGCCGCCGGTGCCGCCGATCGTTCCGGCAAAGTTGGCTAAGTTGCTTCTGCGCGCGCTGAAGGTCAGCGACTGCGAGCCTAGGGCCACCGCACCGGTGCCGGACAGATTGGCGATTGTTGCGCCGTTGGGGGTGCCGGAAATATCGAAGGTTCCGTAATCCACCACCCAGCTGGAATTGGCGATGCTGCCGCCACCCGTCAATGCCAGAGTGCCATTGCTGATGGTCGTGGACCCGCTATAGGTGTTGTTCGCCGTCAGGGTGGTGGTGCCGGTCCCCGACTGCGTGACGGCCCCGGTCCCGGAAATGGCGTTGGTCACGGTCAACGCATCGCCGCGATTGAAGACCAGCTGGCCGCTGTTGGCCACGGCTCCGGCACCCAGGGTGCCGGTGGTGCCGCCCGCGCCAATTTGCAGGGTGCCGTTGGCGATCGTCGTCACACCGGCGTAGGTATTGGTTCCGCTGACGACCAGCGTCCCGGTGCCGGATTGAATTAATCCGGCGGGTCCGGAAATACTGTTAGCGAATGTCGAAGTGTATCCCGCGGTAATGTTGGCCACGAAATCCTCTTCGAAAATGCCCGGACCATTCATGGCCTTCCCCACGTCGAGCATGCCTCGACCCCAGATCGGGCTGGGATTCGCTGCCGTCGTACCGGTGGTCAGAATGGTCACGCCAAGGTTCTTGCTGGACATCCATGGGAATTTCTCAGCCACCAGGGCCACCGCGCCGGTAACGACAGGTGCCGCATAAGAGGTGCCCTCCTGACCCGTAGCACTGTAGTCGGCCACCGTACCTGCCTTGGCACCCACCATACCGGTGTCACGATTTGGAACCTTTTCCACAAAACCACCCGGGGCACTGATGCAGTAAGCGGCAGCAGCGCCGCAGTAGTTGGTGTACGCGTCTCCCACGACCGCAGGAGCCGTCAGGTTCGGCCTGGTCTGTGCCATTTCGATCTGACCGGTGGCGGGATCGAATCCTCTGTTGGTGGTTGCCGCCACCACAATCCAGCCCCCTTTCTGAGCAACGGTTGGATCGACACTCGGTAAAGTCGCCGGTGTCCCGGGCCAGCCTACGCTCTCATTGCCGGCGGCGAATACCAGCACGGCCCCCCGATCTTGAGCCCGCTTGAGCGCCGCGACCGTCGTGTTTTGGTAAGTCGTCAGATAGCCCTGCGCCGCATCGGTTAGCGATGTATTCCAGTTGGCGTTGATACCCCAACTGTTATTGATGACCTTGACGCCCTGCGAGCTCACGAAATCAATCGCCCGCGCATCCTGTTCATCCGTTGTACCACCGACAGTCGTCGGATCTGGATTAACTCCCTTAATCAAAATAGGAAGACCAAATTTGATCGTACCAATCACGAGCTTGGAATTGTACGCAACACCCATGATGTTATTTGGGCGTGCATTAAGGTCCAATGCTGCGGCGGCGACGCTGCTGACGAATGAACCATGTCCGTCAATACTTCCATCAAAATTCTTATCCGTCAAACAAGCGGCGGTGGTACCCTGGCACTCGAGCCATTGAGTGCCGTCCCAATTCCAGCCGAGTCCTGCGACAATCTTACCTGCAAACTCGACATGACCTGGATCGATGCCAGAGTCGACCACCCCGATGTTCACTCCATTTCCTGAATACCCTTGGCCGAATATACCCAGTGCATTGATCGTCGCCAAACCCGGCTGGTTATAATACTCAGGGCCAGCGGCAAACTGGGCCCAGACTGCCGGTCCCCCGGCCCCTAACAGTAAGCTACCCCCGGCGAGCCTGATGAGTATGGAACGCTGAAAAAATCTCCACATTTCAATCACCCTACTTGGATACTGAATTTTCCCGCTTTCAGTTAGGCCACGAGCGCCATAACCGCGGCCAGCAGCCGATTTTGCGGGGGTTTGCCCGGATCCGCGCAATCGATACCGAAACCCTCGCCGCCGAGGTCCTGAGCCAGCCGCCGCCGCAGATCCGCAAAGGCGTATTCGGTCCGCTTGGTGGTGGCATAGCGACGGGGTGGTGCCTTCGCCAACTGCTCGCCATCGATCCAGGTGATCGCGGTCGGCACCATGCAGAAATTCAGGTGATTGG
>CAILVI010000269.1 GCA_903837595.1 uncultured Thiodictyon sp.
CCGCGACGGGTTGCCGCAAGCGCCGGTCTTGCCGGAGCGGATGATGAAAGGCGTGCCTGGGAGCGGCTTCAGCCGCGACGACGCCACGGCGCCGTGCGAGGTCGCGTCGCGGCTGAAGCCGCTCCCACGGGGGCTGGGCCCGGCACTCGGCCAAGGTGGCCTGGGCCTCGGCCAGGTCCGGGGAGCGCAGGTCGGTGTAGAGTGCGACGGCGCGCTCGGCGTGCCAGCGGCCCTCGGCACCGCGGCCCTGGCGGGCCAGGGCCTGCGCGAGTCGCCGACAGTCCGACGCGATCAGTGCCTTGCGCCCGACCGGCTCGTCCAAGGCCAGGGCCTCCCGGGCCAAGCGCTCGGCCGCGGGCCAGTCCTCGCGGTCCAGGGCTAGTTCGGCGAGGTTGCAGGTGTAGACCGCGACGCCCGCGGGATAGGGCAGGTCGCGGGCGATGGCCAGGACCTCGCGGTAATAACCCTCGGCCTCGTCGTATTACCCGTTGTCCGCCAAAACGTTGGCGAGTGAGTTCAGACCAATGGCGACGTCGTGGCTGCGCGGTAACAGGCCACGAAGCAGTTCCAGGGCCTCGCGCAGAGCAGCGATGGCGGCCGGGTAATCCTTGGCAAGCCGATGTCCCTCGCCGCGCAGTTGGATCGCGGTTGCCCGAGCGCGGGCACCGGCGTTGGCTTGTTGCCAGTGGGCCGCGGCGCGACCGGCGCGGTCGAGCGCGCCGACGGCGTTGCCGCGCAGCAGATGGCACCAGCCGGCGTCACAGGCCCGCCAGCCGGCCTTGTCATGGTCGTCGGCCGCGAGTGCCCGGGACTCCGCGGCCAGGCTCAGCGCCAGCCGGTCGTCCCAGCGGCCGGAGAAGTCGAGAAACCGCTGCATCGCGTCGCAGAACCCCTGCAACCGCCGGTTGTCACCGCCGATCAGCACCGGCAGCGCGGCGGCCACCTCGGGCCAGGCGGCCTCCAGGGTCGGGAAGCGGTCGTGCTGCTGATAGCCGTTCTCCTGCGCCAGTGCATAGGCGCGCTCCGCCAGGCGCTCGCCGGTCGCGGCGACCACCTCCGGGCGGACCCGGCGCAGATAGCGGGCGGCCAGGGCCGGCAGCAGCCAGGTGCCGCGGTCGTCGTCGGTGAGGAGCAGCGAGCGGTCGCGCAGGTCGTCCAGCGCGGTGCGGGCGGCGGTCGGGCTCAGCGTGGACAGGGGCAGCAGCCAGACCAGCGGCGCGGGCTCGCTGAAATGGACCAGTGCGGCGAGCACCGCGGTCTCGTCCGCGGTGAAGCAGTCCACCAGGTCGCCGAAGATGAACGCCAGCGGGTCGTTGTGCCGCTGGGCCTCTTGCAGCCGGTCGATGGCGTGACCGACGGCGTAGCAGCGGCGGCGGGCCAGCCCGAGTTGGCCGGCGGTCCAGGTGAGGAGCAGCGGGTTGCCGGCGGTCTCGGCATAGAGTCGGGCGCGGTCCGCAGTATTGAGCCGCCCGACCGCCGACCAGCGTCGGGCCAGTTCCTCCAGCAGTACGTCGGCCGCGGCGCGTTCCAGCCGGTCGAGTGCGAGCCAGTTGCCGGGACTGGCGCTGCCGGCGCGGCGGCTGGTGACCAAGGCGCGGCAGTCGTCGGGGAGATTGCGCAACAGGTTGAAGACCCGCTGCCGCTCGGCGGTGTTCAGGGCCTCCAGGTTGTCGATGACCAGCAGCGCCCGCTGCCCGGCCAGGGCATGGCGCACCAGGGTCGCGCGCTCGGCGGGGTCGCTGCGGGGGATTGCATCGCGCGCCAGGGCGCGGCCAAGCTCGGCGAGCAGGCTGTCGAAGTCGTGCACCGGCTGGTCCGGCAGCGGGCGCAGGCCGTCCGGGTCCAGTTCGCGGCCCTTGGCGGTGACCCAGAGCTTGAGCGGGAAACGCTCCGCCGGGGCACGGTGGGCGGCCTCCAGGGCGAGCGCGGTCTTGCCGATGCCGCCGGGGCCGGCAATGCCAAGGCCCCAGGAGCGGTCCGTGGGCTCCAGCGCGGCGGCGATGCGGGCGACTTCATCCACGCGGCCGAAGAAGGGCTGGCGCCGCGGCAGGGTCGAGTGCGGGACGGGCCGGGGCGGCGAGGTCGCCGTCGCGTCGGTGGGGGTGGCCGGTGCATGATCGGGCCGGCGGCGCTGGAGCAGCGGTTCGGGTTGGGTGCCCTGATCCGGTTCCAGATGGAAGTTTTCCTGGTCTGGGATCAGGCGCCAGGGGCCGGTCTTGTTGGTCGCAACCCGCGGCCACAGTCGCAGTTCCGCGCCACTGTCGGTGAAAAGGACCTGGCCGGCGCTATAGCCGTGGGCGCGATGCAGCCGGGGCGGCTCACCAAAGTGCTCCATGCCGAAGACCGAACAGCCCTGGCACAGCTGTACCGCCTCCGGGTTGGCGCCGCGGCGGATCGCCTCCAGCCGCGCCTCGTGCATGTGCCCGAAGAGGTGCAGGGCAAAGCGCCCGGCGGGGGCGGGGGCGATCGCGCTGTCGCCCTGGGCGCGGGCCTCCGGGGTCAGCCAGTCCGGACCCTGGTGGGTGAGCAGCAGGCAGAGGTCGTGGTCCGCGTGCCAGCGGTCGATGCCGTCCGGACAGAGTGCGTGGACCTGGCGCGGGTCCCAGACCAGCTTGCCCTGGTAGTCGCCGCCACCGAGCTGCAGGAAGGCGGTGTTGAGGCCCGTGAGCCCGATGCGCCGCCCGCCCTTGGTGAGGGTCATGGCCAGG
>CAILVI010000270.1 GCA_903837595.1 uncultured Thiodictyon sp.
AGCAGCGCTGAACCCACCCCCTGCCCCTGTATCCCGTCGACCGTGGCGACGGAGAACTCGGCCACCTCCCCGCCGGGGGTCAGACGCAGACAGCGGGCAAAACCCAGGGGCTCTGACTCCCGGCCGGTCGCGTCGATCCGTACCGCGGCGAAGGCGATGTGGTCGTGACCATCGGCTGCGCAGAAGCGGTCCAGGTCCTCCGGGGTCAGGGCCTGTTTGGCGGTGAAAAAGCGCAGGCGTCGCGCCTCCAGGGAGAGTGACTCGAAGCAGCGGACCAACAGTTCGCGGTCGTGTGGACCTGAAGGTCGGATGCGGTAGGTCGAGCCGTCGGCCAAGCGCCGGTCAAAATATAGTCGAAGAAACATGGGGAACCTCCTGCCAGCGAGGCAGGTCCCGGATGCAGGCCGCTCGGCGACGCCACGGGTCCGGGACAGGTGAGCAATACCCCAAGGATGGGTGCGCGAGCCGTTACATTCAAGCAACAATGTCTCTTTTTTAGCTAAAGCGCGGATCTTTGATAATCACGCTCAAGAACTGCGGCACCGATTGGGTCAGCGGACGCTTTGAGAATTGGCGTCAGGCGGCGCATGACGGCAGTCCTGGTTCCAGGCTAGTCTGAGCGGCTGCGCCATCCGCTCGGTCGACGTTCGACTGGGAAGGAAGCGTTGGCGTAACACCATTCGTGCTCGACAGTCATTGCCGGTTCGCCGTCCGTTCAGCCGATTCTTATGGCCAATTCAGACGCCCGTCACACCCATCGTCGCCGCCGCCGGACACTGGCCCCGCTGCTGGCTTGTCTGCTCCCCGGTTGGCTGTCACCGCCCGCCGCGGCCAACGATTTCGAGGCCGCCGGGATCGCCCCTCGCCTGGCGCCGGTCGCGCCGAGTCGCATCCGCAGGGTCGCCGAGCGCGTGGTGCTGACGCAGGGGAGCAAGAACTGGGACGCGGATGTCACTTATCTTTTCCACAACCCAACCGCTGAGACGATCACCACCACCGTTGCCTTCTCCCGAGGGCTGTCCGCAATCCGCGACGGACGACCGGGTCTCCGCCATCTATGTCGACCCGCAGTTTCGCGACCTGACCACCCGGGTACGCGGTCAGCCGGTCGAAACCCGCCTGATCGAACAGTGACCGTGGCCCGAACTCGCACCCTGGATCGGGCGCGTCCACGCCTTCGACATCACACCGGTCCCCCAGGAGCGCGTCGAGGTGGGACACCGCTATCGGTTCTCGGCCGGTACGGGGATCGGGTTCGTGGAGGTTTGATACGTCACCCGCACCGGCGCCCGCTGGAACGGCCCCATCGGCTCCGCATAATTTATCGTCTCGCCGCGTACCGCCACCCATGGCTGGAATTGGCCTGAAAGCTTCCGCTTCGCGGGAGTCGACGAGCGCGTAGGGGACACGGTGAACCCCAGGTCCCTCGCCTACCGCTTCACGGCCAAGGACTGAACACCCAAACGGGACTTCGTCGTCACCCTGCACGGTTGGCCGCTGGCGAGTTCCCTGGCCGGTGAAAAGGGGATCGAACTCCCCTGCCCCGACGCAGCTACTATCACCGGCGGCGACCCGGCCGCAGACGCCACTCAGGACCGGAGGCGGATGCGCTGCTACGCGCCCTGGCTACAGCCGATCTGGCCTTCTGCAGCAATCTGCCCTATGCCCGTCACGCGTACCCCTTTGCGCAGTCAGCGCGGCGGACCACCTTTGAACGGGAGGTCGCAGTCCCGGCCGGCGAGGACGGACCCAGCCACGGCCGGTTCCGGCTTGGGGCGGCGACCCTTTCTACAGCGATGCCCTGGTCGACCCGATCGACCAGAGTTAGCTCGCGGTCATTCGCAAGAAGCAAGAACGGCGCGTCCGCAGCCACACCTAAACCGGGACGGACTTAGCTCGGATGCGCTGAGCGACGGACCTCTTTCCCCAGGAATCAGTGAATCGAGAGCGGTGTGTCCCGTGGCAAACGCAGTTGGTGCTCGGATATCTATGAAGGAGAAAATTATACGAAAGATGAGGAGGCGGGTGACAACCGCCTTACTAGATATTATTACTAAAACAATACTTAAGAGTACTAGAGCACAAAATAGCGTAAAAATATAGAGTGAAAACAGTGATAAAGGAAACGATGACATACTCACATAGTGGGAAAAGGCACGGTGGTAGATGGGGAAAGGCACGGTCATCCTTGGGAAAAGGCACGGTTCAGTCTGGGAAAAGACACGGGGGTCCATGGGGAAAGGCACGGAGGGCTGTGGATAAGTGGACGGCGGTAACAGGTGCTTCTGCAAGTGTGTGGATGGGAAAAGGCACGGTGGTGTTTAGACTCTTGGGTCTGGGAAGAACTGCCATTGGTCGAGATGGGTCCAGGTAAGGCATTGGACCATAGATCAACAGGATGCGTGCATTGGATGGGAAAAGGCACGGTGGGTTTGCGGCTAGGGTTTTGGTGCTCAGAAAGACAAATAGGAACATCAGCTTATGGATCTAGCGTCAGCTCGGATTGGTGCGGGTTTGGGTACGGCCACAATACCCTTTGGCCTCGCCTACCGCGTTAAGGACGCAAAAAGACGTTCCGATACGGCTCGTTGTGCGGAAAATGTTCAGTCGTTGCTATCTCTAGCGGCTCTTCCTGCGTTTCGGGCGGCTGCGCCTGACCCTCGCCGCGGAAGGGGCGGACGGACGTTGATGGCAACGTTAAAGCAAGCGGTTACGACACGCACGGAGGTGCTTGTCGCCCCTGTGCCGGCCCATTTCTGGGGAGCCGTCCGAAGCGGAGGAAGAGCCACTCCGGTTAACCGGAGAGCCCAGACTAGCTATATGAAAGAGGGTTCGTGTTCTGGTTCAGCGGCAGCCAGGTTTGGTGGCTGAACTGGCCGGACAGGCATAAGTTTCCGATCCATACACGCGATGGGATTTGTCAGCACGCAAAGTGCGTGGTCCTTGAATCGGATCCAGATGCCGCCTTGTTCAGGACCTGAGCATCAAGCGTTTGTTGCTATCTCCAGCCGGGGTCAGCGGCGGAGCCTGACGAATGCGCTCTAGATCAGTAAGTTACTATCGCACTGGTCCCGAAGGTGAACACGGTGTGGTGGTGTCGAGGGCAGGAGCGAATCGTGTTTTTTTGGTGCCTTATCAATGTTCTCGGCGATGAAAAGTTATGTCAGGTGAGTCAGGCTGGATCGTGAACATCTGGCACAGATCGGCACGCGAAGCACGAGCCGAAAAGGTGATATGACGGATGATGCTCTAGACACACTGCGGCGCTGACGCTGCGGAGGTGGCACCGGCACGATTTTCGCTATGCACGCGTTGTGTGGGAGCGATGCAGTCGGGGGCTCGTGTCCACGTAGTGATGATTCGTGATGGGAAAAGGCACGGTGGCTGGCTGATTTGGAGTGACGAGGTTGCGAGGTTTTGGATGGGAAAAGACACGGTCAAACCGGCGGAACGTGGTAGGGGTAGAAATTTGCGAATGCCCTACAAGGTCAGTCTCTTAGGCGCGCTAACGCGAAGTTAAGTGACGTATGTCATGGGGGAAACTACTTTCACTGCGGTGCATGTAACTTGGGTCACACATCGTTCAGTGGGGAAAGGCACGGCGTAACCGATGGGATGAGCCACCGAGCCTTGTCGGCATGATCGGACAGATGGATAGGATGGCTCAGAACATCCGTGCTTCAGACTCTGGACTTTTCCCCCTGTCGCGAAGTCACCGGTCGTCGCGGCGCTGCTGGACTTTCAGCAGCAGGTCCGTGTGGTCAGCTAGACGGGAAATCTGAAGTGCTGCGACGAGACTGTGAATTCTTTCCGCACAGGTGGGCGCGTGGGAGGTTAAGACGTTATGTTGCTGCGGTTTTCGAATCGGATGCGATTGAATGACTTGCGTCATCCTCCCTAGTCTCGCACATGAAGATCTCGTGATCTAGGCAACCTTCGGTCGCCCGCGTTCCCTTGATCTTGATTCAGGTGGAGACGGCGCGCTTCCATGTCCGTTGTATGCAGAGCTACGAGATAACCTATTTTACGTCTGCTGGCGATGACCGTTTGGAAAAGACGACGCGGAGCTTGGTGGCAACTCTACGACCGGTGCCCGTGAATTCATACGAATCCAGAAAGCTGAGTTCGCATAATTTATCCAACTGGGGAATCGCTTCGCGTTTGCGGTCCGCTGCACTGCCGGACGCGCCGATGCTTTCAAAGAAATCGATAAGCAGGACGTCAAATACGCCGTTGGAACGCTGGCTGGCGAGTGCGCGATGGATGGCCTTACCGAGCGGTGAGAGTTGACGGCGGATATTGAAATCAATGTACGTGCGGTACTCTTCGAGCCATTGCGAGAGTACAGGATGGAACTGAACGTAATAGAAGCCGTCCTTTGGGGTAACAATATACTCGATGAAGATCAGATGGATCGGTTGCCCGTGGAATGCATCGGCGCCTTTCGGCCGCACAAACTTGAGCATGACGCGCGATAACGTGTCGATGCTGTCGCGGCGCTTGGTAAGTGTACGGCCACCCCAGCCATTGGCTGGGGTATGGCCCTTGATAATATTCTCGAGTTGAGACACTAGGCAATAGAGTGCGTGGACCCGGACGGGATTGCTAGGTGCGAGTCCTGCCGGTCCGTGTGAGGGTGGGGCTGTGATAGGCAGTTGATCTGCAGGCCCCGCCATACCCTGTTGACGCATAGTCATCAGGCCGAACAAAGTGTCTTCGTCGAACACTGTGAGACCGGGTCCTGACCGGAAGACGCCGCCGCCGTCCCAACGTGACTCTAGGGCTACCCAATCGCCTGATCCGGAGATGCCGCGTGCGGTGGTCTTTTTTACCGGTGGGAACAGAGGTAAACGGGTGAGAGGCGTTGGATATTCAGAAGTAGGAGATAGTGCGAAGTGCTCAATGCCACGTTGTCGTAACAGAACGTTGAGTTTCGCGTTTGCGTCTTCGACGACCTTTGGCGCTGGTGTTCCGGTGCGACGGCGAGGGGTGGAAGTTGGCGTATGTGATCCAGTCTCGACAGTGGTCGCCGGTGTGGGTATTGGCGTTCTTGAGGTTCGCTCGGCTGTGCGGGACTTGGCTATCGCGATGCACGACGCCAACCGTCGGCGTGTCTTCGCGTCGAGATGGGGTGCGTCAAGGTCGTCAGCTTGCTGGCCCTCGTCGGTGACGGAAATCTGTGTGTCCATAACGATTTTTGCTGTGCCGAAAAATTTTAAAAATGCTTGTGAGACATAACGCTGCGCAACGTTGTTGATGCTGAAGGGTAGCCCGATAGGGGGTGACTGTCAAATTTTCTGCTAGACTCGCCAAAAAAGGCACGGGCAGCATACGGTGAGCTAAAAAGGCTCTTTCCATGGTCAGTAGCAGAGGAACCATACAGATGTCGACACGCGGTATCACCCTAGAACAGTTGGGCCAGCTTGTTGAGCGTGGGGAGCGGCTTCGTCGCTTGATTCATCAAACCGCTTTGGATGAGCGGCCAATAGAGGCGCCGCCGATCCGCTTTGGGCTTAAAGAAGCCTGCGAGCTGATTGGGCGATCGGCCTCGGCCATCAGGGAGGCGGAGACTAGCGGCAAGCTGCAGGCGCCGGAACTTGGTGCCAACGGTCGCAGGATCGGATTTACGCTGGATGCGATTAATGCTGCACGCGACCACTTTGGTACCAGGTTGAGGCGTGGTGATAGCGATGAGCCCGTCTGTTTGGCAGTGTCGAATTTCAAGGGTGGGTCGTCCAAGACCACTACCAGTGTGCATCTTGCCCAATATCTGGCGATCAGGGGGTTGCGGGTCTTACTGGTCGATGCGGACTCGCAGGGAAGTGCTACGCAGACGTTCGGCTATATCCCTGACGACGATATCGCGCTTGAAAATACTTTACATCCGTTTCTCGTTGGTAACGAGCAGGACCTTCGGTACGCGGTCCGTGCCACGAAGTGGAGCGGGCTATCGCTCATTCCAGCATCACTGGACCTGTACGGAGCAGAGTACGCTCTTGGGCGTGGAATTTCACAGGACAGTCGAGTTCTGAATCGGCTCAGAAGCGGGATTGCTGGCATTAAGGGTGATTTTGACGTAGTCATTCTTGATCCACCGCCGGCACTTGGGATGATAGCGTTGAGTGTGATGCGTGCTGCGGATGCACTGCTGATCACGATGCCGGTGGCAGCCTATGACTTATTTTCTACGATCAGTTATCTCAACATGGCTCATCAAGTCCTTGAGTCGATCACGCAGATGTTGGGGCCTACTGACTACAAGTTTCTCAAACTTCTCATTACGCGACTCGACGAGGCGAGCGAAGTACAGGTGGCTATGACCGACGTTATTCTTGAACATCTCGCACCGTTCGTGCTGCCGGTCGCTGTGAAGAAGACTGCCGGTTTGGATCGGGCGGGGATGCGTGGGCGATCACTCTACGAGGCAGGGCCGGATGATATCCCGCCGAAAACCCTCAAGCGCGGCCTTGCCAGCTTCAATAACGCAAACGAGGAGATCTTACGATTACTTCGTCGTTGCTGGCCGAGTCATATAGAGGCGCTTCGCGCCGAAGGGATTTTTTGATTCTAGGTAATCACAATGCGAAACAAAACTGGTAGGACGAGTAACTTTCTAGCAAGTCTTCAGAACCATGCTGCAGCTGCAGACACGTCACTGGGTGAAGTGGTTACTGAATCCTTGAAAGACGGTCCCGGGGCGAATGAGTCTGTGACTGCGCGAGGACTCGGGGATCGTATCGCGCTGTTGAGTGAGGCTCTTGGTGGTAATCAGGAGATCTGTCATTTCAACCAAGATAACGTCCGAATCGATCCAAAGCGGTGTAGGCCATGGATGTTTCACGATAGAAATATCGACGCACTGAATAGTGAGACCTGTGCAGATTTGATTGAGGGGTTCCAGGAGGCTGGGCGTCAGACTACGCCAGGACTCGTGAGGCCTCTGAACAATGATCCGGATGGGTACGCCTATGAGGTGCTTGTCGGGTTACGCCGTTGGTGGGTATGCCAGCATCTCGGATGGCAGTTCGAGGCGGAGATTAGAAACTTAGACGACGGAGAGGCATTCATTGCGTCGGATGTGGAGAACCGAAGTCGGAAAGATCTGTCAGATTACGAGCGTGCGTGGAAGTACCGTAGGTCTTTGTTAGAGATCTATTCTGAGGACGGCGTGGCAGCGGGACGTGCTAAGGAGCGGCATACCCAAGAAAGCCTAGCCAGGCAATTGGGGAAGACGGCTGGCTGGATGACGCAGCTGCTAGACCTGACGGAACTGCCCGAGGAAGTTGTAAGAGCGTTTCCCTCGCCGCACGACATCCTGGTAAATCATGCTCGCCGGCTTAAGGAGTTCCTGGACGATGCGAAGGCACGATCGAGAGTGATCAATAAGGCCATCGAAATAGCTCAGGGGAAGCATCGGGCGACAGCGAAAGCGGTTGTGTCGCAGTTGGAGACGGCGGGGAAGGCGTCGCCTACGGGGCCAATAAAGGAGCTAGGCAGCTATCAAGGGTCTGGTGGTGCTCGCGCCGTGCGGGTGGAGCGTAAGGGACAACGAGACCTCCGCTTCGATCTAACCAGGGCGTCCGTGCGAGACATCGAAGAAGCATTGGAGTTGCTACAGAAAGCACTCAAGGAGCATTTCTAGTAGTGCGGAACAAGAATTTTACATGTGTAAATTTCGATGATAACGCGCTGAAAAAGAAGATGAAAAACAAGTAACCCCGGCGCTCGAATCGGGGCTCTACTTAGCTTTCGTCGAAGTCGATTCCTGGTGCCAACAAGTCGGCGAGGACGTGAAACTCGTCGACAGAGGCGAATCGTAAAACCAGGCGTCCAGTGTGTGACTTGGCGTCGAACTCGATGCGAACTGGAAATCCGCAGTGATCAGTTAAGAGCATTTCTGCCCGCCTAAGATCTCCCGACGCGCGATCAGTCGAACCTGAGTGCGCGTCTCTCTCTTTCGCCTTCTTCCCGACATCCGACTCTCCATTCCAGTTATCTTGCTCAAGCTGCAGTATTGCTTTGCTAACGCGTCGTTCTACCTCCCGAACGCTGCAAACTCTCCGTCTTGCACGTGCGGGTGTTCCAGGAAGTGCTGCGACCTTTGTTGCCAGCAACAGCGCTGTTGTTGGCCAGGCTGAAAGCCGCGAAAGGGCGCGTGCCTGGCCGAAAGACAAACTGCCCTTGGCTAGCAGATCAAGCACTTTAGATGGAAGCGTCAGCACTCGCACATAGTGAGCGCCTTCGGTGCGCGAGAGGCCAAACAAGCGAGCGGACTCGGTCAGGGACCAGCCTTTCTCCTTGTTCAGTAGCTGAATAGCTCGTGCGATCACAAGTTTCCCTGCACCGCTCCATGGCAGAACGCCTTCGTGGGTAGCTGCATGTGGGAGATGCTTTAAGTCCTGGTCGGCATCAAGAGTGGCCAACTGCCGTGCCAGTCCATCATCCGCCCTATCTAACACTTTTACCCGTATGGTATCGCAACGTGCGGCTTGTGCTAGGCGCCAGTCGAATTCTCCAACGAGAAGTTCATAGCCACCTTTCGGGCGTCGACGAACCAGCACGTTGTTGTGTGCATCCGGGTTGAGCAGCCACGCAGCGATTGCGGAAGGTCCTGGAACCAGCGCTACTGGACGGTACGGCGAACGGTGGACCTGTTCGACGGGGATTTTGCGTTCGGTAGAACAATCTGGTGCGACGGTGAGGGACGGGGCTGCCACGTCGGAGTTAAGGTCCATCGATAGGTCCTGGTGTCTCGGTATGCAACGCCCTTGCGCCTCCAGGTCTGGAGTAGTCAGCCGAACAGCCAGGTATCGGAGTTTCACCATAGATGCCAACGGTTAACGCTGTGACGGGAGCAGACCTGAATGCCTCGATAAAGCGTGTCACATGACACGCTATCTTACACCTAAAGCGGTGTTCGGCAAGATAGGGACTGGGTCGCGTCTAACAGCCTGCCGAATTTTGCATCGAACGGCCGCTCCGGGGTCATTTGCTGGCGGAGTGTTGTGAAAACGATACATAAATCTAGGGTGCGTCTGTTTTCATTTGGCCTTTCCTCACTGCGGGCGCAAGATCGCCACGCGTCAAGAATTTCAGGATATGCATATCAGGGCTGAAATCTCCGGCTTTTCCTGGGGGGGTGCCTGAGGGCAGGGGGGCCGCTGGGCGGGATCTTCGAGGGGTTTGCTCAGAACCGACTAAACCCTGGGCGAAAAAGCGCTGGCCCAAAGTGTTTGGCCATGGACAGATCTCAGAACCTGGACTTCAGTACCAGGGTTCACCGGCTTTAGACGTTGTCCAGACTGCCGGCAAGAAACTGACGGAGCCCCATCACGGATTCGATGATGCCGAAGACCGGCTTCACGCGCTGTTTGTGCGGCGTATACGTTGCCCGGTTGCTGTCGGTCTTGAGGCGGTTCGTCGGGTATCTGGAATCGCGAAACCCAATGGGGATGGCGGTGAGCACGCGTCACCGCGATCGACAGACCGCCCCCAGTTGCTCGCAGGCAGCGACATTGTCCGCGTTGCAAGAGCCGGTATCGGCCAGGCATTGGTTGGGTTAGTTCAGGGCAGCGGGCTACGCCTGTATCCGCTCCAGCATTGGTTGCCGTGCCCTTGGATCTGGCCGATTATGTCGTAGCAGTTTCCGAAAAGGGCTTCCTGATGTCGACGTCGTTCGCTATGTCCCCCGATTTCAACCTTGGTGACCTCGCCATCCTCCAGCGCTCGGTGTTCCATCCTGAGTACGACGGTGCCCTGGCGGAGATCATCGACTCTGAGAAGTGCCGTGGATCGGTGACGCCGTCCGGGCGGCGCCGGCCCGTCCAGGCGCTTTACCGGGTGCGGGTGATCGCGCCGGTTGAGGGCGAGGTGCTCTTCTCGGTTGCCCGTTACCAGCTTCGCCCCCTGGACGGCGTCGCCTTCGGGCGGGCGCTGCCCCGGGCCGAGCCCGAGCGACACGTGAGTTCTGAGGTAGCGAGGCCGTCTCCGGACACGCATGGCCAGGGTCCGCGCGCACAACGCGTAGGGCCCTGCCAGGCATGAGTCTCCCGTCCAGAATCGCCGAGTTCGGCTGGTTCGGTGCCGGCTGGGCGGTGTTCAAGGGCGGAACCGACGATCCCGATTTCTATCCGCCGATCGACGACAGCGAGGCCCTGCGTAACTGGCTTGCCGGCTTCGGTGCCGCCTGGGTGGAGTGTCCTGAGGGCGACGCAGTGGAGTCGATCCTGAACGGCGACGGCATGGGTGGGGAATCGGTCGAGGAGGCGTTGGTGCGTACACTGGAAACCCGGCAGGACCTGCTGTGTGCCCTGTGGGGGCTTGGGTTGGCAAAGCGTCCCCGCGTCTTGCACTGAATGGCCCTACGTTCCAGGCGCTGAATTGCCTCTGGCGGCCCCGCTTCCCGCATTCCCCCAAGAAAACCGAATCTTCAGCGCTCACACTCATCCGTCCTGATCGGGCACTCTGGCTTCCCTGGCCTTGCTTCGTAGCCATGTTGCCGACGCCGCTTGGCGATCTTCTGAATCTGGGCTTGGCCGTCTGCATAGGACGCTACGCCGGTGCTACGCATCCCACCCACCCGTGATCCCAGTCCGCCCCAGGCCGTGACCAGGGTCCATTCACCGAACAGGTCTTCCACGAGGTGGGCATGATAGTAACGGCCTTTGGCGATGTGCAGCCAACGCATGGCGATTCACCCGGAGCGAGCAATGGTTGCGCACGTTCGACCATCCCCTGGCAGCGTGTCCTGGTTCTTCATCCAGAGCCTCGCGTGCCGCGTAAACCGGCGCGGCGTTCCTGCGTTCCGGTGGGCGCGACTCAGACCGCAATGCTGGGCGGAGACAACGAAAAAGTCCAGGTGTCGAAGGCGCATCGGCCGGCGTGCGTCCGGTCCACGATGCGGCTAGAGCGCCTCCATCAGGCTCTCGCAGAAGCCGAAATACTCCCCAAGGATGGCCCGCTGCTCTGGGCTATGTTCTGCCACCGGCCGCTCAGCCATGACCCATCCTCCCAGGGCGTCAAGCTTTTTCATGAGAGCGGCAATCACGTGGCCGAGTTCGCTGGGAGCCACGAAAGCTCCGCGTGCCACTCGGGAGCGGACCGAATCGATGTACTTGACTGCGGCCAGGGTGCCATGTTGATACCCGTATGCGTAAGGGGTCATTGTGTGCCTTGTGGTCATTCGCTCCTCGGCGAGAAACTCCGTCCTTCAGGGCGGGGGAGGGATAGCGGGCGCGGCGTGCGCGTTTCCGTAGGCCAAAGCAATCATCATCGCGGCGCTAAGGGACGCGGCAGTGATGGCCGTTAGTCGTGTGACTTTGCCGGGCGCGATGGCCTGGCTTGGGCGTTGAGAGGTGTGATTGGGTGCGGTCCTAGCGGCTGGTCTGGTGCCTGCCGAGACTCTAACAAAGCGATCGCCCGAGTGCGTTATCGGAACACGCCTATTTCATATCAAAACGCGCCAATTTTCCCTTAGAGACCGCCGGACATTTTTCAAAAGAGAAAAGTCGGGCGACGCGATCGTCAGGTGGGACCCTGATCATCGGATGGATTTCGGCCGGTCCATGCCTTGTAGGCTCGGGAGAAGGCTGGCTGGTTGGAAAAACCGGTAAGGAAAGTCACTTCGCTGAGGTGGTGCCTGCCGTCTTTTAGATATCGCTGAGCGACTTCCTTGCGCACGTCCTCGGACACTTTCTTATAGGTGGTCCCTTCCTCTCTGAGTTTCCGTTGCAGGGTCCGCGGGGCAAGGGCCAGCTCCCGGGCCACGTCTTTTGCACACGGATTGCCGGATGGTAGACGGCGGCATATCTCCTGCCTTACCCGATGAGTGAGCTTGGGCCCGGTTAGAAACTCATCAAGGTCGGCGAGTATTCGGTCGCTCTCATTAGCGAGATCCCGATTTCCAGCTGGCAACTTTTTGCGCACGGTACTCAGCGCGAAGGTCAGGCCCGACGAGTCGTCATCGTAGCGCACCGGACACCCGAAATAGTGCTCGTAGTCGCAGGATTGCGAGGGGTGGCTTAACTGGACCTCCAGAAGAGGAAGCGTCGCGCCGTATACCTCCCGGCACATTTCTAGAATCAAAGACATATGGGCATCTTGCAGTGTCGGTATAGCTGCCTCCGTCGATATGTGCATAGACCTTACACTTAGGCTATCTTGATTGCTGGTGATCTGTAAGCCCGTGTCCTGAATCACGATCCGATAATAGCGAGCCAGACGCATCAACGCTTCTTCCAGGGTGCTTGATGCCAGAAAGGCGTAACCCAGTGCGTGGTAGTCGGTTGGCCGCCAGTCCTTTCCCGCCGCGAGTCCCCAGCAGGGGTCTGGAATCCGCTGTTGGGCCAGATTCCACAGTGTTCGCATCTGGTCGACCGGATAGCGCGCCTTGGCGTCGTCGAGTTTAGCTGGGTCCAGCCCGCATTCGAGGTACAGCGCATCCGCGTCCAAGCCCCTGTTCTGGATGAGACGATGCACAATGCGCCCGGCGGTCGCAAGTAGGGTAAATGCCATAGTCTCCTCTTTGCTCCGCTCCCTCGCCCCAAGCGCCTCGTCCGGTCCGTTTTCGGAAACCGGAAAGTTCAGTAGACAACACGTCCGGTCAAATTACCGCATCGGATCATCATTGCATCCGTAAAGATTGCCACTCTTGTCAAATAATCCCGTCATCTTCAATCCAGTTGCTGGATTTATCTTGCCATTGTGAATGTGCCCATCGATCCCATGAATCAGGTGCCGATCCCGATATAATTGGACTACGACAAGCCATGCGAACACGGCGAAGAAAGCGGAGCTAGCCAATTTGCCGTCGATCAAGAACAGAACGATGAACGCGACTGGGGTGATGAGTATCCACCGGACTCGCCGCGGAATAGTCCGAACGGCCCGGCGGAACCGGCGGATGAAATCGCGCATGGGTTGATCTCCTATTGTCGGCCTGAGGTTTCGTGAATAGACGCCAGAACAGTTGGGAAACGTTTCACGCGCCCCGGTCCACATGCTGGAATGCATGCAGGACCTTCGGCAGATAATCCACCGTCTCCTGTTTCAGTGGCTTACCTCTCCCGGCCAGATACTCATCAATGCGATCAGTCCCCGCGTTGTACGCCAGTACGGCGTGCTCCCAATTGCCGAATTTCCCGTAATCTGTGGCCAGCTTTGTGGCGGCCCCCTCCGCCGCCTCGCGGGGATCGAAGGGATTTGAGACATGATAATCGGCCGCGGTCGCAGGCGTGATCTGGAACATTCCCTGAGCTCCTGCGTCGGAGACGGCCGTTGGGTTGAAGTGGCTCTCGACTGAAGCCAGTGCCGTCAACATTCCTGGCGGCAAGTGATGTCTCGCCTCGGTTTCGGCGAACATTCCTCGTAACGGTGCCGGTGCGACAATCGGGGCCTGATGCTCCCCAGCGTCGTTTCCGCCCGCCGACGGACGTGGCGGTGCTGCGGTGACCGCAGGCGCTTCGTGACCGGGGTGCCCTGGCCCACGCAGCTGTGTCAGCGGGTCCTGCATGGGATCGACTGCCTCGCCGTTGCGCCAGACCTCGAAGTGTAGGTGCGGTCCCGTACTTCCGCCAGTATCCCCCGAATAACCAATCACATCGCCCCGGTGCACCGGCTGTCCTTCCTGGACCGCGACACGGGACAGGTGCATGTATCTGGTGCCGGCGTCCCCGCCGTGGTCCATCGAGATGTAGTTCCCGGCGCCATGCTCTTGAACACCCATGCGGGCGATCCCGTCGGCCGCCGCATAGACCGGGGTCCCCTCCGGCATCGCCAGATCGACGCCGCGATGGGGCCGCACCTGTCCGGAGACAGGGTTCACGCGATGTTCAGAAAAGCCCGACGTTATGGGATATTGGCTTGGGTTGGTGACCGGGGAAGACAGCGAGACGTTCGCGCCTTGCCCCCGTTCACCCCCGGTACCGCGGGGCGACTGACTCCTTAGCACGGACTCAGGGCTTTTTTTTTCCGGCGGTTGCGTCTGTTCGTTGAATGCCCCGATGAGCCGCAAATCCGTGTCGTCCCTGGTGCTCGCCGACCGCTCGATGAGGTCGGCGATCTGCTCACCCCGCCGGCTGCTGCCGGACTCCGCGATCACGGCCTGGTGCGCCGCCTGTTGGGCGGCGCCCGGCATCCCGGCGATCACCGTTTCCGTCGAGGTCCGATACAGTTGCTCCTGAGCGGGGCTCAAGCCGTAGGAGGAGACCTGATTCATCCGCGCGTCGACCATCGCCTCACGGGTGCCGGTCCAACCCGCCTCGCCCCCAGCCGCTGTCCGTCCGGCCTGGACCGCCGCACCGATGCCTTGGCCATCCCGCACCGCCCCGGCGAAGGCCTGAGCCCCGGCCACCGTCTGGCTGGCCACGCCACCGACGCCAGCCCCGGCCAGTGCCACTGTCTCCGCCGCCTGGGCGAGCAGTCCGCCGGCCTCGTTCTGGGCCACCTGCGCGGCGGTGCGCGGGAGCGCCGCGTGTTGCTCGATGATCGCGCCAAGTCTGGAATGCTTCTCTGATCTCAGGGCGCCTTGGGCATGACCGGCGGAAGCCGCCACCTCGTTGCGCGCCCCCTGCGCAAAGCGATCGACGGCCCCCGGGTTCCATGCCTGGTGGGTGGCATCGCCGTGTGCTGACACCTCGCCCGCCAGGCCGCCTACCTCCGGTCGGATATCGCGCAGTCCGGCGCCCTCGACCTGGGATTGGGTGCCGCCGAAGCCGGGTGCCGAGCCGCTCAGGTCCGCGTTGCGGCTGGGCGAAATTCCCTGGGGTGTCTGAAAATTGAATTCGCTGGCCAGGATCTCCATGCCTGCCTCCTTGGCACCGGCCCGTTCGCCCTGCGTCATCCCCCTGGCCCGCTGACCGTCGGTGTGGCCAAGCAGCAACCCCATGCCGGCGATGGCGCGCGCCTGGTCCGGATCGGCGGTGACGCCACCGACCAATAGCCGCTGTGCCGCGTCATCCCGGTCGCCATCAAGGTTGTAGCTCGCAATGGTGCGATCCAGCTTTTCATTGAGCCCTTGGTGTTCCGGTCTGACCAGTCCTGCACCAGCCGCAATGCCATTGAATGAGCCCATGGTGCCGAACCGCTCGGACTGCGACTCTGCATGATCGAGACTGCGCGACGAGGACAGGACATCGTCGGCTGATTGAGTGAGTTGCGACGATTCGCGACTGTCCAGCCCGGCCGTGAATACGTTACGCTCGCCCGTCTGCGAGTCGACCTTGAGGCCCTCGGCGACCCGCGTTTGCAGCGACTGATCCGATGACACCTTTTCTGATATATCTGACGCCATCTTGTCCGCGAGTTCGCTGCCGACTCCGTACTGGCTCTTTAGGGTTGCCCCGATGTCAGCCTTTCCCTTGCCGCCGCCAAGTGAGCCCGCAATCACCGCCCCCATCTGCGTGCTCGACATCCCGCTTTCACTGTACTGCTGGGTCAGCCCTTCCGCGGTGGCCATCAGCACCGAATCGGTCTGGCTCTTGCCCCCATCCTTCATCCAGGTGCTGGCATGCGAATCGAAGCTTTCACCACTCTTGGACGCCGTGGCACTGGCCGCGCTACCGAGTGCCGACGAGAACCCGCTGCTCGATCGCTGCATGGCCTGCTGACTGGACCGCAGATCCCGCTGGACCTCGTGTCCGACATTGACCGACCAGCTTTGCTGTTCGGCCCCCGGTGCGACGGTCCCCGACAGCGGCCCATGATTCATGATGGGCTGCATGTTCAGCGCCGCGGCCGGGTTGACCACATCGGGTGAGGCAATTTTCTCGTTGACGTGGTCTCCACCCTGGAGTCTCCCTGCCAGGTGCGTCGCCGTAATCGCGGAGCCATAAATGAGCATCAACGAAATCGCGGGCGTACTCGCCGCGAGCATTCCACCAACCCCCAAATAGTCAGACAAAATGAAGTCGAGCTTCCAGATTGCCAGAATCGACGGCATCGGGGTGTTACCCAGCGCCACATCCTGGAGCGCGTCCATCTTGAACTTCACCGCCATGATGATATAGAGGTTGATGATCGCCAGGATCGGCTGCCAGAGCTGTATCCATAAACCGAACAAGAGGTACTTGCCGACCATACTGATGCCGGTTGGTCCCAACCCAATGGCAAAGACCATCAGCGGTGACACCGCATACAGGAAGGCCTCGAAGAATGTCATCATCGGCCGCACGATCCGGGAGAACAGGCGCTCCTCCGACGCCCACTGGGTATTGCGTTGCTGCGAGGCTTGTTCGATGGCTGCCGCATCGGCCGCTTGGAGCAGCGCGCGCTTGTTGGCGGAGCGGGCATAGGGCAGCATGGCCGCCGCGGTCGCCATCACCATGTAGTTCTGGGCGCCGACGCCGGTCCCCGCGAGCGCGTCGAGCGCGGAGTTCACCGCCCCTGGCACATCGTTCGGGTTGGCGATCCGCAGTGTCGCCGCCACCGAGGCTTGCAGCTTCGGGACGTACTGCGTGGTGAGGTAGTTCGACAGATCGGTCCACGCATCCGGGCATTCCTTTGTCACCGGGTTGCCGCCGATCCACAGCTCAGTCGTGGGCACCACCAGCGTGCTGCCGAGTGCGGTGCGCCAGTTGGGGTCGCGCAGGAGGTCGTCGGCGGACCGGGTGCCGTTGTTGAACCCATACAAGGTGCATTCGGACAGGTAGTTGACGAAGGTCCGCGCCATGTCCGCCCCGGCCGTCGGGGCGTTCGCGGCACCCAGGGCCGTCATCGACAGGGTCGTCTTGCGCACCCCCTGGAGGATGTGTAAAGGGGCGGCGAAACCGTACCCCGTCATCGTCGGGGTGGAGAATGCCTGCTCGAAGAGCCGGGTGGCGCCGTAGCCGATCCCGCTCATCAGCCCGCCGATGGCGGCGGGCCCCAGCGGCACGTTGTCGACCACGCGTACCGCCCCGGAATAGACATCCTGGACGGACACCTTCACGGTGGGACCGAACATGCCCATGTAGACCACCCAGGCCACCAGCATGTGCTGGAGCTGCGGCGGGCGGGC
>CAILVI010000271.1 GCA_903837595.1 uncultured Thiodictyon sp.
CCGTACAACTGTGGACCCTGTGGCAATACTATCGCGACGCCCTCGCCACGGCGTCCGACCTGGCGGCCGTGCTCGCCCTGATGGCGGAGCCGCGTGTCGGTCTGCGTCCCGGCCGGATCGAGCCCCGGGCGCTGAAACGACGACCGCGTAACTTCCCGCTGCTCATGGAGCCCCGGGCACTGGCCCGGCAGGACGTCCGACTCCATGGGCACCCCAAGAAGGCGAAGTGAAAGGGCCGGGAAATGCATCAAGTCGTCACGTGTAACAGGATGATTTACATGGAGCATCCGCTTAAGTCAGTGCCATTCGGGTCTGACACGAATGGCACTGACTTAAGCGCAACCATCTGAAAAAATAGAAAAACGGGGGGTCGACCGCCCTGGATGGTAAGCTGTAAGGTTGCGCTCGAACAACCTGCCACCCGAGGGGCCAGCCACAATGTATTGCGGACCACAGACCAGAGCCGTGCAACGGCAGATGCAGACCTGCACGCAGTCGCCCGATGCCGACGCCTTCTTCGACCTGCTGACCGGCCCGCAGTTGCTGGAGCGTGCCGCCGCGCTGGCCCCACCGCACCGCAACCGCTTGTTTCCACCCATGAAGGTGTTGTCGATGTTCTGCACCCAGGCGCTGTCGGCGGACGGTTCGTGCCAACAGGCCGTCGATGGCGAGGCGCTCCGGCGTCTGGCGCAGGACCTGCCGCCCTGCAGCAGCGACACCGGCGGCTACTGCAAGGCGCGCCAGCGTCTGCCGACGGACATTCCCAGAACGCTGGCCCGTGAGACCGGCGCGTTGGTGTCGGACGCGATCCCGAACCACTGGCGGTGGCAGGACCGGCGGGTGTGGTTGGTCGACGGCACGACGCTGTCGATGGCCGATACCCGGGCCAACCAGATCCGGTGGCCGCAGCCCGCCCCCCAGGCGCCGGGACTGGGGTTTCCGCACTGCCGTCTGGTGGGGTTGATCAGCTTGGGCAGTGCGGCCCTGTGCGATGCAGTGATCGCCCCCTGCGAGGGCAAGGGCAGCGACGAGCAGACGTTGCTGCGCCAACTCTTCCCGCACCTGGAAGCGGGCGATGTCCTGGTGGGCGACGCGTTCTTTCCGACCTATTTTCTGTTATGCGCGCTGGTCGTGGGTGGTATCGACGGGGTCTTCGAGCAGTTTGGCGCGCGTCGGCGCACCACGAATTTCGCCGCTGGTCAGAAGCTTGGGCCGCGCGACCATCTCATCGTGTGGCACAAGCCCGAGCGCCCCGAGTGGCTGAGTCCGGCCGACTACGCCGACGTGCCGGCCACCCTGACCGTGCGCGAGCTGGCAGCCGGCGGCAAGATCCTGGTCACGACCCTGCGGCGCCCCAACGACGCTCCGAAACCGGCGATCAACGCCCTCTACCGGCGGCGCTGGAGCGTCGAGCTCGACCTGCGGAACATCAAAACCACCCTCGGCATGGAATACCTCTCCTGCAAAACCCCGGCGATGGTGGAGAAGGAGATCTGGATTTACCTGCTCGCCTACAACCTGATCCGTCTCCTGATGGCGCAGTCGGCGCTGCTGGCCGACCAGATTCCCCGCCAACTCAGCTTCAAGCATGCCGTACAACTGTGGACCCTGTGGCAATACTATCGCGACGCCCTCGCCACGGCGTCCGACCTGGCGGCCGTGCTCGCCCTGATGGCGGAGCCGCGTGTCGGTCTGCGTCCCGGCCGGATCGAGCCCCGGGCGCTGAAACGAC
>CAILVI010000272.1 GCA_903837595.1 uncultured Thiodictyon sp.
GCGCCCGCGCCACCCCGAACGATGAAAGTGGCGGGCGCCTTGGCCGTTCCCCCTCCCCGGCCCTCCCCCACAAGGGGGGAGGGAGAAGTGGAGCGCGCTCCCGGCGCGACTTTCACGGTAAAGCCTCGACCAGTTGTTGACCGGCCAACTTGCGCCAACCGATGAGCGAATCCAGGATGAATCAACCAGACTCAATCCATACTAGTGGCACCCCGCTCGACGCCCTCACCATCCCGCTCCTGGGTCTGCACCTGATCGAGGCGAGCGCCGGCACGGGCAAGACCTACGCCATCGCCCACCTGGTGCTGCGCCTGGTGCTGGATGGCCGGCGGGTGGACGAGGTGCTGGTGCTGACGTTCACCGAGGCGGCCACCGAGGAGTTGCGCGAGCGCATCGCCCGTCGGCTGCGGGAGGCGCGGGCGGTGCTGACCGCGCCGCCCCCGAACGGCGCGCCGCGCGACCCGCTGCTGGCCGCGACCCTGGCGCAGCAGGGTGATGCGACCCTCGCCCTGGCCCGGTTGGATGCCGCCATCGCCAGCCTGGACCGGGCGGCCATCCGCACCATCCATGGATTTTGCGGGCGTGTGCTCAAGGACTTTGCCTTCGAGAGCGGCGCCCCGTTCGACGCGGAGCTGATCACCGATGAGCAGGACCTGCGCCAGGCCGCCGCCCAGGATTTCTGGCGCCGCCGCATGGCCGGGGCGGATGGCGAGGAGGCCGCCTGGCTGCTCGCCGAGTGGCCGGGCGGCCCCGACGGCCTGCTGAGTGCCCTGGCCGCCCACCTGGGCCGGGCCGCGCCGCGCCTGCTCCCCGCGGCGACCGGCGATTATGAGCGGCTGCGCCAGTCGCTCCTGCGCCTGCACGGGGAACTCGCCGCCGCCTGGCCAGGCGCCCGCGCGGCGGTGACCGCACTGCTGCGTGACAACCCCTCGCTATCGCTCACGAGCTACAAGCCGGGCGCGGTGGCCGAGGGGATCGCCGCCATGGACGCCTACTGCAATGGCCTGCCCACCAGCCAACCCCCGGAGCGCCTGGTCCTCTTCACCCCGGACAAGCTCAAGGGCGCGACCAAGAAGAAGGGCACCACCCCCGAGCACCCCTTCTTCGGTCTGTGTGAGCGTCTGGCGGCCATCGACCCGGACACCCTGGACCGCGCCCGCCGGGCCGCGACCCTGATCGCGGCCTATGGCGCGCTACGCGCGGATCTGGTTCGGCTGAAGGACGAGCGGCGTGTGATCTATTTCGACGACCTGCTGACACGTACTGCGCAGGCCCTGGCCGGGCCGCGCGGCGTGGCCCTGGCGGCGCGGGTGCGCGCGGCCCATCCGGTGGCACTGATCGACGAGTTCCAGGACACCGACGACCTCCAGTACCGCATCCTGCAGGGTCTTTACGGCAATCAACCGGCCACTGGGCTGTTCCTGATCGGCGACCCCAAACAGGCGATCTATGGCTTCCGCGGGGCCGACATCTTTACCTATATCGCCGCCCGCCGGCAGGCCCAGGGGGCGGGTCAGGTCCATACCCTGGATACCAACCGCCGCTCCGCCGCCGCGCTGGTGCAGGCGGTCAACCAGTTGTTCGGGCGGGTCAAAGCGCCCTTTATCTTCGAGCCGGATATCCGCTTCGAGCCGGTGGCGGCCGGGTCGGATGCCGACCGCTCGCCGCTCTCGATCGAGGGGCAGACGGCGGGTGCACTGGTGTTCCGCTGGTTGCCGCTCACGGCGGACAATGCCACCAAGAAGGGCGACCGCATCGTCGCCGAAGCCGCCCGGCGGGCGGCGGTCCAGGACTGCGCCCAGCAGATCGCCGACCTGCTGCGCGGTGCCGCCGCCGGCCGCACCCGGGTCGGCGAGCGGGCGCTGCGCGCCGGGGACATCGCCGTGCTGGTGCGCAAGCATGGGGACGGACTGCTGGTGCGCGACGCGCTGGCCGCCCTTGATATCGGCTGCGTCAGCATCGGCCAGGAGACGGTGTTCGACTCCGAAGAGGCCGAGGACCTGGCCGCCCTGCTGGACGCGCTGGCACCGGGGGCAGGGGAGACCCGGGTGCGCACGGCGCTCGCCACCCGGCTGCTCGGGTGGACCGCCGCCGAGTTGGCCGCGCTGGGTGAGGCCCAGTGGGATGGGGCGGCGGATGACGGCACCGCGGCGGCGGACGCCCGTTGGGGTGCGGTGCTTGGGCGCTTCGACGGCTATCGGGAGGCGTGGCGTAACCGCGGTTTCATGGCCGCGCTCGATGCACTGATCCACGGTGAGCAGGTCCCGGAGCGGCTGCGCCGCGGGCCGGACGGGGAGCGGCGCCTGACTAACCTGCTGCACCTGACCGAATTGGCCCAGGCCGCCTCCCGGGAGCACCAGGGCCATGAGGGCCTGACCCGCTGGCTCGCGCAGCGCCGCCGCGGCGAGGGTGAGCGCGGGGGCGAGGCCGCACTGCTGCGCCTGGAGAGCGACGAGAATCTGGTCCAGATCGTCACCTTCCATAAGAGTAAGGGACTGGAGTATCCGGTGGTCTTCCTGCCGCTGCCCTGGTCAAAGGGGCGGGACCCGAGCAGCCGCGAGCCGGTCGCCTTCCACGACCGCGCGACCCTGGCCGCCTGTCTGGACCTGGGGTCGCCGGACCAGGCGGCCCATCGCGGACTGGAGGCCGAAGAAGACCTGGCCGAGCGCCTGCGCCTGCTCTATGTCGCCGTCACCCGCGCCCGGCATCGCTGCGTGATCCACTGGGGGCCGGTCAACGATGCCGAGGGCTCGGCCGCCGCCTATCTGCTCCACCAGGGGCCAAACGGGGAGCCGGCCGCCGGGCGGATGTCGGGCCTGGACAACGCCGCGCTGCGCGCTGAGGTCGAACGCCTGGGCGCGGACCTGGCGGCGGACCTGACGGGGAACGGGGCGGCGAACTGGGCGGGGTCCATCCGGGTCGAGGACGTGGCGCTCGACAGAGCCCCCGGCGCGGCGCCGGCGCCCGGTCCCGTGCCGACCCTGAGCGCGGCCGTCTTCCGCGGTCTGATCCCGGACGACTGGCGGCTGTTGAGCTTCTCGGCCCTGGCCCAGGGGCGGGACGTGGAGCGGCCGGACTATGACGCCATTGTGCCGTTGCCGGACCTGCAATCCGGGGCGCTGGCCGCGCCCGAGGCGCAATCCGCAGCCGCGGTGGCGTCCGACGCGGCCGGTGCGGCGTCCCCGCCCGATCCCATCTTCAGCTTTCCCCGTGGCGCCCGCGCCGGGCACTGTCTGCACGACCTGTTCGAGCACCTGGACTTTCGCACCGCCACCGGGCCGACCCTGGAGCGGGCGGCCACCGCGGCCCTGGCCCGGCACGGCCTGGAGCCACACTGGTCGGCGACCCTGGTGGAGCTGGTCGGGCGGGTGCTGGATACCCCACTGGGGCCGCAGACCCTGCAACTGCGCGACCTCAGCCCGCGGGATCGCCGCACCGAGCTGGAGTTCCACTTCGCCCTGGACGGTTTTGATCCCGCGGCACTCAACGCGGTACTCGCTGCCCACCAGGTGCCGACCCTGGGTGCGTTGAGCCGGGCCCGGGGCGGCGCCGGACGCCTGGGTCTGTCCGGTCTCATGAAGGGCTTCGTCGACCTGGTCATCCGGGTGGACGGTCGCTTCTACATCCTGGATTACAAATCCAACCACTTGGGCGACAGCCTGGACGACTATGGCCCCGCGGGGCTCGCGGCCGCCATGGTGCGGCACGGCTATCACCTGCAATACCTGATCTATACGGTTGCGCTGCACCGCTATCTGCGCCGCCGCCTGCGTGACTATGACTATGATCAGGCCTTCGGCGGGGTGCGCTATCTCTTCCTGCGCGGGATGCGGCCGTCCGCGGGCCAGTCGCGCGGGGTCTTCGCCGCCCGGCCCGACCGCGCCTTGATCGCGGACCTGGACCGCCTGTTCGGTGCCGCCGGCAAGCCGTGAAGATCCAGGCGGCGCTGGGTTCCAATCAGCTCATCTTCAGCGCTTACCCACCCGAGCGTGGCAGCACTGATGAGACCAATACCGAGGCCTTTGTGTTCAACGGGGCTTGGAAAGACCGGCTCACGGTGGTCTATAGCGAAAAGGGCTTCTTTGCCGGCGGTGCCAATGTGCTGTCAGGTTAAGATAACTGGGCGCGCGTCATCGCGTACGAATGAAGCCATAGTCAGGTCGGGACTGAGGACTATCCGGCGGATAATTCTTACGGATGGCAAGGCATGAACCCCAGGACCCCAAGTTCAATGGTAACGGGGCCATCCGTAATGTCGAGAACTGGGCCTATCTGGCGGGTGATTGCGCCGGTGCGCTCAATGGCAGTGAGCGTGCCACGGCACTGAAGCTGCCATGACGCGCCCGCGGCTGCGCCGCCCGGTGTGGGCGGGCTCGGGCGCTGTGGTGCTCGCCGCGCTCCTGCCGACACCGCTCGGTCACACGGCCACCGCGTCGTCACTCCAATCGCGCTGGCGCACGGGAGCGTACTGCACCCCGATCCCTAGACTTCCCACTGGCTGGACGCCCGGGCGGTGGCCCAGCGGCCCACGAGCGCGTCTGCAAATGCGGCCCCCGCACGCCTGATCAAGGTGTGCAGCAGGTCGGCCAATCTGGCGCTAACGCAATATTTATCATTTGGTTACCGCCTTTTATGGACGGCATGTAAGGCATTGCGGTAGCGACTGCAATGAGCGGTTCAATGCGGTATCGCCTACTTGCGGCTGGACGGTCATTCTTGTGATAATCCGCACCGTCGAGCCCCCTACCCGCTGTTCGACTGGCGGTTTCCCTGCGGCGGGCACGACAGCACCAGCAGCTAGGACCTTAAACTTGCAGGATGCCCCGCAATAGATGGGGCTAAGACGGTAAGCCATGAATGACACATTGAGCAGAATCAAGGCCGAAGCAGAACGTCGGCAGGCCGCTGCCGCGACGGGCAAGAGCTCATCGCAGGAGTTGGCCCAGCGGCGGCACGAGGCGGCGGCGCCTCTGTTTAAGGCGTTTGCCGATGTCGAAGACAGTTTCGTCCGGATCGATGTGCTCAAGGAGATCTGGCCGGATGATTATCAGCGGCGGCCTGACCGGGCGCGCGGTCTGGTCATGGGGGTGCTCGGTGGGGAGCGTTGTCCCTCTGGCCTGGCGCTGCACATCCCCGGTGGTCAGGCCTCCTATGCGGTTGAACTGACTTGGGACGGCAAGGTTGTCTATGTCAGCTCACGACAGACCAAGACCGCGCAGCCGCAAGCCTGGAAGTTCGAGACACCGGAGCCATGGCTGGAGGCGTTCTACCTGACGATGGCGACGCTGCTGGAACTCTGATCCCCTGCGGGGTTCGCTCCACCCTTCATCGAGCGGCCGCCACGCTGGGCGACGTCGTCTGGTGGTGGCCTTCAGGTGACTGTTTTTGCTGTCGGCACCGTGCGCGCGCCTGATCCGACCGAGCGCCCCGGTAAGCCGGCTAGCCGCGCTGGTACCGCAAAGACCCTGGCAGGAACAAGTTGAATGCTTGCCGGGCGGTCTTATTTTGCGCAGTACGTCCAGCGTGCGACTCACATCACAAAACGCTTCATGTGACTTTTGCTACGCTCCAAGAGACCCGTGAACCCCACCTGCGGTCTTGACTGTGCGCGTCGGGGCTCGGATACTTCCGGAGTAGCCGGTTAAGGTTTCTTTACAACGCCTCTCGCCTTATGGTTGCCCAGCGCTTTGCCGTGAAAGTTGCATCGGGTCCTGTAGCCGCGGCATCTGGCCGCGACGAGACCTCAGCGTAGCGACTCGGCAGTGCAGCGCGGCCGCAGGCCGCTGGGCCTTCATGGTCTGGGGTGGCCGGTGTTGCTGCCATGGCCGTTAGCCCCTCCCGCGGCGAACCGGTTACCTTGGACGATGACAGTCCCCGTCGGGTGGGCTTCGGCGTAACCCACGCGGGTGCGCGACGATCCTAAGGCCCCACCGTGGCGCAGGTCATGCGTGTTATCGGCCCACCTCGGTCCATTTGAAGGTCGTTAGATGATTGCTCACCCACTCAGCCCCGTCACACTGCCCCCCCATCCCGCCGGCTTTACCCTGATCGAGCTCTTGTTTGTGGTGGGCATTATCGGCATCTTGTCCGCGTTTGCCTTTCCCGCCTATCGCGATGCGATGATCCGCGGGAGAATACCGGATGCACTCGGCTATCTTGCGGCCAGGAGGGTGGCCATGGATCAGTATTTTCAGGATAACCGGGTCTATGGCGATGACCAAACCTGCGGCGGTAGCGTTGCCGGCTTAGTCGATACGGCGAGTAGTCAATATTTCAATTTTACCTGCCCGAGCTGGACGGCCACCACCTATACCCTCCAGGCGACTGGCAAGAATGCAATGGCCGGCTTCACCTTCACCATCGATCAATCGAATACGAAAAAGACCACGGCGGTGCCGTCCGGATCCGGCTGGTCGCTGCCGAGTACGAATTGTTGGGTCACCAATAAGGGCGGTAAGTGTTGAACCATCCTGAGCGCCGGCGGGGCTTCACCCTGATCGAACTGGTCGTCGGCATGGCGATCCTCTCCGTCCTGTTGGTGATGGGGCTGCGCAGTTTCATGGACTGGATCCAGAACGGCCGGATTCGCACCGCGACCGAGTCCCTGCAAAATGGGTTGCAACTCACGCGGGCGGAGGCGGTGCGACGCAACACCACGGTGCGTTTCCAGCTCACCGACACCCTGACCGCCGCCTGTGCCCTGGCCGTCGCTGGCCCCAACTGGGTCGTCAGCGTGAATCCCGCCGCGGGTGCATGCGCTGCCACCCCGGCCGATCCGCCCCTCCCGCCCAATGTTGCGGACGCCAACAACCCCTATATCGTGCAGACGCGGCCTGCTGCCGAAGGGACGGGTACCAGCGTGATTGCGGCCACACAAGCGGAAATCGACTTTAATGGTCTGGGCCGGGTAACCAATATGCTCGCCGGCCGTAGCACTGTCCAGATCGATATCAGCAACGCCACCGGCACCTGCCTGGCGGCCGGCGGGACCTGGCGTTGTCTTCGCATCGTTGTCTCCGCCGCTGGACAGATGCGCCTGTGCGACCCGGCCGTCACCGCCGCCAGCGACCCAAGGAAGTGTTCCTGATGAATACCTTTCCGCGCCAGGCCGGCCGGCAAGCGGGCTATCTGCTCCTGGAGGTCTTGATTGCCGCTGCCATTTTCTCGGTGGGCATTCTCGGCGCCATCAGTCTGCAGGCCGCCTCGATCAGGAATAACAGCCTGGCCGAATATCGCGGCAATGCGAGCTTTCTGGCCAATGCCTTGCTTGGCCAGATGTGGGCGGACGATCGTACGCCAGCGACGCTTGCCTCCAATTTCGCGACCGACGGCGCGAAGTACCTGACCTGGCAGACTGACGTGAACGGCCAATTGCCGGGCGCGGTGGAGCACCCACCCACGGTGGCGGTGACCTACGTCGCCGGCACAGCTGCGCCGGCCACCGCCAAGAGTCACGTGACGATTACCGTGTTTTGGCAAGTGCCGGGGGCCACGGAAGTGCATCAATATGTTGTCATTGCTGACATCAAGTAGCTGACGCCATGACACCAGTGCCGCCATTGCTGTCGGGTCGGCGTGCCGCTGCCGGTTTCACCTTGATCGAAATCCTGATCGCCGCGCTCATCGGGGTCGTCAGCATGGTGGTCATTATGCAGATATTTATCACCTTCGAAGGGAAAAAGCGCAGTATCAGCAGCGGCGGTGATGCGCAGGCCAGTGGTATCTTTGCACTCTACACCCTGCAAGATGATCTGCGTCAGGCCGGTTACGGTGTCAGCTCATTTAATCTGCTCGGCTGCAATCTGTCATGGGTGCCGACCGCTGTCACGCCCGCCGTGACGGTCACGCTGACCGCGATGGCCCCCGTCACCATTAACCATAGCGGTATTCCGGTCGGGGATGCCAACACCGATACCCTGCTCATCGTTTATGGTAATGGCAATGGCTCCGCGGAAGGCGATATCATCGCCACCAGTACCAGCCCCAATTACAGCGTGCAGACGCCGACTGCGTTTGCCAGAAATGATTTCGTCATCGCCCTGCCGTCGGTTCGGCCAAACCCCTGTGGCCTCACCCTGGCCCAGGTCACGGGCGATCCCCTCGCCGTGACCCCTCCCACCGTGACCCCTTCGGCCTGGGTGGCGGGCATGACCGGGGGTACGCTGTTCAATATCGGCAATAACCCCAGGATACAGGCCTATGCCATTCGTGGCGGCAACCTGACGGTCTGCGATTACCGGGTGAATAACTGCGGTGACACCACCGCGAGCGTTGTCGCCGATACCACGGTGTGGGTGCCGATCGTCAACGATATCGTCAGTCTGCGTGCTCAGTATGGTCGCGATACCACCATCCCGATGGACGGCATCGCCGATGTCTATAATCAGACGACCCCGAGTGCCGGTTCCGGCTTTCAGTGCAATTGGGCACGGATTTCCGCCGTGCGGATCGTGGTCGTGGCGCGCAATGCCCAGTATGTGCGTGAAAGCAATACCAGATATGACGCGACGAATGTACCCTCCTCGGAAGCTCCCATTTGGGCCGGCAGTTCCATAAACCCGCCCGGCAGCACGGTCAATGCCATTGACTTAAGCGTCCCGGCGAATGCGCCCCCTAACGAGACATGGAAAAACGAGTGGTTTCTCTACCGTTACCGCAAATTCGAGACCGTGGTGCCGATCCGCAACGTTCTTTGGCTGGGGGCACTAGCGGGATGTTGACCGGCGCCTTGGGTCCAGCGGGAAAGCAGCGCGGCGTCGTGCTGGCGGTTACCATGATCGTGTTGGTGACGATGATGTTGGCCAGCGCGGCACTGATCCGTTCGGTGGATACCGCCGGGGTCATCAGTGGCAATCTGGCCTTCAAACAGTCCGCACCCCATTCCGCCGATGTCGGCATCGAGGCGGCCATCGGCTGGCTGGAGACCAACAACGGCGCCACCCTGTACAACGATGACCGCGCGAACGGCTACTTCGCCACCCGGCAGGACCCGGACCCCGCCACCACCCCGCCACAGACCTGGGACGCGTTCTGGGTCAATGTACTGGTCGGCAGGGCGGTGGCCGCGACGGATGCTGGGGGCAACCATACGGATGCCGCGGGCAACCAGGTGTCCTACGTTATCCACCGGCTGTGCAACGGATCGGGCAATCCCGGATTGGCAATCCAGCCCAATGGCTTACCGCCCCCCCAGTGTTCGCTGCCGCCGCCGTCGGCGACCAGCACCTGTACCGGCAACAGCATGGGGGCCAATACCAGTACCCCGCTCACCTGCAACCGTAATCTCTATTATTATCGGATCACCGCGCGCACCGACGGGCCGCGCAATACGGTGAGCTATGTCCAAGTCACCGTCGTGATGTGACTCAGGAGCAACACCCATGACCAGACTCAGCGCCGTGAAGGTATCGTTATGGGCCAGCTGGCTCTGGTTGTGTGCGGCCGCGGTGATGGCCGGCAGCACCGATCTCGCGACCTCGCCATTGGTGACCAGCGCCCCGGCGACGGTGGCGCCCAACGTACTGCTGATGATGGACGACTCGGGGAGTATGTCCTGGACCTTTATGCCGGA